>NZ_JBHUCX010000001.1:0-70479 GCF_042678105.1 Alicyclobacillus fodiniaquatilis
AGTTTGAAATCTGCATCGTATTGTTTTGTCATCGTAGACACCTCGAATCAATTTACTTATTTTCACATTCTTGATTCGTTGTGTCCACACTTTTAACCTAACACGAACTTTCTGAGCTGTTCTTTTGAAACCTTAGTCACTCTTATGTCCTCCCAATCTCATACTCCCTTTTGGGGATTGGGAGTTTACACAAAATATTTTACACACTCATTGATTTCCCGATGTTTACCCACATTTGATTGCCCCCTCACCTTATTATACCAGTAGACAGGTTATAGGGATTTTTCTGAGCCTCAACAACAACACGTTTTTCAATTACCGCCACCGATAGTTTAAGGAGCGGATTGCTTACGAAAGATATATCCGTCTAAAAATCCTCGTTCGTCCGAATAGGAAACATACTCTACCAGGTCAAGTAAGGAACTTCGGTTCAAAAATTCAGCTTCACCGTAGCAAAGTTGTGAAGGGAATTGCGGTGATTTAAGTAGATGTCGATAGTTGAACGAGGTCATCAATATAATCCCATTAGAACGAACAAGGTTAGACACTGCCAGAAAGGTTTTTATTGAAGGCTTAAAGTGAACAAATATGGCGTTATCAAATTGACCCAATGTAGTGATACGCTCGGTATCATCTGCATTAATTTCATGTGTATTCAGTCTTAATCCCTGAGTTGATGCAAAGTCCCGCAAGCGTCGTAGCCCTTCGTTCGCAAAATCAATACCCGTGACATCATACCCGTGTTTGCTTAGAAAGATGGCATTCCTACCGTCACCACAAGCAACATCAAGCACAGAACCTGGACGGAAACATTCGATATTTTTGACCAGATATTCTTCTGGACTGAATAGTTTATTTTGCCTGCTCCGAAACTGCTCGTTCCAATAATCTTTGTCCATAGTCTGACCCCTCGGTGTTTAACCTGCCCTTAGCCCCGTAAGCCTCACTGCATATAAGCCCCCGTACTGAGAAGAGACCCCCCTCAATTGTTGCCAATGATAAAGAGTGCGTCAACCGTTGTGTCCAAGTGTTTAGCTAACTTGAAGGCAAGCGACAATGATGGGTCGTATTTATTGTTTTCGATTGCATGGATGGTTTGTCTTGTTACACCACATAATTTGGAAAGTTCGTCTTGTGATAGTCTTTTCGCTTTTCTCAACTCACGGATTCTGTTCTCCATCCCATCAATCACCGTATTTCTTCTTGTTAATGATGAGGGAAATAAGGAAAACGAGTGACACTACAAATAAATAGACAAACGGGTAAGGACTTCCCGCCTGACCTATGACCATGCGATATATCGTCCAAATCACATTAAGCAATAAGATTCCAAACAAGACGATAAAAGCGTTTGCCATCGCCTTGATTTTAATATGAGTTTTCCTCTCATCTCCTTTGCTCGCCAAAGAAACCAATAGAAAAACCACTAAAGCAATAAGTGATATTACGAGTAATACATACACAACGGAGATGATTAAGAAAATCGGACTTGCATGATTCGTTTGCACTTTCATCACACTCCCAAATGTAAAAAACTCTTTACATTAGAATATGACTTCACATCCAGTTTTGTAAAGAACATTTTACGTTTTGGGGATATGTGTTTCTAAGCGATACCCCATACTCCTGCCCATCAGTGACTAAAGAAAGCAACATCCGCGTTACATCTCTGGATTCCATATCCACCGCATGAACCCCCTTCCTTCCCTTTCCCCTTAACCCACGTTAATTCAACTCCGACAACATCAAATAAAGTTTTCGCGTCCCTACTATGTCATCGCAAAATTAAGTTCTATCCACCATTTTCTCCCACATCCTGCCCCGCCTAGCTTCTCACCCATTCCTAATTTTTGGGGGTAAATTGAGTTGGAAACTGAATCACACATTTTTTCAACTATTTTATTCCAAAATTACGGATTTTCAGCAAAATTAAGTTGGAAACGGGAAAGGAAAGGGATGGAAGGGGGAAGAGCAGGGGAAAGGCAGGGATAAGGGCTTAGGGACAATCTTTTTCACGCATTTCATTCACGCTTTTCTCCTCCTCAATTTATCCTTCACTCTCTAATAATCCCTTTCATTTCAAGCCTTTTTAGCCCTTTTACTCCGTCCTTTCCTCACGCAATCACCCCCGTTTTTTCTTCACTCTTTTTCCTCAACCCTTTCCCCCCGCATCAAAAAAACATGGGCGAATTCAGGCGTTTAACCCGTTTTCACCCATGCTCTAGTTACCAACTTAATTTGGCTAGTTTCCAACTCTTTTTTGCTAGTGTAAAACTTAATTTTGCTGTGACAGCAAGAACTTAATTGTCACAGGTAACAACTTGATTGTAAGTCTACACCCCACACGCTACCCGCGCAATCCCTACTCCACCGTCACACTCTTCGCCAAGTTGCGTGGTTTATCCACGTCATTCCCCCGCGCAACCGCCGCATAGTAGGAGAGCAACTGCATCGGAATCACCGCGACAAGCGGTGCCAAAGCAGGCAGTGTCTTGGGCAGATAAATCACTTCATCTACCGACTTCTCCAAATCTTCATTGCCGACCCAAGTCATGCCCAGCACGAATGCGCCTCGCGCCTTCACCTCGACGATGTTGCTGACCGTCTTCTCGTACAACTGTGGCTGCGTCGCCAAAGCAATCACAGGCACGCCCTCTGTGATGAGCGCCAAAGTGCCATGCTTCAATTCCCCCGCAGCGTACGCTTCCGCATGGATATACGAGATTTCCTTCAGCTTTAGCGCGCCTTCGAGTGACAACGAGTAATCGAGGCCGCGACCGATAAAGAACGCATCTGTCGCCTCCACATAGCGGGCCGCGAAGTTTTCCAACTGCGGCGCTGTATCCAGCACCTGCTCGGCAATGGCCGGCAATCCGTCCAGCGCCTCAATCAGTTCGCGCACTTCCGCGTCTGCCAAGTGGCCGCGCACATGGGCAAAGTGGATGGCCAAAAGGTACAACGCAGCCAATTGGGTCGTATACGCCTTCGTCGATGCAACGGCAATCTCCGGCCCAGCCCAGGTGACGATGACATCGTCCGCCTCGCGCGCTGCAGAACTGCCGACCACGTTCGTGATCGCCAATACCCGAAGTCCTTGCTGCTTCACTTCACGCAATGCAGCCAGAGTATCTGCCGTCTCCCCGGATTGGCTGATGACAATGACCAACGTGTTTTCGCTGAAAATCGGGCTGCGATACCTGTATTCCGACGCGATTTCCACATCCACTGGAATGCGCGCATATTGCTCGATCACGGCTTTCCCGACCAATCCTGCATGCCATGACGTGCCACAGGCGACAATGTGGATTCGATCCACTTTCTTCGTGTAAGCTTCATCCATATGAATGTCGTCGAGCGTCACACGACTCAAATCATCTGCCACACGGCCGCGCAGGGTATCACGGACGGCCTTTGGCTGCTCGTGAATCTCTTTGAGCATGAAGTGCGGGTAACCGCCACGCTCTGCCGAAACTGCATCCCAAGTGACCTTGTAAACCTCTTTGTGAATCGGTTCGCCGTCAAATGTGAAGCACTCGACACCCGAATTCGTCAGAACGGCCATTTCGCCGTCTTCCATGATGTAGATGTCCCGCGTATATTCAAGAATGGCTGGAATGTCCGATGCGACAAAATTTTCGTTCTCCCCAAGACCGATGATCATCGGACTGGATTTGCGCATGGCCACGATTTGCTCGGGATGATCCTTCGCCAAGACGACCAGCGCGTAGGCGCCTCGGATCCGTTTGCCGACCGCAATCATCGTCTGAAACAAATCGCCATTGTACAGTTCCTCAATCAGATGTGCGACCACTTCTGTATCTGTTTCCGAGCGAAACTGGTGGCCTGCCGCCATCAATTCCTCGCGCAGCGATAAATAATTCTCCACGATGCCATTGTGCACAATGGCGAACCTACCGCTGCAGTCTTGGTGCGGATGCGCATTTTCGTCTGATGGTTTTCCATGCGTTGCCCAACGGGTATGGCCAATTGCCGCTTCGCCACCCAATTCGGTGGTTTCCAGCTTGGTCTCCAAGTTGGCCAAACGTCCAACCGACTTGACGACTTTGATGTTACCGCCGTCTATCGCCGCGATCCCCGCGGAATCATAGCCGCGATATTCAAGCTTCGCAAGACCGCCGACCACGACATCTTTCACATTCCGAGCACCGATATAACCGACAATCCCACACATAGATGAAAAAGTCCTCCTCGTCATCTGCTAACCCCTGTTCCACCAGTTGCCTCAGTGGGTTTCGGGCTTCGCTTGCGGCGCGATGGCACACCGGGAGGCACCCGCCGAATGGTTCGCCAACCTCCTCCGCGTCAACTGCCAAGTCACATTGACAGCCCAGGCGCTTTACGCTTGCGCATGTGTCAAGATTCACACGGCATGCGATATTCTATTGCGCTTCGAGCAATTTGCCACTCCTCGAAGCGGACATCCCCCCTCTCAAAACCGGCGACTTATCGGTCTATCGTTACACACCAAGCTCCGCTTCGACGACTTTGACAATATCTCCAACCACTTTATGCAAGACCGTTTCCTCTGGCCCTTCAACCATCACGCGCACCAGCGACTCTGTGCCAGATTCACGAACCAGTACCCGTCCGCTATCCCCCAAGACATCTTCGCCTTGTTTTAGCGCTGCTTGAATGGCTGTGTTCTCCCGCCAAGCATGTTTGTCACGCACACGCACGTTCTCCAAAATCTGCGGATAACGGACCATTACGTTGCGCAACAAGGTGAGCGGCTCGCCAGATTTAACGATGACATCGACCAATTGCAATGCGGTCAAAATGCCGTCCCCCGTCGTGGTATGGTTCAAAAAGATGATATGGCCGGATTGTTCACCGCCAAGAATTGCCTTGTCTGCCCGCATGCGCTCCATGACATATCTGTCGCCGACAGCGGTGCGCAGCAAATCGATGCCTTCTTGTTCCATGGCTTTGACAAAACCAAGATTGCTCATCACCGTGGCCACCAACTTGTTATCCGTCAGCTTGTTGTCCTGCTTCAATGCCTTCGCGCAAATGGCCATGATGAAATCCCCATCGATAACCTGTCCCGTGGCATCCACCGCGATCAACCGGTCCGCGTCACCGTCAAACGCCAATCCGAGATCCGCGTCGTGCTGCAACACCGTGCGCTGCACCACATGCGGATGTGTGGATCCACAGCCCACATTGATATTGACCCCGTCGGGATCGGCATGAATGACCGTCACCTTCGCGCCCAGACGCTCGAATACCGCGGGCGCAATATCCGAAGCTGCCCCGTTGGCACAATCCAGCACCACGTGCAGTCCTTCCATCCGATGCTCAACGGTCGATAACAGAAAGCGAATGTAGGTTTCTACAGCAGGTTCGTCATAAATACGTCCCACCTTGTCCCCCGTTGGCCTTGGCAAACTCTCTTCCCCTTTTGCCAGGATATGTTCGATCCGCTCTTCCACGTCATCCATCAACTTGAACCCGTCGCCGCCGAAAAATTTGATGCCGTTATCTTCTACAGGGTTGTGCGACGCCGAAATCATGACGCCCGCATCCGCACGCAAATGCTTCGTCAAATAGGCCACGCCAGGCGTGCTGATAACCCCTAGGCGCAACACATCTACGCCCATGGACAGGATGCCGCTGATGAGCGCCGCCTCCAGCATATCGCCGGAAATGCGCGTGTCCTTGCCAACAGCAATCCGCGCGCCTGGTGATCGACTGGTGAGCACATAGGCGCCTACGCGTCCAAGACGAAAAGCCAACTCTGGTGTCAAATCTGCGTTTGCCACGCCGCGCACACCATCTGTGCCAAACAAACTACCCACAAAATATGCCCCTCTCTCAAGACCCGACTATTCTGCCATAGAATCCGCAAATCAACAACCATGTCACAAAGTTGCGCGCCTGCAGATTCTTGTATTTTCTTTATCATCTAACAATCGTTGCAGCTTTAAGCGATGCGCCCCATATCCTATGCGCCTTGGACTTGCACCGCAACGGTCTGCGGGGAAATGTTGGCCGCTTCAACCCATTTTGGCGCCTGTACAGTCACTCTTGCCTTGGTCATGCCCGATTTTAGCGTGCTCGCATCCACATAAGCCTGTACATCCTTGGCTGTCAAATCTTGCATGATGGTGGCCGGCCCCGACAGGGTGACATTGACCTTCGGACTGTTTTTGAGCGTCACATTCAATCCTTTAGGCACATTCTGCACCGACACAGACACCTGCTTAAACGTTTTGGTGACCATCGGCTCCACGGTGACCGTCGCTTGGACGGTGTCCGGTACCACTTTCGTGATGCCCTCCAACAGCGGTACAGTCACATTAAACGTTTTGCTCGCCGTCAATCCTGTAACGTCCACTGGCACATTCAAACCGTTCGGCGGCAGTTGATCCTTCGCAAGTCCTGTTTCACTGACCTGCGTTTCACTCAAGGTCACATTCGATACAGCATACCCAGGCGCTGGCGACCCCGTCACTTCCGGTTGCAGTTTCAGCGTATCCTCTGTTGCTTCCACTGGCACTTCGACACTGATGCTCGAAGGAGACAATTCGACATTGTCCACCGCTCTGCCATCCGCATCCACCGGCGTCAACTTGACGATTTTCGTGTCTGCGCTTTTCAGCCCTCCGACATCGACGGTCGCTGCTACCTGCGCCACCTTTTTCACTGCCGAACGCGCACCGCTGACAATCGCCGACTGCGTGTTCATTTTCAGCGACCCAAGCGCGTAGCCGTCAGCCGGTTTACCCTTGATTTGAATGTTGATGGGCTTTTCGACATCCACTTCTTTCTCAAGCACGACATTGACCGTTTCAGGGTCAATTTTGATATCCTGAATATCATCCGGCATGTTCAACGCGAAGATGCGCAAGGTGTGTTGCCCCGGGCTTAAGCCTTGTGCGTTGACGACCAGTTGAACTTTTGACATCGCGGAAAACAGCATAGGTACATTGTTCAAACTGGTGGTTACATTGACCGTCGCCGTCGACTGGTTCATCGTCGAAACCACCATATTCGAACCGACCTCGACGTGGATGGGCATAGAAGGATAGTGCTCTGTGATTCCCTTTTGCTCCTGCGTTGTATCCGGCGTGTGCACGACCAACCACAAAATGCACGCCAAAACCAGTGCAAGAATACGCAGAACGTTGTTATTGCGCAAAAATCGATCCATCATTTACGGCTCCGCCTTTCTGTTCCGAAACGCCAAGGCATTGGGGCGTTTCGGAACAAGCAGCGTAGTCAACAACTCCTTGAGTCCCCGTTCATCCAAGCTGCGGTGCAGCACACCATCAACCCCAACCGAAATGTGGCCCGTCTCTTCGGACACGACCACCGCCACGCCGTCGGATTGTTCGCTGATGCCCAACGCCGCGCGATGCCGCGTGCCCAATTGCTTGTCCAAAGTGCGATTCTCCGTCAGTGGCAGGAAACAGCCAGCCGCCACCAGCTGTTTGTTCCGCACTATGATTGCGCCATCGTGTAACGGTGTATTCGGAATAAACAAGTTGATAAACAGCTCGGAACTGACGATCCCCTCTATCATTGTGCCTGTCTCAATGTATTCTGAAAGTCCTGTTTTGCGTTCGATGACAATCAGCGCACCTATCTTCGTCTTCGCCAACACCTGCGTTGCCTTAACGATCTCATTCACTGTCTGCTGGATCTCTTCTTGGTCTTGCTGCCCTAAAGAAAACGTCCAAAAGCCGCCCCGGCCGAGTTGCTCAAGCGCGCGGCGCAACTCGGGCTGGAACACCACTGGAATGGCAAACAGACCAATTTGAATGATCCTGCTCAAGAGCCAACTAGATGCGGACAGGTGCAATAAGCTGCTGATCATCGTCACGATAACGACAATAATGACACCTTTAAGAAGTTGCACGGCACGCGTTCCACGCACCAGCAACAACAAGAAATACAAAACTACAGCAACAAACAAGATGTCAATGACATCTCGAAAACTAAAACTGCGGAAAACAGCCAACCATGCGTCCATGTATATTCACCCAACCGGCGTATGCTAATCAGAAGTCACCTTTCATTGTTTCGCACAACCATGGCCACGTCAAGTGCCCTAACATCAAGCACGGCGCTTTTGCCTGCTGATTTTGCGACGCTGACGGCTGAGCATCGGTTTTTGTAGCACTTTTGCAAAGCCGAGGTACAGCGCTCGATGCCCATCGTCTGTTGGATGAATCGGATTTCGCACAATGCGAATGTCGCGGAATTGGCCGTTTCTATAATGTTCCACAAAGGTCGCTTCATTGCCTCGGAACAGGGTTTCCACCTCGACGATACGCAATTTGTTGCGTATCGCCACGCGGCGAATCATATCGTTGAATTGGAGTGTGATCTGCTCGGCGAGATCGAAATTGGGAAATGGGTTGTAGAGGGTTGCGATGGCAAACGTGTTATATGGCCGATTGGCTCGGCCGACAATTTCCTCGACCTCTGACTGCACCCGCTCGCACACCTGCGCGATCCGCTCCGGCTTTCCTTGGATCAAGAACGGCGCACTCTTCAGTAAATCGTTGCCGCCAATCATCAAGGTCACCAACTCTGCTTCATCAAAGATGCACGCAGGCACATCGGCGAGCGATTTATTCAGTTGGCGTGATGTCCAGCCAGGCTTGGCTTGCACATGGAGGCTCACGCGCTGATTGCGGGCGAAATGCTGGCGCAACATTTGCGGGTAACTTCGCTGGGGATCAGTCGCCCCGTAACCGAATGTAATGGAGTCTCCAAGCGCTAGCATGAGCATCCATAAATCCCTCCCAGGCGTATATATCGTCTCTGGTTAGGCTATGGGCTTATCATCAAATCTGACACTACTGACGTCTAAGAAATGGATTCCCTAGCTAAGCACCTTGGCGTCCAGCACCGCATGGGCAAACACTTTCTCTGGGATGTCGTCGAACAGCGAGCTAACCGAATCGCTGTGGTGAATGCGATTGAGCGCTTCCGCGAAAAGCGGCGCAACCGAGGTGGTCACAAATTTTGCTGAAGCTTGCGCATGCTCGTTGATGACCGTATCTGTGCCAATCACCAACTCGATGGGACTGTCCTCAATGCGCGCCACGCCCTTTGCATCCAAAAGCACGTGTGACAACGCGGCAAATATGCGGTTTGCCCCTTTCTCCCGCACCATTCTCGCGATATCTGCGAGCGTGCCGCCCGACGTGCTGAAGTCATCGACAATCAAAGCGTTTTTGCCCGCCACATCGCCGATTAACTCCAACACACTCGCCCGTTCGTCGTGGCCTGTTCGAATCTTGTCGCCAATGGCCACAGACACACCGAGCTGCGAAGCATATTTGCGGGCTTGTTTGGCAAAGCCGGGATCAGGAGAAACCACGACGAAGTTCTCGATGGCAAATCGTTTAAATGCGGCGCACAAAATGGGGGAGGCAATCAGGTGGTCTACAGGGCGTTTAAAAAATCCTTGTATCTGCGGGCTATGTAAATCCATCGTCACGACTCTGTCCGCGCCAGCCAATTCGATGGCCTCCGCACAGACGCGCGCTCGGATGGAAACGCGCGGTTCGTCCTTCTTATCGCCTTTCGCATAGCCGAAGTAAGGAATCACCGCAGTGACTGAATTCGCGCTCGCTCTTTTGAACGCGTCGAGCCAAAAGAGGATTTCGACAAATTCATCATTCGGTTTCAGCCCTATCGGTTGGACGAGAAACACTTCTTTATCCCGCACCGTTTCCTGGATGCGCACAAACAGATTTCCGTCAGAAAACTGAATCACTTCCGATTGGCCCAGTTGGACGCCCAGATAATCACATATCCGCGTCGCGAACGTCTTCCCTGACTGCCCGGCAAAGATCTTGATATCCCCGGCCATAATCCACCTCCGATGAATTTGTTCCCGTTTTCAAAATGTTTCGCATGATGAGGGCATGTCCAAGTGTCGCAGAAGCGCATCCGCCCACACAAGCGCAAATGACCCGGACATGCTCATCATAACACAACCGCCTGCGCAAAAATCCACGTCGGGATGAACGAAACAAACATTGTGATCCATTCATCCCGACCGCAGACGCCATTCGCTGTCAGCGCGTCACATGACCGTTTTGCCGAACAAGGACTGCAGCAATTCAACAGCCATAACGGCTGTTTGGTTCTGCTTGTCGAGAATCGGATTCACTTCGACAACATCCACGGAAACAACGGCGCCAGATGCTGCGAGCATCTCCATGGCCAGATGGCCCTCGCGATACGTGACGCCGCCATTGACCGGTGTGCCGACACCTGGCGCAAAAGTGGGGTCTAGTGCATCCAAGTCCAGGCTCAAATGCACGCCATCCGTCCCATCGGTGGCAATTTGAATGGCCTCGGCCATCACGGCGGCCATGCCCCGTTTGTCGATCTCGGCCATCGTGTACGCCTTCACGCCCGCTTGCTTCATCAACTTGGCCTCATCCTCGTCAATCGAACGAATGCCGACAAGCACGACGTTACCCGACTTGATTTTCGGTTGGAACCCGCCGATGTTCACAAGGTCTGGATGTCCATAGCCAAGGCTGACCGCAAGCGGCATGCCATGAATGTTCCCCGTAGGCGTCGTTTCCTCTGTATTCATGTCACCATGCGCGTCAAACCAGATGACACCATAGGTTTGATCCTGGTTGGCCATGGCTGCGACACTGCCGATGGCAATGCTGTGATCTCCGCCGAGAATGATGGGCAAGTGGCCATCTTTCACCACTTTGTTGACCATCCCGAATAAATCTGTACAAACTTTTGTCACTTCTGGCAAATAGCGAAGGGATTTGTGATCAGCCGCTTTCGTCATCTCCGGAGTTGGCACATTGATATTCCCCAAATCGCGCACGTGATAACCAAGTCCCTCTAACCGCCCACTCAAGCCTGCGTAACGAATCGCGCTGGGTCCCATATCGACACCGCGACGACCCTGACCCAAGTCGGAAGGAACACCGATGATATGCAGTTCTTTCACAGATATTCGCCTCCCTTTTCAGTTGCAGCGCGGGCGGGTGCCACCTATGCCTAGTGATGAATCCCCGGCACCCCCCATGCCATGATATGTGGTGTGACTGTTGCTTCAACCAATGCCGCAATGAATAAGATGCCCCAGATGATCGGCAAACTACGCGCCGTGCGCAACAATGAAAAACGAAGGGGATGTTGCTCGCGGAAATGAAGCGGATCATCGCGCTTCTGTTCACCTCTTATGGTGTTCTTTCTCCCGTACGCCAACCGGACGGCCCGCAGTGTCGCCATCCCATTGGCGATGCCCAGCGCGGCGGCCCAAAAAATGGCCGTCAACTCAAAAATCCCATGTGGCAATATGCCGTATACAATAGTCTTCCACGCTGGAATCCCGTCTTGTTGTTGCGCCAGCGAAATGACAAACCCGCTTAGCAGGCCGTTCAACCACATACTGAACACGGGGAAAATACCGACGACAATGCCGAATAAAGCCATTTCCAGCGTAGTGGTCGCGTTGTTGAGGAAAATGACCCAGAACGTGTGCAACCAACTTGTATCACCTTGCGTGGATTGAATGCTTTCGACCAGTTGCTTCAATGAAGGTGTCAACTGTGCGCGAAAGCGCGACGGATTCTGCCACCCGAACAAAAACCCAATGACCAATAAAAATATGGACAGACCGAAATAAATCGGCATCTCAGGACGCGGCTTTGTGATTGATTTTGTCAAATGGATCCACCTCGACTGATATCAGCGTGTTTTTGTCAAATTCCGTATACATTTTGCCTGTACGCAAACACTTTCTACAGAAAAAAGGAGGTCTTCAACGCATGTACCGAGTGAAACGCACGCTATTCTTTTCCGTATTGACCACAATGTTGACAGCCGTCATGTTTTTTGTAACCCCTGTGTTTGCACAGACAAAAACGTCATCCACGCCACAGGCGATTTACAAGGTCGACACAGACAAAAAGTTAATTGCACTGACTTTTGATATTTCCTGGGGGAACAAAGTGCCGGAACCAGCGCTGGCCGTGCTGAAAAAGGAAAACGTAAAAAAGGCGACATTCTTTTTAAGCGGCCCATGGACACTCCGTCACCCGCAAATTGCCAAGCAAATCAAGAATATGGGTTATGAGATAGGCAACCATGGCAACTTGCACAAGGATTTCTCCGACTACTCAGACAGCTGGATTCGCGAACAGGTGTCCCTGTCAGAGAAAGCAATCCAACAAGTGACTGGCGTCAAAACCACCTTGATTCGCACACCGAATGGGGACTTTAACACACGCGTCATCCATTGCTTGAACAACATGGGCTACAAGGTGATTCAATGGAATACCGATTCCCTGGACTGGAAAAACCCGGGTACACAAAACATTGTGAACCGCGTGGTCAAACGCGCTGTCCCCGGTGACATCGTATTGATGCATGCCAGCGACTCTTCTAAGCAAATTGTTGAAGCATTGCCGCAAATCATCAGCCAATTGCGCGCGCAAGGCTATAAGTTCGTCACTGTATCCGAACTGATTTCCGGCGCCGAAGTTTCCTCGACGGTGCGCTAAGACAACAGTGCCGCGGCCAAAACCGCGGCATTGGGGTTTCCGATTTTATGATACCGTACCGAAACCAACCAGACAAACCAGCATTCTGGTTGGCATATAAAATCACAGGCGTCACATACTGACCATAGTCATTGAAGAGAACGGAGGGACGACCGTGATCATCAAACGCGCCATCATTCCAATATTGGCTGTTTCCGTGTTGATCGTCACTGGATGCGGGATGACCAACGCCAGCGCTGATGTGAGTGGATCAAGTGGCAGCGGCGATTATGGCCAAACGAAACAAATGGTGTTGGATATTTTGAATTCAAAAGAGGGCAAACAAGCGTTGTCCGATATTTTAAAAGACCCGTCTTTTAAAAACGAACTGCTGGTTTCACAGCAAGAAGTGCAACAAGCGCTGACGAAATCCATTGAATCGAAAAAAACGCAGCAATTTTTGACAGACAGCGCCAAGGATCCAAAATTCGCCGCAGCTTTGGCAAAGGCCGCGCAACCAGAACTGAAAACGACTGTCCAACAATTGATGAAAGAACCAGAGTTCCAAAAGGATATGCTCGTTTTACTCAAATCAGACGATTTCAACAAGAACCTTCAGACGTTGATGCAAGGTCCTGAATTTCGCACAGATCTCCAAAAGGTGATTATGCAGTCCTTGAGTTCACCGACATTCCAAGTCAAATTCCAAAGCGAATTGGAAAAAGCGGCGCAAAAAGCCATGGAATCAGGCTCTAGCGGCGGTGGCGGTAGCAGCGAAAAGGGCAGCAGCAGTTCAAGTTCCCAACAAGAAGGCAAGGGATGAATCGGGGCGCCCCGTATGTCGTGTTACCAACTACGGGGCTTATTCCTGTTTAGAGAACCACTTCCAACAGGTTCAACCGCGCACTGGAAACCGCCTCATCCAAAGCCACAGAGAATTGTTCCGCACTATTCACCACGCGGTGATCCACACCAAAGCTTTTGGCGAACAGCGCAAAATCCGGATTCGTAAAGGTGACGTCTGTCACAGCCAGATTGGCGTCTTGTTGATGTTTTTCAATCAAACTCAGACAGCGGTCATTAAAGATGACGACGGTGAAAACAAGCCCCAAGCGCTTGGCCGTTTCGAGTTCCTGAGCATTCATTAGAAACCCTGCATCACCTGTGACCACAACGACCGGATCGTGCGGCTTGGCCAATCGGCTGGCCAGTGCGCCAGGCAGCGAACCACCCATGGAGGCGAATCCGTTAAATATGATGGTTCGGCCAGGTGCCTTTGGCTGATACCAGCGAGAGACCCATACTTTGTGCAAGCCGACGTCCGAAATCACAACTGCATTTTGCGGCAGTTGTTTGCTTAAGGCCCACATCACCTGCCGCGGCAGCGCTTCGTGTGGCGTTGGAATCGATGTCAGCGCCTGCAGTCTGCGCGCGCGAATCGCATCATGGTTCGTTGGATCCGGCCGCCTTTCGACCAACTGTTCGAGCGCGGTCAACGTCTCCTTGATATCTCCCACTAAATCTAACACCACTGGAAAATGCGCATCCGTTTCGGCGGGGACAGAGTGAATATTGAGCACGCGACGCGTTTGATCCCGATTCCAATTGACGGGATCGTACTCCACCAAATCAAAGCCGATGGCAATGATGAGGTCTGCCTCATGTAGCGGGCGCAATCCGACAGGATAAGGTGTGCCGCCGACCGTAAATAAGTTCCGTGGATGGTCGAAAGGAAGCAGACCTTTCGCCATAAACGTATTGACAAGCGGCAGATTGGCCGTCGTCACCAGTTTTTCGACTTCATCCCATGCCTCTGTGCGGATGATGCCATTGCCAGCGAGGATGATGGGCCGTTTTGCTTCCGTGATCAACCGCGCGGCCTCACCTAGTGCATCTTCCAGCGGCCGTGCTTTTGCCTCCTGGCGAAAGACAGACAGCGGTTGAACGTCAGCAGGCACCTCGTCTCGCGCGACATCTTCCGGCAATTGCAGATGCACTGCGCCGGGACTGCCAGAGACGGCTTGTTCAAACGCCTTGCGCACGATTTCTGGAATGGTGCGCGCAGATAAGATCTGTTGATCGTACTTGGTAATGCTTTTAAACAACTGAACGGTGTCCACATTCTGATGTGATTCCTTGTGCAATCGCGTGCGGGCTGCCTGTCCGGTGATGGCGATGACAGGCGAGCGGTCCAAATGGGCATTGGCCACACCGGTGATGAGATTCGTTGCGCCAGGTCCGAGCGTCGCCAAACAAACGCCCGGTTTTCCCGTCACGCGCGCGTATACGTCCGCCATAAAAGCTGCACCTTGCTCATGTCTGGTCAACACAAATTGAATGGGCGAGCGCGACAGAGAATCCATCAAATCTATGTTTTCCTCGCCTGGAATGCCGAATATATATTCGACGCCCTCTGATTCAAGACAACGCACAAGCAGATCACTAGCTTTCATATTTGCATTCCTCCTTTTAAACTTAAACCGACATGCCGATATGATCTACACCGACAATATTGCGAAAATAAGCGTCAAGTGAGGCGGCGGCGAATGGCGCGCAAAGGCACTACTGGGATGGGACCTGTCGCCAAACGGGCATCTGTGTCGCAAAGGAAAGAGGGGAGGCCGAGCATGCCCGACTTCCCCTCTTTTTATCACGACTGCTGCAATTGTTTTTTGCGCAACTCCAGTTTGCGGGCGACTTTGGCTGCCAATTCTGCGTACACCTTGCCGTGAAGCGTATCTGCCTCAAACAGCGACTTTGGGTGCTTATCCAGATTGGCAATCGGAATTTCTGCCAAGACGTCCGTATTCAACTGGTCAGCGACCTTCTGGCCGCCGCCACGCCCAAATAAATAGGCGCGTTCATCACAGCCCTCACACTGATAGTAGGCCATATTTTCAATGACGCCGACAACTTCGTGGTTGGTGCGCTGTCCCATGATGCCTGCACGCACCGCTACCGCCGACGCCGCTGATTGCGGCGTGGTGACAATCAACTGCTTGCTCCCAGGCAACAAGCCATGCACGTCCAGCGCGACATCGCCTGTGCCAGGCGGCAAGTCGAGCAGCACTACATCCACGTCGCCCCAATGCACTTGATTGAAAAAATTGCGCAGCATCTTGCCGAGCATGGGTCCCCGCCACACGACAGGGGTGTCCTTCGGCACGAAGAATTGCATCGATATCAGGCGCACGCCCTGAACTTCGAGCGGAATAATCAGTTCATCAATCACTGTCGGCTTCTGCTCTTCCACACCAAAGATGGTCGGGATGCTAAAGCCGTAGATATCCGCGTCGATGATGGCAACGCGAACACCTTGCCGGGCGAGTGCGACCGCGAGATTGGATGTCACTGTCGACTTGCCGACGCCGCCCTTCCCAGAGGCGACCGCCAAGAACTCGATATCCCTGTCTCCGCGCAGTATCGCCGGAACCTCCTGTTGCTGCTTTGTGCCGTCCGTCGGCGCATGCCCACGCACTTTGGCGGCAAACGCGGCGCGCTGCGCATCATCCATGTGCCCAATCCTGACTTGTGCATCTGTGATGCCCGGCAACGACAGCAGACGTTCTGTCACGTCTTTCTCGATCACTGTGCGAAGCGGGCACCCTCGTATCGTCAAGAGCACTTCGACCGAAATAGAATTCTCCTCTATCTCAATCTCTTGAACCATGTCCAATTCAACGATGCTTCTATGAACCTCGGGATCTTCAACGTCCCGTAACACTTCAAGAACTTGTTCCTTGGTGACCAGGCTAATCGCCTCCTGCATGACCCATTCTCATCTCTAGTGTACATCATGCAGCCATCGAATCCAAATCCGAAAAAATCGATTTGATTAGTTGATTTTGGTCTCTTCACCTGCTTCGACCACTTCGTACTTCGGCGATTGGCCTTCAAGCCAATGGAGTTCAAACTTCACAGGCGGGTTGCGCGGGCCGACAAACCATAACGATTCCTCTGGCGCCAACAGATAAGGTGGATGGTTTAACGCTTCAGCATCAGACGGCCAGGTGGCTGGCTGTTGCTGACCAATATATAAAATAGGCAACGACTCGTCACTCCACGATTCGAGGGATACGTGCGCCAAGATCGTTGACGATTGGTTCGTGAGGCGATAGATTGGCTTGCCATACCATGTATTGTGCGTAAAGACCAGATGCAAGCGCCGGCTTTGTCCCACATTTTCGTGACGAACCTGCATCTTCAAAGGCTCCGCGCGAACAGACCAAGACCACGCCATCATGCTCCCTAAGAGAAAGAGCCCAATGGGTATGCCGACCAACAACCTGCACGCTGTTCGCTTCACCATGTTTCGCCCCTAACTCGTCGTTGCGTTGCAATCTATGTCAACACCGTCTTTGGCTTCTGCGTGTCGGACTGCCCTTCAAAATAGCGATTCAACGCCACATACATCGTCAAGGCGACCTTGTCCTGGTAACTTTCCTTTTGTAGCCAGTGTGCCTCCTCTGGGTTGGTGATAAACCCGATTTCCGCCAAGACAGCGGGGCCTTCTATCCGTTTGAGCAAATAGAGCGTCTGATTCGACTGAATGGAGCGCTTGGTCGATAATAGTGTCTGTTGAAAAGCCTGTTGCATCAAAGTCGCAAGCTGTTTGCCGTCATCATTGGTTCGCAGATACAACACTTGTGCGCCATGCCACGCTGGCGAAGGGGCAGCATTGCAATGAACAGATACAAACGCATCAATGGGTTGCTTTGTCACGACATCAAGTCTGCCCTTTAAATCCCCCATATGTCGCCGTTTGCGCATGCGGTCGTCCTCTGTGGCGAGATCCTTGTCTGTCGATCTCGTCATCACCACGGTCGCACCTGCTTCATGCAGATAATTGGTCAGTTTATGGGCGACGGCGAGCGTAATTTTCTTCTCTTGGACACTGCTCACACCGCGTGCGCCAGAGTCGCTTCCGCCATGTCCAGCGTCAACCACGATGGTTTTCCCTGCCAGACCGGGTGTTTGCAACACTGAACCAGCCTGCGAAGATGATGTCTGCACACAAGCAGCCATCACATTGGATTGCGGACCAACGAAGAAGCCCAACATCAGCAATGCAGAGAACATGCCAGTCATCTTCGGTAACACTTTCAACCATGTCGTCATTCCAAACTTCCCCCATTAACGATGCTCGCGCTGTTCACCGAAATCCGCGTCCATGTCCGGCACACCTTGCCTGGCACCAAAATTGACTCGTTCTCTATTCTGTGAACTACAACTTCATGCACGGAAATGTCTTATGTCCAGTATCTCCGATCCATAAAAGTTTATGTCATCTTCCTCTCCCACATGAAGTGTCGCCACACTACTTGTACTGTCAAAAATAGCACCTAAAATAGCAACATCATTGTCGTAAACCACCACATAAATAAAAACGAGCATCCCAGACGTGCCGGGATGCTCGTTTCTTCTCGTATGTTGTAATTTAACGCTTAGAGAACTGCGGCGCACGGCGAGCAGCTTTGAGACCGTATTTCTTACGTTCCTTCATGCGCGCGTCACGTGTCAACAAGCCAGCCTTTTTCAGCGTCTTGCGAAGCTCAGGGTCCACCTTGAGCAACGCGCGCGCAATCCCGTGACGAATTGCACCAGCTTGACCAGAAATGCCACCGCCGTATACATTCGCGTGCACATCGTACTGACCCAGCGTTTCAGTCAACAGCATCGGCTGTTTCACAATCAATTTCAGTGTTTCAAGGCCAAAATAATCATCCATTTGACGCTTGTTCACAGAGATGCTGCCATCCCCAGGAACCAAGCGCACACGAGCGACAGACGTTTTGCGCCGCCCAGTTGCCATGTACTGTAAACGAGCCAAGTTCTGTCCCTCCTATTATCCCTTGTTTGCCGGATCTAACGGCACTGGTTGTTGAGCTGCATGCGGATGTTCCGGACCAGCGTAGACCTTAAACTTTTTCAGTTGTTGACGGCCTAGCGTGTTATGCGGCAACATACCCCGTACAGCGTAGTACAAAACACGCTCTGGGTGCTTGTTCAGCATATCAGCAGCGCTCACTTCTTTAAGACCACCAGGATAACCGGAGTGACGGCGATACATCTTCGTCGATAACTTGTTACCTGTAAATTCCACTTTATCCGCATTGACAACAACGACAAAGTCGCCAGTGTCAACGTGCGGCGTAAATTCTGGTTTATGCTTGCCTCGCAGAATGGACGCAATATGTGTAGCCAAACGACCTACGCGCCAGCCCGTAGCATCGATGACATACCATTTACGTTCAACGCTGCCCGGCTTAGCCATATACGTCGTACGCATTAGTAGGTTCCCTCCGAATCAGTGATTTGACCTTTGACAGTAACGGGGAGTCAGCGGGTCAAATATACCTGCATAAGTCTATAACAAATGAAGTCACAGATCAAGTACTTTTCCACCATATTCAGGCGGATATTCGACATTCCACAAACACAATCCCTGCGGTGGCGCTGTTCTGCCAGCACTGGCACGTGAACGCACGCTCAACATGTCGGGTACCGCCGTGTCTAAAAATTTGCCAAGCCCTACATCCACCACGGTTCCGACCATGATTCTCACCATATACTGCAAGAAACCGTTGCCCTCACAATAAAACAATATCTCATCGTCCGTCTCTTCGATGTCAAAGCGATAAAGTGTGCGAATCTTGTTCTCTTGGGGAGCGGCTGCAGCGCAGAAACTGGTAAAATCATGCTCACCGACTAAATGATTTGCCGCTCGGCGCATCGCAGTGAGATCTAAGGCAGTGGGGACATTCCAAGTAAAACGATAGCGAAAGACATCTGGAATTTTCGACTTGTGCACCGAATAGCGATAGGATTTGCGCACCACGGAGAAACGGGCGTGAAAGCCACTGTCCACTTCTGTTGCCTGCACAGGGATGATATCCGCTGGCAAGCGTCTGGACAGCACATGCACATATCTGTCTGCCGTCGGCCCAAATGCCTGATCAAAATGAATAACTTGCGCCCGCGCATGGACACCTGCGTCTGTGCGGCCCGAGCCATGCACTTCCACAGGCACACCCAGCATGCCGCTGATGGTGTCTTCCAGCACGCCTTGCACCGTGCGCAAACCACTTTGACGCGCAAAGCCGTGGAAGCCGCTCCCGTCGTACGCGACGACGAGACGAATCCGCCCTCCACGGCCTGTATCACGCTCTACGCTCATTGCACCAGTTCAATCATTACCATCGGCGCTGCGTCACCACGACGCGCACCCAGTTTCACAATGCGTGTATAACCACCATTGCGTTCTTGGAAGCGCGGTGCGATGTCAGAAAACAACTTTTGGATTGCATCCTGGCTGTCTTCGCCTTCCAATTGCTCACGGCGAACATATTGTGCAACTTTGCGACGTGCATGCAAATCGCCACGTTTCGCCAATGTGATCATCTTGTCGGCAATAGACCGCAATTCCTTCGCCTTTGCTTCCGTCGTTTGAATGCGCTCGTACAATACGAGATCTGTGACCAAACTCCGAAAGAGCGCCTTCCGGTTTGAAGACGTACGATTCAGTTTCCGATAAGCCACTTTGTTCCCTCCTTCGCAGATGACATGAGGGGGACTTTAGTCCTCTTCACGAAGTCCCAGGCCCATTCCCTCTAACTTCTCAATAACTTCCTCTAAGGACTTGCGTCCGAGATTCCGTACTTTCATCATATCTTCTTCAGAACGCGAGCACAGTTCGGCAACCGTATTGATGCCTGCGCGCTTCAAACAATTGTAAGAACGAACCGAGAGATCCAATTCTTCAATTGGCATATCCATCACGCGGTCATTCTGTGCGCTTTCCTTCTCGACCATCATATCGGTATCTTTACCGCGATCAGTCAGCCCTACGAAGAGCATCAGATGATCCGTGAGTATCTTCGCCCCGACGCTGACTGCTTCGTCCGGTGCAACACTGCCGTCCGTCCAAATCTCCAGGGTCAGCTTGTCGTAGTCAGTCACTTGCCCCACACGCGTGTTTTCAACTGCAAAGTTGACGCGGGTGATCGGCGAGTAGAGTGAGTCGATTGGAATTAACCCAATTTCCTGTTCGTCCGGTTTATTGCGGTGCGCTGGCACATAACCGCGCCCTTGACCGGCGCGCAGTTCAATGTAAACACGCGCGCCTTCCGTCAATGTCGCGATGTGCAGGTCCGGATTCATGATGTCTACATCCGAATCGGCTCGAATGTCGGCGGCTGTAATGTCTCCCGGATGATCCGCGTCGATAATCAAGATTTTCTCTTCGTCGGAGTGAATTTTGAGCGAGAGCCGTTTGAGATTGAGAATGATTTCCGTAACGTCTTCGACCACGCCTGGAATTGTCGCAAATTCATGCAAAACGCCCTCAATCTTTACAGAACGAACTGCTGCGCCCGGAATGGAGGACAGCAAAATCCGCCGTAAAGAATTACCGAACGTCGTACCGTATCCACGTTCCAGAGGTTCGCAGACAAACTTCCCATAGTCCTCTGCCTGTTCCACAATCTCAATCCGCGGCTTCTCTATTTCAATCATTCATAATCCTCCTTCTCGACGCTCGGAACCGGTCGGTACATCCGTGCCCGTCACGCGCCCGGATTACCGCGAGTAGTGCTCAATAATCATCTGTTCTGCGATTGGTGTATCGATCTCTTCGCGCGCTGGTTTCCGCAAAACCTTGCCGTTCAACGCTTCGACATCCAGTTGCAGCCAAGCTGGTACCGTACGCCCTGTCAGCGCCTCTACCAATTCCTTCACGCGAGCAATTTCCCGGCTCTTCTCACGAACAGCCACAACATCGCCCTCGCTCACCAGGTAGGACGGAATGTTCACGCGACCACCATTCACATTGAAGTGCCCGTGGCGAATCAGTTGACGTGCCTCTGCACGTGAACCGGCGAGACCCAAACGAAACACCACATTGTCCAGACGACTCTCAAGCAACTCAAGCAGATTTTCGCCTGTTACACCGCGTCGACGCGCCGCTTCCTCGTAATATCGACCAAATTGATTTTCTAAGACGCCATAGTACCGACGCGCCTTTTGCTTCTCCCGCAACTGCTGACCGTACTCAGACGCGCGTTTGCGACCTTGTCCATGCTGACCAGGCGCATACGGGCGCTTGTCAACTGAACATTTCTCCGTCAGGCAACGTTCGCCTTTCAAGTACAGCTTAAGGCCTTCACGGCGGCACAAACGGCACACTGGCCCTGTATATCTTGCCATTCTAGTCTTGACACCTCCGATTTCATGTATACCTACGATGCATAAAACGAGTAAATTTTGCGCAATCTACCCTGTTTGTCGCAAAATGTATCCTTAGACACGACGACGCTTCGGAGGACGACAGCCATTGTGCGGAATTGGGGTTACATCACGAATGCCGCTGACCTCCAAGCCAGCAGCTTGCAATGCGCGAATTGCTGCTTCACGTCCGGCCCCAGGGCCTTTCACAGCAACTTCCACTGATTTCATGCCATGTTCCATCGCGGTGCGCGCAGCCGTTTCAGCAGCCATTTGAGCCGCATACGGCGTACTTTTACGAGAACCTTTAAACCCGACGTTACCAGCGCTCGACCAAGAGATGACTGCGCCAGTTGGGTCTGTGATGCTGACAATCGTATTGTTAAAGGTTGAGCGAATGTGCGCCACACCTGTTTCGACGTTTTTTCGATCGCGACGGCGTGGACGAGCAGTCGCCCCACGGCGTTGCTTCACTTTTGCCAAACGTTACACCTCCCGATTATTTCTTTTTACCAGCGACTGTACGACGTGGTCCTTTACGCGTACGAGCATTGGTTTTCGTGCGTTGACCGCGAACTGGCAAACCGCGACGATGACGAACGCCACGATAACATCCGATTTCTACCAGTCGTTTGATGTTCAGAGCGATTTCTCGACGCAAATCGCCTTCTACTTTGAGATTCTTGTCAATGGCATCACGCAAACGAATGACTTCTTCCTCTGTCAATTCGTTCACTCGACGATTCGGGTCAATCCCAGTCAAAGCAAGAATTTTGTTTGACGTCGTGCGACCGATGCCATAGATATAAGTCAAGCCGACTTCCACACGCTTATCACGCGGCAAATCGACGCCGGCAATACGAGCCATGTTGTCTGTCCACCTCCACATGTTTGTCAAAAATCTATAGAAACACGATTACAGTCCCATTGAAGGGATCAGCCGCGCTGTAGTCGTGGACGTAACATAACGAATCGTCAGGCCACGCCTTAACCCTGGCGTTGCTTGTGTTTCGGGTTTTCACAGATGACCATCACATTACCTTTGCGACGAATCACTTTGCACTTTTCGCACATTGGCTTGACAGAAGGCCGTACTTTCATCTAGAACCCTCCTCACTTGCGGTATCATACCGCATATTGCAGTCGAATACCAGTCTACCTTGCAAATCACCAATTTCCTTGATCCGCCATTTCGACTGGTTCATTGAAATCCCATGGCTCACAATTGAACCTATCGTAAAGTCGGGATCAATCGTCATTTGTAACGGTAGGTAATGCGGCCACGCGTCAAATCGTATGGAGACAACTCCACCGTAACGCGATCCCCCGGCAAAATTTTGATATAATGCATCCGGATTTTACCTGATACATGCGCCAAAATTTTATGACCGTTTTCCAGCTCCACGCGAAACATCGCGTTTGGCAACGGCTCAATTACCTTACCTTCAACCTCAATCACATCATCCTTCGCCACGAAACGCGCCTCCTTCTGCGCTCTCTTGTGCTATCGCCAAGCGCTCTTCCACAAACTTCCGGACCGCATATCGCAACTGTGCATTGTTGAACCGACCATCGCTCACCAACTTGCGAGCAAATTCCTCTGCGACATAAGATAAGTCGCGAACATGCATCACGTTCTTTTTCTTCGGTCGATCCGCTCGTCGAACCGACCCATCCGCAATCAAAAGGAACCGTTCATCTACATGTCCAACAACCACCGCGATGAGACCTGCATCACGACCTTGGACGACCTCTATGAGACTACCTATAGGTGGTAATTCTCTAGATCCGCTCATTGTCGCTGCACTCACCTCGCATACGCGGCCAGCACAGCCTGAACATCTTCGAATACCTGTTCAATCGGCTGAAGACCGTCGATTTGTCGCAATACGCCACGCTCCCGATAATATTCAATGAGGGGGGCGGTGTGCTTGTATTGTTCCAGACGCGTCTTCACCGCTTCTTCCGAATCATCTGAGCGTTGATACAGTTCCCCACCACATTTGTCACAGACACCTTCTTCTTTAGGAGGCTGGAAAATGACGTGGTACGTTGTACCGCATTGACGGCAGATCCTACGCCCCGTCAACCGCGCCAACAGTACATCCTCGGAAACATGAATGTAAAGAACGGCATCAATTGGCTTGCCTATCTCAGTCAGCATACCGTCGAGCGCGTCCGCCTGCTCAAGGGTACGTGGGAATCCATCCAGCAAGAATCCGCGCTGTGCATCCTCGTCCACGAGGCGCTCTTGCACCACCTTGATGGTGATCTCGTCTGGCACCAGTCGTCCACTGTTCAAGTAGGACTGAACCTGCTGCCCAAGCTCACCTCCAGACGCCACGGCGCGCCGGAACATGTCTCCAGTCGAAATGTGCGGGATGCCGAAATACGATTGAATTCGTTCGGCCTGCGTGCCTTTCCCAGCCCCAGGAAGACCAACGAGTATGACCTGCACGATATATCCCCCTTATTTCGCGACTCGCTAGCGAATAAACCCACGATACTTCCGTTGCAGCAATTGTCCTTCCATCTGCTGCATCGTCTGTAGAGCGACACCCACCAAAATAATCAGCGAGGTTCCACCCAGATAGAACGAAGACAGATTGATGGCTGACAACAACACGAACGGCAGCACCGAAATGAACCCCAGAAACAGCGAACCAAACACAGTCACACGGTTGATGACCTTTACAATGTACAGTTCCGTGTCGTATCCCGGGCGCACACCAGGAATGAAACCGGCGTGCTTTTGCAGTTGTTCCGCTAACTGCTGCGGATTGATTTGTACTTGCGTGTAGAAGAACGAGAAAGCGATGATCAGCACAACTTCGAGCGCCATATACCAGCCCGTATTCGGACTTAAATACCGGAGCACGAACGCAGCCCACGCGTGTGATTCAAAATAAGACGCAATGGTGTAAGGCAACACCAAGAGCGATACTGCGAAAATGACCGGAATCACGCCCGCTGCAATCACCTTGATGGGAATGTGTGTCTGTTGCCCGCTGTAAACGGTTCTGCCAACGACCCGTTTCGCGTATTGCACGGGAATTTTGCGCACCGCCTGCTGAACCAGGACAATCAGAACAAAAATAATCACAATCCCCAAGAGCAAAAGCAATACCTTTAACACCGACAGGAACAAGTGGCCGGATTGCCCCATAAACCAGTTTGTATAGACCGTCTGTCCCAAACCGCTAAAACGAGACAAGATGCCGACAAAGATAATGATGGATATCCCGTTGCCGACCCCTCGTTCAGTGATCATTTCACCGAACCACATCAACAGCGTGTCACCCGTTGCGAGTGTGACGATGATGATGATGTACGACCAAATGCCATGTACCAGCAAAAGGTTGCTCCGGTCGAACATATACGTAAATCCGATGGCTTGCACCAAGCCCAAGCCCACTGTCAGGTAACGCGTGATTTGCGTCAGCCGCTGCCGCCCCGACTCGCCTTCCTTCTGCCACTCTTCAAAGCGAGGTACAACCCCTGCCTGCAAGAGTTGGACAATGATGGAAGCGGTGATGTACGGCGTCACACTCATAGCAAATATCGAAAATCGATAAAACGCGCCACCAGAAAACATATCGAGCAAGTTGAACAACGCATTGTTGTCCTGACCGGAATTTAAAGCATTTACGTTCATGCCAGGTACCGGAATATATGTGCCTATCCGGTACACGGCAATCACCATCAATGTAAACAAAATCCGATTGCGAAGGTGTTTTAGACGCCACAAGTTCGCAATGGCGCTACCCACGTCAAATCACCTCAGCGGTTCCGCCAGCGGCCTCAATCTTTTCCTTTGCGGTCGCCGAGAACGCTTGTGCCTTCACAGTCAACTTCACGCTCAAATCCCCAGTACCGAGGATCTTCAAACCATCCAATGGCTCACGGATGATCCGCTTTGCGAGTAGAACCTCCGACGTGACCACAGTGTCTGCTTCGAGCGCGTTGAGTGCTTCTACGTTGACCGTAGCGTACTGTTTCGCAAAACGATCGTTGTTAAAGCCACGCTTCGGCAGGCGTTTGAAAAATGGCGTCTGGCCACCTTCAAAGCCAGGGCGCACACCACCGCCGGAACGAGCCCATTGACCCTTGTGACCACGCGTCGATGTTTTACCCATCCCCGAACTCGTACCACGTCCAACACGCTTGCGCGCGTGACGAGAGCCCGCTTTGGGCTTCAGTTCATGCAACTGCATCCTAGGACACCTCCTTCGTTTCGATTACGCGTCTTGTTCGACGACTTCAACGAGATGCGAAATTCGATTGACCATGCCGCGAATCACCGGTGTATCTTCGCGAACAACCGTTTGCTGGAGCTTCTTCAGTCCGAGCGCCACCGCAGTTTTACGTTGATTCTCGGGGCGGCCAACCGGGCTCTTCTTTAGCGTGATCGCCAATTTTTTCGCCATGTTGCCTCCTCCTTAACCGAGAATTTCTTCAACGCTCTTGCCGCGCAAACGCGCAACTTCATCAGCGCGCTTCAACTGCTTTAAAGCGTCGAGGGTCGCATGGACCATATTGATTGGATTCGTGGAACCCAGTGATTTTGTCACGATGTCCTTGATGCCAGCGAGCTCCAGCACTGCACGTGCAGGACCGCCGGCGATGACACCACTACCTTGTGGAGCTGGCTTGATCAAAACGCGGCCAGCGCCAAAGCGGCCAAGTGCCTCGTGCGGAATGGATGTCCGCTTCATTGGGACGTGAATCAGGTTCTTCTTCGCATCGTCGACTGCTTTGCGAATGGCGTCAGGCACTTCCTGTGCCTTGCCCATGCCAGCACCGACGTACCCGTTTTGGTCACCGACAACGACCAAAGCGGAGAAGGAGAAGCGACGTCCGCCCTTGACGACTTTAGCAACGCGATTTACTGAAACAAGGCGTTCCGACAACTCGAGTTGGTTTGGATCTACGCGCACGTTAACACCTTCCTCTCTATTTTAGAATTCGAGACCCGCTTCACGCGCTGCCTCTGCGAGTGCTTGAATACGACCATGATATAAGTAGCCACCGCGGTCAAAAACCACAGATTTGATACCCTTTTCCAGTGCACGCTTCGCAACGGCTTCCCCAATCTTGCGAGCTGCTTCAATGTTTCCACCCAAGCCGAAGTCCTTCTCGGACGACGATGCACTGGTCAATGTCACGCCTTTTACATCATCGATCACTTGCGCGTAAATGTGCTTGTTAGAACGAAACACATTTAAGCGTGGTCGCGCTGCTGTACCGGATACACGTGCCCGTACACGTACATGCCGACGCTTGCGCGCTACATTGCGATTTTGCTTCGTAATCAACCAGATTCACTCCTCTCACCGAACGCGGATTATTTCTTACCAGTCTTACCCACTTTACGGCGAACATTTTCGCCTTCATAACGAATCCCTTTTCCCTTGTAGGGTTCCGGTGGACGAAGTTCGCGAACTTTCGCTGCATACGAACCAACTAATTCTTTGTCAATGCCTTTGACGCTCAACTTGGTTTGCGCTGGGACATCAACTTCGATTCCCTCGACATTCGGCAATTCAACCGGGTGAGAGAAGCCAAGTGACAAAGTGATTTTTGCGCCGGATTTTGCCGCGCGATAACCGACGCCGACAAGATCCAGGTTCTTCGTGAAGCCGTTTGTGACGCCTTCAACCATATTCGCAATGACGCTGCGCGTCGTACCGTGCAACGCCCTGTGCTTCTTTTCATCGCTTGGACGTTCTACACGAATTTCATTTGTGTCAACAATGACGCTTATCTCGGGATGAACCAAGCGTTCCAGATTCCCCTTTGGGCCTTTCACACGAAGCGTGTTTCCATCAAGAACCACTTCCACGCCTGATGGAACCGCAATGGGTTTACGTCCTATACGGGACATACCTACACCTCCAATCCTGCTAAATTACCAAACGTAGCAAAGCACTTCGCCGCCGATGCCCGCTTGACGCGCTTCACGGTCAGTCAGAATGCCTTTTGACGTAGACAGAATTGCAACACCAAGGCCGCCAAGCACACGCGGAATACTGTCATGATTGACGTAAACGCGAAGGCCTGGCTTGCTGATGCGCTTCAATCCGGTGATGACGCGCTCTTGACCTTTACCGTACTTCAAGAACACACGAATCACACCTTGATGCGTATCTTCAACGAACTCCGCATCTCGAACGTAGCCCTCACGTTTGAGAATTTCAGCGATTGAACGCTTTATGTTCGAGCCTGGGATTTCAACTTTTTCATGACGCACTTGATTCGCATTGCGAATCCGGGTCAACATATCCGCAATCGGATCGGATATCACCATGATTCAATGCCCTCCTTCCGCGAGAAATTTACCAACTTGCTTTTTTAACACCCGGCAGCTGTCCTTTGTATGCCAGCTCGCGGAAGCAGATACGGCAGACACCGAATTTGCGCAATACCGAATGCGGACGCCCGCAAACGCGGCACCGTGTATAGGCACGTGTGCTGAACTTCGGGCTGCGCTGTGCTTTCGCGATCATCGACTTTTTAGCCACGGTCTCTACCTCCTCGTTCGTTTATTTATGACTTCCGGAATGGCATGCCCATCTCTGTCAAGAGCGAACGTGCCTCCTCGTCGGTCTTTGCAGAGGTGACGACGACCACTTCCATGCCGCGCACCTTGTCGATCTGGTCATAATCGATTTCCGGGAAGATCAGTTGCTCCCGCAAACCCAGTGTGTAGTTGCCACGACCGTCAAACGCACGCGGTGAAACCCCACGGAAGTCGCGCACACGAGGCAGTGCAACATTCATCAATTTATCGAGAAAATGGTACATGCGTTCTCCACGCAAAGTGACCTTTGTGCCAATTGGCATCCCTTCACGCAGACGGAAGCCGGCAATCGACTTTTTCGCCCTTGTAATGACAGGCTTTTGACCTGTAATGATGCTCAATTCCTCGACTGCACTGTCAATCACTTTCGGGTTTTGCGTCGCTTCACCCAAACCCATGTTAATCACAACTTTTTCAACGCGTGGTGCCTGTAAAGCATTCTTGTACGAGAATTGATTTA
Organism: Alicyclobacillus fodiniaquatilis; assembly: GCF_042678105.1. Taxonomy (NCBI): domain Bacteria; kingdom Bacillati; phylum Bacillota; class Bacilli; order Caryophanales; family Alicyclobacillaceae; genus Alicyclobacillus; species Alicyclobacillus fodiniaquatilis. The sequence continues at coordinate 28,766 of NZ_JBHUCX010000001.1, forward strand.
CGAGGTTCGGCACGACCTCATTGCGGTACATATCATACAAACGAGCCACTATTGTACCTCCCTTCACCTGGCTACTTTAGTCCAATGTTTCGCCAGACTTTTTTGCGTAACGAACTTTCTTTCCATCTTCCAAGAACTTAAACCCGACGCGCGTTGCGCCGCCTGTCTTGGGATCTGCAATTGCCACGTTGGATACGTGAATGGAAGCTTCCTTCTCAAGAATGCCGCCGTCCGGATTTGCAGCGCTCGGTTTCGAGTGGCGCTTCACAATGTTCACGCCTTCGACCAATACGCGTTGTTCCTTCGGGAACACCTTCAGAACACGGCCGCTCTTCGCCTTGTCCTTGCCAGCGATGACGACGACCTTATCTCCAGTTTTCACACGCATTTTTGCCACGGTTGACACCTCCCACATCAGCACTATCGTCGTACACTTTAAAGAACTTCCGGTGCCAGCGAGATAATCTTCATGAAATCCCGTTCACGCAACTCACGTGCGACCGGACCAAAAATACGCGTCCCACGCGGACTCTTATCCTCACGGATAATCACCGCTGCATTTTCCTCAAAGCGAATGTGCGATCCGTCATTGCGACGATAACCGCGTTTACTCCGGACAACAACCGCCTTTACAACATCACCCTTCTTGACAACGCCACCGGGTGTTGCACTCTTAACGGACGCAATGATGATGTCACCAATGTTCGCCGTCTTGCGGTTCGATCCACCCAGCACGCGGAAACACATAATTTCCTTCGCACCAGAGTTATCAGCGACCACCAGACGCGTCTGTGGTTGAATCATGCGGCATCCTCCCTTCTCTCAAGCAGGCTTCAGATGATAACTGCCTTTTCTATCACTTCAACCAAGCGCCAGCGCTTGTCTTTGCTCAACGGACGCGTCTCAGCAATGCGTACTGTATCGCCAATCTTCGCCTCATTATTCTCATCGTGCGCCTTGAACTTCTTTGTGCGACGAATGGTCTTGTTGTACAAACGGTGTTTCACGTTATCTTCAACAGCAACCACAATGGTCTTATCCATTTTGTCACTTACCACTTTGCCAACGCGTACCTTGCGTTCATTCCGTTCCACGAAACGACCTCCTTTCGTGTTAGCTAATTCCCAATTCGCGCTGACGCAAAATTGTTTTTACCCGCGCGATATCCTTCCGCACTTGGCGAATCCGCATTGGATTCTCCAACTGACCTGTGGCGAGTTGAAAGCGGAGGTTGAACAGTTCGCCCTTCAACTCATCCACACGGCTCTCCAACTCTTCACTGCTCAAACCGACCAGTTCAGTTGCTTTCATTTGCGTCACCACCCACTTGACTGCTGCGTGTAATGAACTTGGTCTTAATCGGCAACTTGTTTGCTGCAAGACGCATCGCTTCACGCGCAATTTCTTCAGGCACACCTGCCAGTTCAAACATCACACGACCTGGCTTAACCACGGCAACCCACTTCTCCGGAGAACCTTTACCGCTACCCATCCGCGTTTCAGCAGGTTTCTGGGTCACTGGCTTGCTCGGGAAAATTTTAATCCACACTTTACCACCACGACGGATATAACGCGTCATCGCGATACGAGCTGCTTCGATTTGACGGTTTGTAATCCAAGCTGCTTCGAGCGCCTGCAAACCGAATTCACCGAACGCGATCTCGTTGCCGCCCTTTGACTGACCTGTCATCCGACCGCGGTGCTCTTTTCTATGCTTGACGCGCTTGGGCATCAACATCGCTTACCTACCTCCTTCTGGGGCAGTTTGCGGTGCTTCCGCTGCAGACTTGTTGCGCTGCGGGAGGATTTCACCGCGATAGACCCACACCTTCACACCAATTCGACCGTACGTCGTATGTGCTTCAGCCAACGCATAATCGATATCAGCACGCAATGTATGAAGAGGAACTGTGCCTTCAGAGTAACCTTCAGTACGCGCAATTTCCGCACCGCCAAGACGGCCAGAAACCTGTACGCGAACACCTTTTGCGCCTGCGCGCATCGAGCGTTGAATCGCCTGCTTCAACGCACGGCGGAATGACACCCGGCGTTCCAATTGCAGCGCAATGTTTTCAGCTACGAGCTTTGCAGCCAAATCTGGCACTTTAATTTCCGAGATGGAAATGTGCACTCGTTTCCCCGTCAGGTGATTCAAATTGTTGCGAAGTGCATCTACTTCTGAACCGCCTTTGCCGATAACCATACCGGGTTTGCCAGTATGAATCGTGACGTTGATGCGATTTGCCGCACGCTCAATGTCCACAGAAGACACAGCAGCGTCCTTCAAGCGACCAGCAACGTAGTTGCGGATTTTCAGGTCTTCATGAAGAAGATCTTGATAGTCCTTTTTGTTCGCAAACCACTTTGCTTCCCAATCGCGAATAATACCGATTCGCAGACCAACTGGGTTGACCTTTTGACCCATGCCGGATTATCCCTCCTTCTTCTCAGCAACCACGACCGTAACATGGCTGGTACGTTTTAAAATGCTGTACGCACGACCTTGTGCACGCGGATGGAACCGTTTCAGGGTTGGCCCCTCATCCACGTAAACTTCCTTGACGAACAAGCGGCTCGCATCCAAATTGTGGTTGTTTTCAGCGTTTGCAATTGCAGACTTCAACACTTTTTCCACAACCGGCGAACCAGCCCGCGGTGTAAATTTCAGAATCCCAAGCGCCTCGTCCGTGTCTTTCCCACGAATCAAATCCACTACCAAACGCACTTTGCGCGGCGCAATACGAATGTACTTTGCAACAGCGCGGGTTTGCGTGGCCTCCATACGTCCAACCTCCTTACCTATCAAGTTCTCTTAACGGGAACGAGATGACTTTTCATCGCCAGCGTGTCCCTTGAATGTGCGAGTAGGAACAAATTCACCAAGCTTGTGTCCTACCATGTCCTCACTCACGTAGACCGGCACGTGCTTGCGTCCATCATGCACAGCAAATGTGTGGCCAACAAATTGCGGGAAAATGGTCGAACGACGCGACCATGTTTTAATCACCTTTTTGTCGCCAGCCGTGTTTTGGGCTTCCACCTTCTTCATGAGGTGGTCATCGCAAAACGGTCCTTTTTTAAGCGAACGAGTCAATGTGGTGTGCCTCCCTTCCTAAAACCTAGCCAAGCAAATTACTTCGTACGACGACGCACAATATACTTGTCCGAAGGATGATTCTTTTTGCGAGTCTTTTTGCCAAGCGTCGGCTTGCCCCATGGAGACATCGGAGATTTCCGACCGATTGGCGCACGACCTTCGCCACCACCGTGCGGGTGATCCACAGGGTTCATGACAGAACCGCGAACGGTTGGGCGATGGCGCAACCAACGACTGCGACCCGCTTTACCAATGTTGATGTTCTCGTGATCCAAGTTACCAACCTGGCCAAGTGTCGCACGGCATTCAATGCGAACACGGCGCACTTCGCCTGATGTCAGACGAATGGTCGCATAGACCCCTTCTTTGGCCATCAACTGTGCAGAGGTACCCGCTGCACGCACCAACTGACCGCCTTTACCAGGCTTCAGCTCGATGTTGTGAATCACTGAACCAACCGGGATATTTGCAATTGGCAACGCATTGCCTACACGAATGTCCGCATCTGGACCGGACTGAATTTTGTCGCCGACCTTCAACCCATTCGCAGCCAAAATGTAGCGCTTTTCGCCATCCACATAGTGGAGAAGCGCGATACGAGCAGACCGATTTGGATCATACTCAATTGTCGCAACCTTCGCCGGGATCCCATCTTTATTCCGTTTGAAGTCAATGATACGATAGCGACGTTTGTGTCCACCGCCTTGGTGGCGAACAGTGATCTTACCCTGGTGATTGCGTCCAGCACGATTCTTGAGTGGAGCAAGCAGGGATTTCTCCGGCGTATCTGTGGTGATCTCTTCAAATGAAGACACAGACATGAAGCGCCGACCCGGTGACGTCGGGCGATACTTCTTTACAGCCACACTGACAACCTCCTTTGTTGAATCAAGTTGCAATATTTATCAGACGTTTTTACGCTTCGCCAAAAAAGTCAATCGGGTTCGACTCAGGCGTCAGCTTGACAATTGCTTTTTTTCGATCAGAAGTCCGACCCACGTGACGGCCAACGCGTTTTTGCTTGCCTGTTTGATTCAGCGTGTTGACCTGTGCAACCTTCACATCGAACAATTTTTCGATCGCTTTGCGAATTTCAACCTTATTCGCACGGCGGTCAACTTCAAAAACATACTTGTTTTCTTCCATCAACTCTGTTGCACGTTCCGTGATAATCGGACGTTTAATGAGGTCGCGCGCATCCATTATGCGAACACCTCCTCAACCTTGGCAACTGCATCCTTCGTCAACACGAGATGTTCGTAACGAAGAATCTCGTAGACATTAATCCCACTTGCGTCCATGTACTTGACACCTTGAATGTTGCGAGTGGACAGAAATGCCGCTTGCAACTTCTCGCCGTCGACAATCAACGCTTTGTTGAGATTAAACTGATTCAGTACAGCCACCATATTTTTTGTCTTTGGCTCAACAATGCCCAAGTCATCCAACACGAGCACCTTGCCCTCAGCGAACTTGGAAGACAATGCACTGTACAGCGCTTGGCGACGAACCTTTTTCGGCACAGAGAACGCGTATGAACGCGGTGTTGGCCCAAAGACAACGCCACCGCCCTTCCACTGCGGTGAGCGAATGCTTCCTTGACGAGCGCGCCCTGTTCCCTTTTGGCGCCATGGCTTGCGGCCACCGCCAGCCACTTCAGAGCGATTTTTCACTTTGTGTGTACCACTGCGGCGGGCTGCAAGATACTGCAAAACCACCTGGTGCATCAAATCAGAACGAACAGGCGCACTAAACAACCGCTCATTCAGTTCAACTTCAGAAACTTGTTCGCCTGCAACGTTATAGACTGCTACCGTCGGCATCAATTTGCCTCCTTTCAAACCGTCTTATTGTGTGACCTTCACAGCTGAACGCACGGTCACGTACGAATTTCTCGGCCCAGGAACGGAACCTTTGACCAACAAAACGTTCTTTTCCGTATCTACACGGACAATTTCAAGGTTTTGAACAGTGATCCGCTCTCCACCCATCCGACCAGCCATGGTCTGTCCTTTGAATGTACGGTTCGGCGCCACAGCACCAAGTGAACCTACGCCACGGTGATACTTTGAACCGTGAGACATCGGACCACGATGTTGATTGTGCCGTTTAATCGGACCAGCGTAGCCCTTCCCTTTCGACACGCCAATCACGTCTACAGCGTCACCCACCGCAAACACATCAGCTTTCAGCTGTTGTCCAACTTCATAGTCAGACAAGTTCACGCCGCGAAATTCACGCACAAAGCGTTTCGGTGCAGTCCCCGCCTTTTCAGCGTGACCTTTTTCAGCTTTTGTAGCACGGTTCGCTTTTTGATCCGCAAACCCAACTTGAATGGCCTCATAGCCGTCTACAGCTTCTTCCCTCTTCTGCAGGACAACGCATGGACCAGCCTCAATCACAGTCACTGGAATAACCTGTCCTTCTTCCGTAAAGACCTGCGTCATTCCAAGTTTACGACCGAGAATCCCTTTCATCATGTGCACCTCCCAAGGCAGACATCCAAATGCAACGGTACCACGTGTATCACTTCATCATTTAGAGCTTAATTTCAATATCGACGCCTGACGGCAGATCTAACCGCATCAGCGAATCAACGGTCTGTGGCGTCGGATTGTTTATATCGATCAGACGCTTGTGCGTGCGCATTTCAAACTGTTCGCGTGAATCTTTGTACTTGTGTGGTGCGCGCAAGATGGTGTACACTTCGCGCTCAGTCGGCAGCGGTATCGGTCCTGAAACCTTTGCGCCGGAACGTTTTGCCGTATCGACAATACGTTCAGCAGACTGGTCAAGAATTTGGTGATCATAAGCTTTCAGTCGAATGCGGATCTTTTGCTTAGCCATATGTTTTCCCTCCTTTATCGCCCAATTCGTTGGACATACTCCACAGAAATTCCCCCATCGGTATCCCATATGGCTATGGACACTTAGGCAACCTTCTGCTTCATCGCAATAAAAGACCAACATGCGGTATTATACTAAAACAATTGCCTAATGACAAGAAAAAGGTTGAAAAAAATCCGAGGCAAGTTTGCTCGCCTCGGATTTTCTTAAATATATGAACTCACACTTACTTCGTAATCGTAGCTACGACGCCAGATCCGACCGTACGGCCACCTTCGCGAATGGAGAAGCGTGTACCTTCTTCAACAGCGATTGGCGCGATAAGTTCTACCTTCATGCCGATGTTGTCGCCAGGCATTACCATTTCGGTACCTTCTGGAAGCGTAACAACACCCGTCACGTCCGTCGTACGGAAGTAGAACTGCGGGCGGTAACCGTTAAAGAACGGTGTATGACGTCCACCTTCTTCTTTCGTCAGGACGTAAACTTCTGCGGAGAACTGTGTGTGTGGGTTGATGCTACCAGGCTTACAAACAACCTGTCCACGCTCAATGTCCTTACGCTCTACGCCACGGAGCAGAGCGCCAATGTTGTCACCAGCTTGTGCAGAGTCGAGCAGTTTGCGGAACATCTCAATACCGGTAGCAACCGTTTTGCGGCGCTCTTCGTGCAAACCGACAATCTCAACTTCGTCGCCAACCTTCAAGCCGCCACGTTCGACACGGCCTGTAGCAACCGTACCGCGACCAGTGATGGTGAAGACGTCCTCGACCGGCATCAAGAAAGGCTTGTCAGTATCGCGTTCTGGCGTTGGGATATAGCTGTCAACTGCATCCATTAATTCTTCAATCTTGGTAACATAAGCCGGGTCACCTTCGAGGGCGCGCAGTGCGGACCCGCGGATAACCGGAATGTCGTCGCCTGGGAATTCGTATTCGTTCAACAACTCGCGAACTTCCATTTCGACGAGTTCGAGCAATTCTTCGTCGTCTACCATGTCACACTTGTTCAAGAAGACAACCAAGTAAGGCACGCCGACATTGCGTGAAAGCAAGATGTGCTCGCGTGTTTGCGGCATCGGGCCATCAGCAGCGGACACAACGAGGATTCCGCCGTCCATTTGCGCAGCGCCGGTAATCATGTTCTTGACGTAGTCGGCGTGGCCTGGGCAGTCAACGTGCGCATAGTGACGCGCATCTGTCTCGTATTCCACGTGTGCGGTGTTGATGGTAATACCGCGTTCACGCTCTTCAGGAGCCTTGTCGATTTCATCATATTTTTGTGCATCTGCTTTACCTTTGGAAGCTTGCACAGCGGTAATCGCTGCCGTCAACGTGGTTTTACCATGGTCGACGTGGCCGATGGTACCAATATTTACGTGTGGTTTGCTACGATCAAATTTTGCTTTTGCCACCGAAATTCACTCCTTATTCGCCTTTGCTCTTCTTAATAATTTCTTCTGCAATGCTCTTCGGCACTTCTTCATACGCAGCCAACTCCATCGCAAAGACACCGCGCCCTTGGGTGCGAGAACGAAGCGATGTAGAGTAACCGAACATCTCTGAAAGCGGCACAAAGCCACGTACGATGCTCGTGTTGCCGCGCGTGTCCATGCCTTCTACGCGACCACGCCGGGAATTGATGTCACCCAAAATATCGCCCATATATTCCTCTGGGACAGTGACTTCAACCTTCATGACAGGTTCTAAGAGCGCAGGACCAGCTTTGAGCGCCCCAGCTTTCAATGCCATGGAACCGGCAATTTTAAACGCCATTTCTGACGAGTCGACGTCGTGATAAGAACCGTCGTACAATGACGCTTTCACATCGACAAGCGGGTAACCGGCGATGACACCGTTACGCATTGCCTCGTGAATGCCATCTTCGACAGCTGGGATGTATTCCCTCGGAATCGCACCACCGACAACCTTGTTTTCAAAGACAAATCCTTCGCCGCGTTCCAACGGTTCGAAAATGACTTTGACGTGACCATATTGACCACGGCCACCAGACTGACGGACAAACTTGCCTTCCTGGTCAACGCGCTTCGTGATGGTCTCTTTGTAGGCAACCTGCGGGCGACCTACGTTACATTCAACACGGAACTCGCGCTGCAGGCGGTCAACAATAACTTCCAAGTGCAATTCGCCCATGCCTTGAATGATGGTCTGACCTGTTTCCTGATCAGTGTAGGTTTTAAAGGTCGGATCTTCTTCAGCCAACTTGGCCAAAGCGATGCCCATCTTGTCTTGGTCTGCCTTTGTTTTCGGCTCAATGGAAATCGAGATAACTGGATCTGGGAATTCCATTGACTCCAACAGAACGACACTCTTTTCATCGCAAAGCGTATCACCTGTTGTCGTGTCTTTCAAACCAACCGCCGCAGCGATGTCACCAGAGTAAACCTGTGTGATTTCCTCACGGTGATTCGCGTGCATCTGCAGAATGCGACCGATGCGCTCGCGTTTGCCCTTTGTGGAATTCAACACGTACGATCCGCTCTCCAAAATACCGGAGTATACGCGGAAGAACGCAAGTTTACCCACAAACGGGTCTGTCATGATTTTGAAGGCAAGTGCTGAAAACGGCTCTTCATCTGAAGAGTGGCGTTCAATCTCTTCACCTTCAGGTGTTACACCTTTAATCGCCGGTACGTCAGTCGGCGCCGGCAGATAAGCAACAACCGCATCAAGCATCATTTGGACGCCCTTGTTGCGGTATGAAGAACCACAAAGTACAGGGAAGATTTCCACATTACAGGTTCCCTTGCGAAGCGCCGCTTTAATTTCAGGAATCGTAATTTCTTCGCCTTCCAGGTACTTCATCATCAGTTCTTCATCCAGCTCAGCGACTGCTTCCAGCAATTCATTGCGTTTTTCCTCCGCCAATTCTTTCAAATCAGCTGGAATTTCAGTATCCTCCGAGTGCGTGCCCAAGTCATCTGTATAAATGATGGCTTTGTTCTCGACCAAGTCCACAATTCCTGTGAAATGATCTTCAGCGCCAATCGGAAGTTGAATCGGAACTGCGTTTGCGCCCAAGCGGCCTTTCATTTGAGCAACACATTCCAAGAAGTCCGCTCCAATGATGTCCATCTTGTTCACATATGCGATACGAGGAACATGATACTTGTCCGCTTGTCGCCAAACCGTCTCTGATTGTGGCTCAACGCCGCCCTTTGCATCAAAAACCGCGCACGCGCCATCGAGCACGCGCAAGGAACGCTCAACTTCTACCGTGAAGTCCACGTGTCCAGGCGTGTCGATGATGTTAATGCGGTGGTCTTTCCACTGAGCAGTCGTAGCAGCAGACGTGATGGTGATACCGCGCTCTTGTTCCTGAACCATCCAGTCCATTGTAGCAGCACCATCGTGTACTTCCCCGATTTTGTGCACCCGACCAGTATAGAACAGAATACGCTCAGTGGTGGTGGTTTTACCAGCATCGATATGCGCAATGATACCGATATTTCGCGTTCTCTCAAGCGGGAATTCGCGCGCCATCTCGCCGCCTCCTTCCAGGTTATGAATCTATTCTACCAACGGTAGTGAGCAAACGCTTTGTTCGCTTCAGCCATCCGGTGTGTATCTTCGCGTTTGCGAACAGCACCGCCGGTGTTGTTGGCTGCGTCCAATAGTTCGTTCGCCAATTTTTCTTCCATCGTCTTCTCCCCGCGAAGGCGAGAATAGTTGACCAACCAACGCAAGCCAAGCGTGATGCGGCGGTCATTGCGCACTTCAATTGGAACTTGGTAGTTGGAGCCGCCAACGCGGCGAGCTTTCACTTCCAGCACAGGCATGATGTTGCGCATAGCTGTTTCAAATACTTCTAGTGGGTCCTTGCCAGAACGCTCGCGAATGGTTTCAAACGCATTGTAAACGATGCGTTGTGATACACCTTTCTTCCCGTCAAGCATCACCTTGTTGATGAGGCGTGATACGAGTTTGTTCCCATATAGCGGATCCGGCAGAACGTCCCGCTTCGGTACAGGTCCTTTACGTGGCACGGAGCACCCTCCTTTCTTTATCACAAATTCATGTCATCTTAAATTACTTTTGCTTCGGGCGCTTTGCACCATATTTCGAACGACCTTGCATGCGATCCTTCACGCCAGCGGTGTCAAGCGCACCACGAACGATATGATAACGCACACCTGGCAAGTCCTTTACACGACCGCCGCGCACAAGCACGACCGAGTGTTCTTGCAAGTTGTGGCCAATCCCCGGAATATACGCGGTGACCTCAATCGTATTGGTCAACCGAACACGCGCATACTTACGAAGCGCCGAGTTCGGCTTTTTCGGGGTCATTGTGCCTACACGCGTGCAGACACCGCGTTTTTGCGGCGACGGCAAGTCTGTCAAAGACTTCTGTTGGCTGTTGTACCCCTTTTGCAGTGCCGGTGCTGTCGATTTCTTAAGGACATCCTTGCGACCCTTACGAACGAGCTGATTAATCGTCGGCATTACTGCACCTCCTCTCAAGTCCAACAAAGTGATTTTGCACAAATCCACTCAAGCCCACAGAGCCTGGTGGTTCATGTTTGAGCAAACAAAAACCCACGCCACATACCAAACCCAGCCAGCATCAATTCAGGATGATGCTCGCCGTCGCTGCTCCAACTTCAATACCGCAAGCCTTGCCAAGTTGACGCATGGTATCCACCCAAACAATTGGCACGGTGTTTTTCTCCGCCAATTGCTCTACAGGCGACACCACGTGCTGCTCAGCATCTCTTGCAATATAAACACAGGTAACCTGCGCCCCAAACTGCTTGAGCAACTTTAAAGTCTGATTCGTGCCTATGGTTTTCTTCCTCGCTTGGCGTATGTCGTCAAGTGACACCGCACGAGCCTCCCCCAGTGGAAACACACCGTGCCCAACGCACACTACGGAATTCTATCACCGAGGTTTCCAGGCTGTCAATATCATTCTCATATTGACAGCCTGATTTCCAAGGTTTATCACTCCACAGTCGGCGCCGGCTCAGCTTCAAACTCGGCTGAGCTATCAGCGTTTGCTGACTGTTCTTCCTCTTCTCCAGGCAAACTGACATTGCGATAACGAGACATTCCCGTCCCAGCCGGTATCAATTTACCAATGATCACATTTTCCTTCAGACCGAGCAGTCGGTCAACTTTACCTTTAATTGCAGCCTCTGTCAAGACGCGCGTCGTCTCTTGGAACGATGCAGCCGACAAGAAAGAATCGGTCTCCAGCGAGGCTTTCGTGATGCCCAAGAGCGCCGGACGGGCTACAGCGGGCACTTTACCCGTCAAGAGCGCATGCCGGTTGGCATTTTCATAGCTGAACAAATCCACATAGGTACCCGGCAGCAGTTCGGTGTCGCCAGCATCGAGAATGCGCACTTTGCGCAACATCTGACGAATCATCACTTCGACGTGTTTGTCGTTGATGTCCACACCTTGCAGACGGTAGACGCGTTGCACTTCGCGCAACAGGTAATTCTGCACCCCTTGCAACCCTTTGACGCGCAGCATTTCCTTCGGGTCTACAGACCCTTCCGTCAACTCTTCGCCAGCCTCTAACTGTTGATCCACAGAGACGCGAATACGAGAACCATACGGAATCTGGTAGATCTTCGTCTCGCTTTCGCCGGTCAATTCCACCTCGCGTTTGTCCTTGGCCTCACGGATGTCCGTGATGGTCCCTTCAAACTCTGAAATGACCGCTTGACCTTTCGGGTTCCGCGCTTCAAACAACTCCTGAATACGCGGAAGACCTTGCGTGATATCGTCACCTGCGACGCCGCCCGTGTGGAACGTGCGCATCGTCAGCTGTGTCCCTGGCTCACCAATGGACTGCGCAGCGATAATACCGACCGCTTCGCCGATTTCAACCATCTTGCCAGTGGCTAAGTTCCGACCATAGCATTGGATGCAGACGCCATGGCGGGATCGACACGTGAGGACAGAGCGGATATAAACTTCTTTGATGCCTGATTCGACAATTCGATCTGTTGCTTCTTCGTCGATCAGCTCGTTTTTACCCACAATTTTCTCACCGGTCTCTGGGTGGAAAATATCCTGGAATGCAATTCGTCCTTCCAGTCGATCCCCCAGTTCCTCGATAATTTCACGTCCATCGCGAATTTCAACCACGCGCAGCCCTTTGTCTGTTCCACAATCGAATTCGCGCACGATGGTGTCTTGCGCCACGTCAACCAACCGCCGCGTCAAATACCCTGAGTCAGCCGTCCGCAAAGCCGTATCGGCCAACCCTTTACGAGCACCGTGCGTCGAGATAAAGTACTCCAAGACGCTTAATCCTTCGCGGAAGTTCGATTTGATGGCCAACTGAATGATTTCACCCGATGGGTTTGCCATCAAGCCGCGCATGCCCGCCAACTGTGTAATCTGCGAGTTACTACCACGCGCACCAGAGGTGGCCATCATGTAAATTGGGTTGAACTGATCCATACTGTCCATCAAAGTCGTCGAGATGGATTCCTTTGCCTCGGACCAGATTTGGCTGAAGCTGACGTACTGTTCTTCTTCAGTGATCAACCCACGACGATATTGCTGCTTGAGCTTGTGTTCCTTCGCCTCTGCACTTTCGATAATCTGCCGTTTTTCATCTGGAACGATGATATCACTCACCGCAATGGTGATACCAGCGCGCGTCGAGTAGTTAAAGCCCAAACGCTTGACGCGATCCAAAATTTCAGCAGTCACTGTCGTGCCATAGCGGCGGAAACACTCGCCGAGAATGTTCCCAAGGTCTTTTTTAATGACCGCCTTCGGTATCGGCCGCGCTTTAATCGCCTCTTGCAGATTGACACCCTTGTCAAAAATAAACGTCTCATCCGGCGCGCCGCCCAGCAGATTTTGCTTGGCCGCCGAATTCAAGTACGGGAAATCAGCAGGGAAAATGCTGTTGAAAATCAGCTTGCCTGGCGTTGTGATGAGCAACGCTTTTGCTTGCGCTTCAGTCAAGCTTGTTTTCGCCAGAATATTCGCCGGCACAATAATGCGACTCTGCAACGTGATCAAACCTTGATGCCGCGCATATTCAACCTCGGACATCGAAGAGAAGATATTGCCTTCCCCAGGCTCGCCTTCTTTTTCAATCGTCAGGTAGTACGGGCCAAGCACCATATCCTGCGTAGGCGTGACAACAGGTTTGCCATCCTTCGGGTTCAAGATATTGTGCGCCGCAAGCATCAGCAGACGCGCTTCAGCCTGTGCCTCAGCAGACAAAGGCACGTGCACAGCCATTTGGTCACCGTCAAAGTCGGCATTGTACGCCGTACAGACAAGCGGATGCAGCTTTATAGCGCGACCTTCAACCAACGTCGGCTCAAACGCCTGAATACCCAAGCGGTGCAAAGTCGGTGCGCGATTCAGCAACACAGGGTGCTGTTTGATGACATCTTCAACGACGTCCCACACCTCTGGCGACACACGCTCCACTTTGCGCTTTGCGCTCTTGATGTTGTGCGCCAAGCCACGCGCAACCAATTCTTTCATGACAAACGGCTTAAACAGCTCAAGCGCCATTTCCTTTGGCAATCCGCATTGGTACATCCGCAGTTCAGGACCAACGACGATAACTGAACGACCAGAATAGTCAACGCGTTTCCCCAACAGATTTTGACGGAAACGACCTTGCTTACCTTTGAGCATATGCGAAAGGCTCTTCAATGGACGATTGCCCGGTCCCGTGACAGGACGGCCGCGTCGGCCATTGTCGATGAGCGCGTCAACCGCCTCTTGCAACATCCGTTTTTCGTTCTGAACGATAATGTCCGGCGCGCCCAAATCAAGCAGGCGCTTCAGACGATTGTTCCGATTGATGACGCGGCGATACAGGTCATTCAAATCGGAGGTTGCAAAACGCCCGCCATCCAATTGCACCATCGGACGCAAATCCGGTGGAATCACCGGCAACGCCTCAAGAATCATCCAGCTTGGGCGATTCCCAGACAGACGGAACGCCTCCACGACTTCGAGTCGCTTGATCGCGCGATTGCGGCGTTGCCCTTGCGCAGTGCGCAGTTCCTCGCGAAGCGTGTCAACCTCTTTATCCAAATCTATCTCGTGCAACAAAGAGCGAATGGCTTCCGCACCCATGCCAGCCTGAAAAGCATAGCCATATTTTTCACGATAGGAACGGTACTCTTTTTCACTCAGCAACTGCTTCTTTTCAAGCGGGGTATCCCCGGGATCTGTCACGACGTAAGAAGCGAAGTAAATGACTTCCTCCAAAGCGCGCGGTGACATATCCAGGACCAGACCCATCCGGCTGGGAATTCCCTTGAAGTACCAAATGTGTGAGACAGGCGCCGCCAACTCGATGTGTCCCATCCGTTCGCGACGAACCTTCGCACGAGTCACTTCAACGCCGCATCGATCACAAACGACCCCTTTATAGCGGATTCGTTTGTATTTTCCACAATGACATTCCCAGTCGCGTGTCGGACCAAAGATTTTTTCGCAGAAAAGACCTTCCTTTTCCGGACGCAGCGTTCGGTAGTTAATGGTCTCTGGCTTTTTCACTTCGCCATGTGACCATGACCGAATCTTTTCTGGTGATGCCAAGCCGATTTTCATGAACTCAAAGTTGTTCACGTCTAGCAAATCGTGCACCCTCCAATCGTAACGCGTGAATCGTTAACGGCGTGCAGCATCGCGCGCGAGCGACAAAGCGCAAAGCGCGCTTTATTCGCCGACTTCGTGGTATTCGAGATTCAAATTGAGCTTCTCGGAACCTTCGTCTTCGTCATCGATTTCTTTCATCTCAATCTCTTGCTCGTCACCGCTTAAAATCTTGACGTCCATGCCAAGACTCTGCAGTTCCTTAATCAAGACCTTGAACGACTCTGGAACCCCTGGTTCAGGCACGTTCTCGCCTTTGACGATGGCTTCATACGTCTTGACACGACCAACCACGTCATCCGACTTCACGGTCAGGATCTCCTGGAGTGTATAGGCGGCACCATATGCTTCGAGCGCCCAAACTTCCATCTCGCCAAAGCGTTGCCCGCCGAATTGCGCTTTACCGCCCAGCGGTTGCTGCGTAACGAGCGAGTACGGCCCTGTTGAACGAGCGTGGATCTTGTCATCTACCAAGTGGTGCAACTTGAGCATGTACACGTAGCCAACTGTGACCCGGTTCTCAAACGGCTCTCCAGACCGGCCATCGAGCAAGACCTGCTTGCCATCCGCCGGCAACCCCGCCTCGGTCAACGTGTTGAACACATCGTCAGAATGCGCGCCGTCAAAGACTGGCGTCGCCATCTTCAGGCCAAGCACTTTGGCCGCCATGCCAAGGTGGGTTTCCAACACTTGCCCAATATTCATACGAGAAGGCACGCCCAACGGGTTCAAGACGACTTGCACCGGTGTTCCATCTTCCAGGAACGGCATGTCTTCCTCCGGCAAAATGCGCGCGACGACACCTTTGTTCCCGTGACGACCAGCCATTTTGTCACCTTCGGAGATCTTCCGTTTCTGCGCAATATAGACCCGCACCAGTTGGTTGACACCCGCTGGCAACTCGTCGCCATTTTCCCGCGTAAAGACTTTCACATCGACGACAATCCCCGCACCGCCGTGTGGCACGTGCAGAGACGTATCGCGGACCTCGCGCGCCTTTTCACCAAAGATTGCGTGCAGCAACCGCTCTTCTGCGGTCAGCTCCGTAACGCCCTTCGGTGTGACTTTCCCAACCAGAATGTCGCCAGTGCGAATTTCCGCGCCGATGCGAATGATCCCGCGGTCATCGAGATTCTTGAGCGCATCCTCACCGACATTCGGGATGTCGCGCGTGATCTCTTCAGGACCGAGCTTCGTATCCCGCGATTCCTGCTCGTACTCCTCAATGTGAATAGACGTATACACGTCTTCCTTCACCATTTTCTCCGAAAGCAGGATGGCGTCCTCGTAGTTGTAGCCCTCCCATGTCATGAAGGCCACAAGGACATTGCGTCCCAGCGCAAGTTCACCTTTTTGCGTCGCCGGTCCATCCGCGAGGATATCCCCCGGCTTCACTCGTTGACCCTCACGCACAATCGGGCGTTGATTGACGCACGTGTTTTGGTTCGAACGCGAGAACTTAATCAAGCGATACTTCGCAAGATCCCCACGCACGGTTTGACCGTCCACTTCACTCTCTTGACGGATCCAAATTTCTTTGGCCGTCGAACGTTCCACCACACCAGCATGGCGAGATACGACGCAAACGCCTGAATCCTTTGCGGCTTGATGCTCCATCCCCGTCCCAACATAAGGAGAGTCAGTGACAAGCAGCGGCACCGCCTGACGTTGCATGTTCGATCCCATCAAAGCGCGGTTCGCATCGTCGTTTTCCAAAAACGGAATCAGCGCTGTCGCAACGGAGACAACCTGTTTCGGCGACACGTCCATATAGTCAATACGTTCCCGGGAGACCGTGATGACATCCTCTCGGTACCGCACGGTAATTTCATCAGAAGCAAGTTTATTGTCTTCGGTCAACGGCTCGTTCGCCTGAGCGATAACGTAGTTCTCTTCCTCGTCTGCCGTCAAATAATCAATGCGCTCCGTAACCACGCCCGTTTCCGGATCCACCCGGCGATAGGGCGTTTCAATGAAGCCATACTCATTGATGCGCGCATAAGATGACAACGAGTTGATAAGCCCGATGTTCGGACCTTCAGGTGTCTCAATCGGACACATGCGCCCATAGTGTGAATAGTGGACGTCACGCACTTCAAACCCGGCGCGCTCACGCGTCAATCCGCCCGGTCCAAGCGCAGACAAACGACGCTTGTGCGTCAATTCAGCGAGCGGGTTTGTCTGATCCATAAATTGAGACAACTGGCTGGAGCCAAAAAATTCTTTAATTGCTGCAATGACAGGCCGAATGTTGATCAGCGCCTGTGGCGTGATGGCACTCGCGTCTTGAATAGACATCCGTTCACGCACGACCCGCTCCATTCTGGAGAGACCAATGCGGAACTGATTCTGCAGCAATTCACCAACGGAGCGCAGACGGCGGTTACCGAGATGGTCAATGTCATCTGTGGTGCCCAAGCCCCGCAGCAGATTAAAGAAATAAGAAACCGCTGCAAGGATGTCTGACGGTGTGATGTATTTCACATCCGTCGAAACCAGACCATTGCCCAGAACATGAAGGATATTCCCATCCTCAAGCGGACTGAAAATCTTCACCATCTGCAATGGCACGTTCTCATCCTCGACCAAGTCCTGTGTAGCTCTGACCGAAAGACGACCAACATTGCCCTCGAGCGCCGGAATGATCTTATCAAGCAAGCGACGATCAATAATCGCGCCAGCTTCAGCGATGATCTCCCCGGTGTCCGAATCGACGAGCGTTTCTGCCAGGCGTTGATTCAACAGGCGGTTCTTGATATGCAGTTTCTTGTTGATTTTGTAGCGACCGACATTGGCAAGGTCGTACCGTTTCGGATCAAAAAACCGAGAGGCCAACAGTGCGCGCGCGTTTTCCAACGTGGGCGGCTCACCAGGGCGCAAACGCTCGTAAATTTCAACCAGCGCTCGCTCAGTTGAATCCGTGGTATCCTTGTCCAGCGTGTTTTGGAGATACTCATCCTCACCGAACAGCTGTGTGATCTCAGCGTCGGAAGACAGCCCTAAAGCACGCAGCAAGACCGTGATCGGCAATTTCCGTGTTCTGTCGATCCGGACGTAGACGACATCCTTGGCATCTGTCTCAAACTCAAGCCATGCACCCCGGTTTGGAATGACGGTCGCCGCAAATGTTCGCTTGCCATTTTTGTCGATTTTACTGCTATAATACACACTAGGTGACCGAACCAATTGGCTGACAATCACCCGTTCAGCCCCATTGATGACGAATGTGCCTGTGTCTGTCATCAACGGAAAGTCTCCCAAGAAGACTTCTTGCTCTTTCACTTCCCCGGTCTCCTTGTTCAACAACCGGACCTTCACACGCAACGGCGCTGCATATGTCACGTCGCGCTCTTTTGATTCTTCAACATCATACTTAGGCTCACCAAGACTGTAATCGATGAACTCAAGCACCAAGTTTCCAGTGAAGTCTTGAATCGGTGAAATATCGGCAAACATTTCACGCAATCCTTCACGCAGAAACCACTCGTAAGATTTTTGCTGGATTTCAATTAGATTGGGTAAATCGAGGACTTCTCGGATGCGCGAATAGCTACGGCGTTCAGCCCATCCATACTTGACCATGTGTCCCTGCAAAACCGTCACCCCTCAAGCGGATTTGATGGACGATGCAATTTAAAAGAGGCTCTAAAGACAAAAAGAAAATGAGGCCAGAGCAAACCACATTTCAGCACGTCGAATCGGCTATTATTCACCTATGTCCAATGTTTACGGGTTTTATACATTCAAAAGAGGTGAGCATCCGTCCAATCGCTACAGTTTGCATTGGATAAGAATATCACACCACAGATACTACGTCAACTTTTTTGCTAAAAACACAAAATAGCCCGATTTCCGGTAGACCGTTTCTACCTCGGAAAATCGATTCTCCAGTTCCGCGTACGCACTCGGCGCGCCATGCTTTTTTTGTATGACAACCCAAAGGCGGCCACCCATCTGCAAAGCTCGATGCGCGTCTTCGAACAAGCGATAGACAACGGCCTTCCCAGCGCGAATTGGCGGATTGAGGATCACATCCGTGAACACTTCTACTAAATCAGGCGGAATCCCGTCTGAGCAAATGGTTTGACAGCGTTCTCCGAACATCGCCGTATTCAACGCGGCCAGTTCAAGCGCTCGCTCGTTCACATCCACCAACACCCAGCGACTGTCCGGGTAGACTTTACCGAGCACCGCCGTGACCGGACCGTATCCACAGCCAAGATCCAACACAAAAGCGTCCGACGGCAACCACACCTGCTCCAACAACCGTCGCGTAGCCTCATCAAGTCCCGCCTTCGAAAAGACACCGTTATCCGTCTGCAGTTGCAGTTCAATATCGCGAACAGCAACTTGTATCACACGCGGATCACGCTTCGCTTGCGGGGAATGTGTGTAGTAGTGATCCGTCATTGCAATCACACCCCTTGAAACAGCCCCTCGTCCATTCGCAAAAGAAGGGCGCTCGCCTGGAGCACCCTTCCCGTTCAAAACAGTCTCTTACTTCACTTCGACGCTAGCGCCTGCTTCTTCAAGCTTAGCCTTGATACCGTCAGCGTCTTCTTTTGCAATCTTTTCTTTAATCGGTTTCGGTGCGTTGTCGACCAATTCCTTAGCTTCTTTCAAGCCAAGACCTGTGATTTCGCGAACCACTTTGATGACGCCGATCTTGGAGGCACCAGCACTCGTCAAGATCACATCAAATTCGGTTTGCTCAGCTGCGCCGCCGTCACCAGCACCTGCACCTGCGCCACCAAAAGCAACCGGAGCTGCTGCAGTTACGCCAAATTCCTCTTCAATTGCCTTTACCAATTCGTTCAGTTCGAGAACCGTCATATTTTTTACGGATTCGAGAATCTCTTGTGTCGTCAAACGAATGACCTCCTTAAAGTCCAGGGCACCCGCCCTGATAAAAATATGGGTTTATTCTGCAGCCGGCGCTTCTGCACCGCCATCTTTTTGTTCTGAAACCTGTTGCACCACGTATGCAAAATTGCGCATAGGCGCTTGCAAAACGCTGAGCAACATCGAAAGCAAGCCTTCGCGAGTTGGCAACTTCGCAATGTCTGCCACTTCTTCACTATTCACAACGCGACCTTCAACCACGCCGCCTTTTAATTCGAGCGCTTTGTGCTCTTTTGCGAAATCATGAAGAATCTTCGCAGCAGTCACCGCATCGTCATAACCGAAAGCAACCGCCGTCGGACCAGCCAAATACGCGTCAATCCCCGACAGGTTTACTTTTGCTGCTGCACGGCTCGTCATGGTGTTTTTCAACACTTCATATTCGACACCCGCTTCACGCAACTTGGAGCGAAGTTCGGTCACTTCCGCCACATTCAAGCCACGGTAGTCTGCCAATACGACGCTTTTGCTGCGTTCAAGACGGTCTGCAATTTCTTGTACGAGTTGTTCCTTTTCAGCACGTACTGCCAATCCATACACCTCCTTAGAGCAATGAACCAAATATAAAAGCGCCTCGACAGACCGAGGCGCCACGCATGCAAAGCAAGCGAATTACACCACCTCGGCAGGCGAACACATTAACCCCGAAGGGACCTGCTGTCTACGGCGAAACTTTTCTATTCAGAAACCAGCAATCAGATTATTCGCCCGCCCCAATGCGCAGCGCATTGACACGAACACCGGGACCCATGGTCGAAGCGACCGTGACCGTACGGATATATTGTCCTTTCGCACCTGATGGCTTCGCTTTTTGCAAAGCATCAATCAACGTGCGGAAGTTCCCAGCAAGCTGGTCCACTTCAAAGGACGATTTACCAATCGGACAGTGGATGATCCCCGCTTTGTCCAGGCGATACTCAATCTTACCGGCTTTGATCTCTTGCACAGCACGACTGACATCAAATGTCACTGTGCCAGTTTTCGGGTTTGGCATGAGTCCTTTCGGCCCCAAAACACGACCCAGACGGCCGACAGCACCCATCATATCCGGGGTTGCAACGACGACGTCAAAATCAAACCAACCCTGTGAAATCTTTTGAATCAAATCGTCGTCGCCGACAAAATCAGCACCAGCTTCTTGCGCTTCCTTCGCTTTTTCGCCTTTGGCGAAAACAAGGACGCGCGCAGTCTTACCCGTGCCATGCGGCAACACGACAGCACCACGAACCTGTTGATCCTGCTTCTTCGGGTCGACACCCAGACGAACAGCGATCTCCACAGTTTCATCAAACTTTGCGTTTGCAGTCTGTTTGACCAGACCGAGCGCTTCTTGTGCATCATACAGCTTATCGCGATCAATCAGCTTTGCCAGCTCTTGAGCGCGTTTCGATTTGCGTGCCATTGTTTCACCTCCATGTGGTCAGCGGTTTGACAACCTCCCACGATTGTTCCGCCATATTAGTCCTCGACAAGGATTCCCATGCTACGCGCAGTACCTTCAACCATGCGCATCGCTGCTTCAACACTCGCTGCGTTCAGGTCTGCCATCTTCTCTTCGGCAATTGCGCGCACCTTGTCGCGCTTTACCGTTGCAACTTTGTTGCGATTCGGCTCTGCCGAACCAGATTCGATACCTGCAGCCTTCTTCAGCAAGACAGCAGCCGGCGGAGTTTTGAGGTCAAACGTATACGAACGGTCTTCGTAAACGTACAACACAACCGGAATGACCAAACCCACTTGGTCTGCCGTGCGTGCGTTAAACTCTTTACAGAAGCCCATGATGTTGCCAACTTGTGCTTGACCTAATGCTGGACCTACCGGCGGCGCAGGCGTTGCTTTGCCGGCCGCAATTTGCAACTTCACGACTTTAACAATTTTCTTCGGCAACACGCCCACCTCCTTCGCTCATAATGTGGTAATCGGGAATTTCCCCTCCCACGGGACGCATCGTGAAGAAACTTCACTCATCTATAAGGTTCGCCATGGCAAACCACAGAAAGTGAGCAGCCATATGAGCCACTCAATCTAACTGCCATTATCAAGACAGGCGCTCCACCTGCGTATACTCGACTTCTAACGGAGTTTCTCGCCCAAACATCGAAACCAACACTTTCAATTTCTGATGTTCGGCCTGCACCTCTTCAACCGTGCCAACCATATCAGCAAAAGGCCCGTCGACAAGTCGCACAACTTCACCGACGTCATAGCTGACAGTCGGTTTCGGTTCACTGACACCCATTGACCGCAAAATGGCATCCACTTCATGCGGTAACAGCGGAACCGGCTTGGAACCTGCGCCAGTTGAACCTACGAACCCTGTGACACCCGGCGTATTCCGCACGACATACCAAGAATCGTCCGTCATCGCCATCTCCACAAGCACGTAACCAGGAAACACTTTACGCTGAACAACACGTTTTTTCCCGTTTTTCACTTCCAGTTCATCTTCCGTAGGGACCATCACATTAAAAATGCGATCTTCCATCCCCATGGTCTGAACGCGGCTTTCCAAGTTGCTTTTGACTTTGTTCTCATAGCCTGAGTACGTATGGATGACATACCAGTGTTTTACGAGGTTTTCCATAACGCGGGCAACAGCGGCCCGGACACCCCCAAGACAGTCGTTAAACTACACCAACAAGCGACATCAGCTTCGACACACCGAGATCAAAGCCCCAAACCAACAATCCCAGAACAACAGACATCACCAGGGCAGCGGCTGTGTACAGGACGACCTCGCCGCGTTTCGGCCAACGCACACGACGCATTTCTCGAACAGACTCAGCAAGGAAGCTGAAAAAGCCACTGCGGCGTTGCTGATTGGTCTTCACCATTGATTCGTCTGGCTTTGCCATACCGGATGACTCCTTTGCTGCCGCTCCGACTTAGCGAGTTTCACGGTGTGCGGTATGCGAATTGCACGTGCGGCAAAACTTCTTGATTTCGATCCGCTCGGGATCATTCTTCTTGTTCTTCATCGACGTGTAGTTCCGTTGCTTGCATTCCGTGCAAGCTAAGGTGATGATTTCACGCATTCAGGGCACCTCCCCTTGCAAAAAACAAGGCAGACAATAATTCATGACATAAAACAGAAGAACCCCCGAAACGGGGACTCGTATACCTGCAACACATTAGCACACTACATTACGAAAAGTCAAGTATTTTTCCAGCTTTCGTTTCACGCGCTGGAGCGCGTTGTCAATCGACTTTACGTGCCGGGCGAGATCTACCGCGATTTCCTGATACGAACGTCCATCGAGGTATAGCATGAGCACCTTTCGCTCCAAGTCGCTCAGGAGTTCTGACATCTTACCTTCAATATCGTCAAATTCCTCTTGATGTATAACAAGCTCCTCCGGATCTGAAACGCGAGCGGTACAAATCACATCTAGCAGGGTCCTGTCTGAATCCTCGTCATAGATTGGCTTGTCCAACGAGACATAGGAATTCAGGGGAATGTGCTTCTGGCGTGTCGCGGTTTTAATCGCGGTGATGATTTGTCTGGTGATACACAGCTCGGCAAAAGCCTTGAAAGAGGAAAGTTTGTCACCGCGAAAGTCACGGATCGACTTGTAAAGTCCAATCATGCCCTCTTGAACAATGTCCTCGCGGTCTGCACCAATGAGAAAGTACGCTCTCGCTTTGGCGCGCACGAAATTTCGATACTTGTGAATGAGATACTCCAATGCTGCCGTGTCGCCATTGCGCACAGCCTCAACTAGGTCCTCGTCTGTTTGTTCCTCGTAATTCGTGTAATCAGCGTCCAACTGTGTGGGCTGCATCGACAAACTGAATCACCCCGGGCCTCAAGAGGATGTGGCCATTATACATTATGTAATCTATCATAATCAATCCTAGATTGAGGACATTCTACTTTCTACGCCATTTTTCCAAGGCTTTCGCGATATCGCCGCGAATGCTGTCGCCCAAAGTATGACGTGGCTCCGTCTGATGGGCCGCCGTTTGGCGGCTGATGAAATTGCGCATATTCTCCAGGCGGCGCAGCAATTCATTGGCCGAGATGCGCAAGGCGCCACCGCCGAAGGAGACTTGCTGCTCCGCTGCATCAGAAGTCGCCACGGTGATATCCCGATAATCATCGCGAATCTCGTAGACCAGCCGTTCAATGCGGGCGTCCGCAGTCTCACCAGAACTCGTGAAGATGATTTCGATCCCGCCGCGCCGCTCTGTCCCGCCCACCCCTGGACGGTGATGGGCGTCATAGACGACCACCACGTCTTCGTCGTAAACGGACCTGTACTGGGCCAATTGGTCTTCCATATCGAGTCTGGCGCGCTCCAAATCGGGAATCTTGCTCAGTGAAGTCCCCGCCGACCGAGCCAGCACGTTATAGCCATCCACAATAAGGCAACGCTGCCCTTTGCGTTTACGTTCTCTGGCGGACGACTTCATAGAGCATGACCCCCGCAGCGACAGATGCGTTCAAGCTTTGAACTCGTCCCAGGATTGGAATGGTGACAAGAAAGTCGCAGCGCTCCTTCACCAAACGGTGCATGCCGGCGCCCTCGGAGCCAATGACGACCACGGTTTTTTGCGTATAGTCCACTTCAACCAGCCGCTGTGGCGCATCCACGGATGTACCGACAACCCAATACCCCATCTCTTTGAGTTGCTCCAGCGTCTGCGCGATGTTGGCGACACGTGCCACAGGCAAATACTCCAGCGCGCCTGCAGCGGCTTTGGCGACCGTCTCTGTCACTGGCGCGGCGCGGTGTTTGCCAATGATGACGCCCTGCGCGCCAACTGCCTCTGCGGTGCGAATGATGGCACCCAGATTGTGCGGATCTGTCACGCCATCCAGCAGGACAATAAGCGGCGCCTGCCCCGTTTCCCGCGCAGCAATCTCCTCGACATCGACGTAATCATAAGGCGCCACATAGGCCAAGACGCCCTGATGCGTGTTCCCTGCCAGCATATCGAGCCTTGTTCGTGGCACAAACTGAACGACGACGCCCTGTTCCTTCGCTCGTGCGATGATGGGTGAAAGCCCTGCCTCTGACGCCCCTTCAGCCACAAGCAATTTATTGATGGGACGTTCCTCAGCAAGTGCGGTCAGCACCGGATGGCGGCCTTTGAGCAGTTGCGTCTCGGTCGTTTCTTCCTCTGGTTGTCTCTGCTCCATCTGCGTTTTGGCCTTCGATCTCGCATGTTCTTTACGGCCTTGTCGAGCTTTTTGTTGGCGCGCTGGTGGTCGATTCATTTGGATAGCTCCTTTTCTGGTTCATCTAAGAATGCGAGTGCCTCACGAACAATCTCCTCGAGCCGCTCAACCTGTCCGCTGCCGTAGAGATGGCCAATCAATGCCTCAAACCCCGTACTGTGGCGATAGACGATGACATCGACGTTGCGCCTTACATGCGCTGATTTTGAGTTGCGCCCCCGCCGCACCACATTCGCCTCCGCCTCCGCCAGCATTGGCATGAGATGCGCCAGCGCATTGGCCTGCGCGCGCGCGCTGACATAGCGCGTGCAGAGCCGATGCAAATCGTTTGGTTTGCGCACGCCTTGATTGAGACAGTGCTGGCGCGCATACACCTCCCAAATCGCATCGCCCACAAACGCCAGTCCCAGCGGAGAGAGCGCCTCTACACGCCACTCCTGCTTCATTGGCCGTAGCTCCAACGTGTCCCTTGTGCCGTGTCCTCGAGAATGACGCCGCGCGCCTTCAACCCATCCCGAATCTCGTCTGCCCGACCAAAGTCCCGCCGTTTGCGCGCCTCATTGCGCGCCGTGATCAATTCAGCGATTTCCGCTTCCAGCGGTCGTGTTTCCTTCTCCGGCAAGCCAATGACACCGAGCAATTCGACAAACACATCCCGATACGCCAGCAGGTCTGTGATGTTGACTTGCCCTTCGCTCAAATGGCTGTTCACCCGCCGCACGCCTTCAAATATGGCAGAAATGCCGTCTGCTGTATTGAAATCATCATCCATCGCCGCGACAAACTCCGCTCGAATCAGCGCGACATCCCGCTGAACTTGCTCAGTAGGCGCATCCCGCTTCACCTCCACCACGTCTTCAACTTGCCGAAGCGCTTCGATGCGGTGATCCAAACTCTGAATCGCTCTGTCGATCCGCTGCAGCCCTTGCTCCGCATGGGACAATGCTTCCTCCGTGAAATTCAGCGGATGCCTGTAATGCGCACTGAGCAAGAAAAAGCGAATCGTGCGCGCGTCCTTTTGTTTCAGCAAGTCGCGCGTCATAATGAAATTGCCCGTGGACTTCGACATCTTCTCCCCATTGATATTGAGCGTGCCGTTGTGCAGCCAATACCTCGCAAATGTTTCGCCGGAGTGCGCCTCGCTCTGGGCGATCTCATTCTCATGGTGCGGGAAAATCAAATCCCGTCCGCCTGCATGGATGTCGATCTGCTCCCCTAAATACAAGGCGTTCATCACAGAGCACTCAATGTGCCAGCCCGGACGGCCATTCCCCCACGGACTTGGCCAAAACTCCTCGCCCGGTTTCGCCGCTTTCCAAAGTGCGAAATCGCTGGGATCGTCTTTTTCTTCCTGCACGTCAATCCGGAAGCCCGAGCGCATATCTTCTGGCGACTGATGTGACAGCTTGCCGTAATCTGCAAAGGAAGAAGTGTCAAAGTAGACATTGCCTCCTCGCTCATACGCATGGTTTTTACCAATTAGATCCTGAATGTAAGTGATGATTTCCGGAATGCATTCCGTTACCCGGGGATGGACAGTGGCCGGTTCGATAAACAGCGCACCCGCATCCCGAAAATATTCATCGATGTTTTCCTGCGCCAATTGGCGAGGTGGAATACCCTGCTCATTTGCCCGTTGGATGATGCGATCATCCACATCCGTAAAGTTTTGCACATAGCGGACTTCGTATCCGCGGTAGGTCAAATAACGGCGGATCATGTCAAACGAGATAAACATCCGCGCGTTGCCCAAATGAAACAGATTGTAGACGGTCGGGCCACACGCGTAAAAGCGCACTTTCCCCGGTTCAATCGTCTCCAGTTTTTCTTTTTGTCCCGTCATACTGTTGTAGAGAACGACAGCCATTCATATCAAACCTTTCCTCAAAACTGAATACAAAAAAACCGCCTCCGACAGAGACGGTCATTGCCGCGGTTCCACTCTGAATTGATCCGCCGGCAAAAGCGGATCCGCTCGATGCATGTAACGGTGCCAACCGTCGGATTTTACTGAGCCATTTGGCCGTTCCTTCCGAACTTCGCGCAGGCGCACACACTCTGGGCAATCCACGTGTTCACTCACACCCTGATCATCAGGTGAACACTCTCTGGAGCGGACAAACCCGAGCCCTCCTGCCATGTTTGTTTTGCAGTTGTGGAGAACCATATTGGAACACACATCAAATCTTGATTATATTATGACGGCTGCGTCAAGGCGGTTTCAAGTCGCGAAATCACCCATTGCCGCGGCAACAGCGCGATGGTCATCTGTAAATCGCGCCCGTGCAGTTGGCCTGTGACAGCCGCGCGGACCGGCATGAACAACCCTTTGCCTTTTACGCCTTGCGCTTTGCCAATCTCTTTAAAGCGCGCCTTGCTGGCATCCGCCGTCCATGCTTCATCCTTTTTGGCCGCTGCGAGATATGCCTCAACCACGACACGCGCCTCTGCAGTCGCCAGCAATTCTTTCGCATCCGCCTCGTAGCTGATTTCCGCTTTGAAGAAATCCGGCGCCAGTCGCAAGAAGTCCGACGCGCACACCATCTGCTCTTGATACAATGACACGACTTCGCCAAGCCAACGGTCTGGCACGCCGGCAGGCTGCTGCCAATTGGCGTTGTCCACTTGTTGTTGCACCAGCGAGGTCGCTGTTTCGAGCGGCAGGGATTTAAAGTATTGATTCGCCATCCAAGATAACTTGTCGACATCAAAAACAGCGCCGCTTTTGCTGACACGAGCGAGATCGAACTGAGCAATCAACTCGTCCATGGCAAACAGTTCTTCTTCTCCCGCAGGCGACCATCCTAGTAAGGCCAGGAAGTTGATCATCGCCTGTGGCACAAAACCGAGCGCGCGGTATTGCTGGATCGGCAGCACATTCGGATCCCGCTTGCTCAATTTTTTGCGGCTCTGATCTAACACCTGCGGCAGATGGGCGAATGCGGGCAAATCAAAGCCGAGCGCCTGATACAACAAGACCTGCCGCGGCGTGTTGGAGAGATGCTCCTCGCCGCGTATGACATGGGTGATGTCCATCGCTGCATCATCCACTACAACCTGAAAGTTGTACGTGGGAATGCCATTCGATTTGACAATGACAAAATCGCCAATATCGTCCGTTTGAAACGAGACCTGTCCCCGAATCACATCTTCGATGTGGATTTCTTGCATTGCTGGCACCGCGAAGCGGATGCTGTAAGGTTCGCTTGCGTCGATGCGCGCTTTGCACTCTGACTCGGACAGGTGGCGACATTTGCCACTGTAACGGGGCACACGTCCCTCTTGTTCTGCCTGCTCCCGCTCGGCGGCAAGTTCTTCATCCGTGCAAAAGCACGGGTAGGCTTGTCCAGCCTGCATCAATTGGTCTAAATATTTCCGATACAAAGCCAGTCTATCCGTACAGCGATACGGCGCGTGTGGCCCGCCCACATCCGGTCCTTCGTCCCAAGTGATGCCCAGCCATTGAAAACCATCGAGGAATTGCAACTCCGCCCCTTCAACGTTGCGGTTTAAATCTGTATCTTCAATACGTAAAATGAATTGCCCACCGTGCCGACGGGCAAACAAATAGTTGAAAAGCGCCGTCCGCACGCTGCCGATATGCAGATGGCCAGTTGGACTAGGCGCAAACCGCACTCGCACCGTCATGAGATCTCTCCTTTGCTCTGCAAAAGGACCACCGCCTGCGCGGCAATCCCCTCCTTGCGCCCGACAAAACCGAGCGTTTCCATCGTCGTCGCCTTCAGTGACACCTGGTCGGTCTGACACTGTAAAACCGCCGCGATGCCTGTTCGCATTTGCGGAATATGAGGCGCGATCTTCGGCGCTTCAGCCAACACCATCACATCCAAATTGCCAAGCGTATACTGCCGCTCGGAAACCAATCGCCAGACATGACACAACAGTTCCATACTGTCCGCGTCTTTGTATCGGTCATCTGTATTGGGAAAATGATGGCCGATATCGCCGAGCGCCAATGCGCCAAGCAGCGCGTCCATTACCGCATGCAGGACAACATCCGCATCCGAATGGCCCTCAAGGCCAAACGGCGAGGGAATGTGGACACCCCCGAGCACCAGTGCTCGCCCTTCTGCGATGGCATGAACATCAAACCCATAACCAATTCTCATCCTGACTCGACCGTCCCCCACATTTTGTTCGCCAACCAACGGGCGTACTCCAAGTCTGCTGGCGTTGTCACCTTGCCGTTAAAGTGATCAGCTTCCACAAACGTCACCGGGATATCGAGTGCTTCCAACAAGGCGCTGTCATCCGTAGCCGATGCGCCAGTCTCATTTGCCAAATAAGCACGTTCTATGTAATCCCCGCGCACCACTTGAGGGGTTTCAGCAAGAAACAGATGCTCCCGCGAAATGGTGCGGCGCACAAACGACTGCTCCACCCACTTCACAGTATCGCGGCAATAGCGCCCAAGAATCGCCGCGCCCGTTTGCGACGCTTGAGTAAATGTCCGCCGCACATCCTCTGGGGATGCAAACGGACGGGCCGCGTCGTGAACTGCAATTTGCACTTGATCCAGCCGAACAGGATCGTCGCGATGCGCCAGGGTCTCATAAATATGGGACATGCCGGATCGAACCGAGGCGAATCGACTATCCCCGCCTATGACCAGTGTACTTTGACGCGCCAAGTGACTGGCGGCTAACGCTTGCTGGAATGATGCGTAGTCCGCTTCACCCACCACAATGACGACCTGCTCTGCGCCTCCAGCGGCCATTGCTTCTACAGAGCGAAGCCACATGGGGCTTCCTGCCAAATCAATAAACTGCTTTTTGAAGCCCATACGCCGCCCTTGCCCTGCCGCAACGACAATGGCAAACAACATGCACTT
Source organism: Alicyclobacillus fodiniaquatilis (assembly GCF_042678105.1). Classification (NCBI taxonomy): domain Bacteria; kingdom Bacillati; phylum Bacillota; class Bacilli; order Caryophanales; family Alicyclobacillaceae; genus Alicyclobacillus; species Alicyclobacillus fodiniaquatilis. Next base: position 58,264 of record NZ_JBHUCX010000001.1, read on the forward strand.
CCATCCTCCCACGTGCTCCACGCCCAACCATTCAGAAACAGGACCGCCACATGGGTCCTGTTTCCATCTGTTCTATACATGGTGAGACGATACATTTTGCCAATCGTTCATCTGCATGCGCTTCGCACATGTCATTACAAAGCGCGTTCCAGCAGTTTTGGCTTTGCAAAAATCATGCGACCAGCAGATGTCTGCAATACACTGGTGACAAGCACATCGAGCATGCCGCCAATATGTTCACGACCGCCCTCAATGACAATCATCGTCCCGTCATCCAAGTAAGCAACACCTTGATTGTACTCTTTTCCGTCCTTGATGACCTGAACGTGCAGTTCCTCGCCAGGCAACACGATTGGCTTCAACGCATTCGCCAAATCATTGATGTTGAGCACCGGCACGCCCTGCAGCTCACAGACTTTATTCAAATTAAAATCGTTGGTGGTCACTTTGCCGTTCATCTTCTTCGCCAAGCGAACGAGTTTGGAATCCACTTCCTGAATGTCTTCAAAGTCGATCTCGACAATTTGCACCGGCACATCCAATTCTTTCTGGATGCGATTGAGCACATCTAAGCCGCGTCGCCCTCGATTGCGTTTGAGCGCGTCGGACGAATCCGCGATGTGCTGTAGCTCTTCCAGCACAAAAGAGGCAATGACGATGGTGCCGTCCAAGAATCCGGTCTCCACCAGATCCGCAATGCGTCCATCAATAATCACCGAGGTGTCCAACAACTTTGCATCTCCCGGACGCAACGCTGCTTTCTTTTCTTTGTCCCGGTCTTTTAGAGACAACTTCCCGGAAAACAGGTTGATTAAATCCTCCCGTTTGGTAAACCCAATGCGCAATCCAAGGTACGCAAAGAAAACACTCACGAAGAACTGAACAGATACACCGACGACAGGAATCGCACGAATCTCCGGTGAAAACAAATACGCGACCACAAGTCCAATGACCACACCGATGGTTCCACCCAGGATGTCAGCCAATGGAGCGTTTTTCAACCGCTCCTCCAACCAGCGCAGCAACGCCGAGACGTAATTGACCAGTGAGATGGTGGCTAAAATAAACAATGCACACCCAATTGCGGCGCCAAACACCTTGTTCTGGAAAAGAGGATTATGACTCAGATGAAAAACGCGTGTGAATAAGTCCGGAGCAAACGTATAACCAAGGACTACCCCGATAACCGCAAAAAACAAGTGAACCACTTTTTTTAGCATAAAAACAGTCACCTCCTGTCAATAGTATGGGCATAAGAGAATGCGACTTAATCATTCTTTTCGCAAGCAGATGGAACAAACGCCCGTACAAGTGTACAACCTTCTAAATATTGGGGTAGTGCTTTTAGTTTAGCATCCCGCTTATACAGCGTCAAAAGGAAAAGGACCACACATGTGGCCCCGACACAAAACTGCTATAGAACTGTTGAAGTCTTTTCCCTAGATGACGGTCAAATACACTAAAGATATTTCGTAGAATCCACATCTTCACCGGATTTCATCTGACGCCGACGCGCGGTCTGATACTGCAGCCCCCGCAACATACCGTACACCGCATAAATCGCCAAAATCCCAAAAATCAACCAGTCGACGCGGACGTAGTGAAATTTGATCAAAATAAAGAAGCCAATCGCGAAAACAGGAATCAGAACAACTGACGACTTCGGGATCGCGACTTTTTTGAAATTGGGATAGCGAACGTTGCTAATCATGAGAAAAGACAGCAATAACATCCCAAGCGGCAATATGAGAATCGCCGGATGCAACACCGGCCTTGATAAAGCCATGGTGGCCAAAATGCCACCCGCAGCAGTGATGGGCAGTCCGACAAAGAAATGAGAAGATTTGGTCTGCACATTAAAACGGGCCAGGCGCATCGCGCCGCACATGGGAAACCAGATGGCCAGAACAAGTCCGATAAACCCAAGGTGACGCAACATCACCTCAAACATGATAAAAGAAGGAGCGACTCCAAACGTCACCATATCAGATAATGAGTCCAACTGTTTGCCAAATTCGCTTTCCGCATGTAATAAACGAGCCGCACGACCATCCAATCCATCTAAAAACATACCAATGACCACCAGCAAGGCAGCTGAGTCGTAGCGACCGTGACTCGCGACAAACATAGCCACCATGCCAATGACCAAGTTGCCCAATGTCAGAACACTGGGAATCGCCTTCGTGAACAATGATATGACCTCCCAGAGAATAACAGAAAAAACCATCAGGACAAATTAAATATGTCGATCAATTAATACCTGCTCCTGAATGCGTTGCAGCCCATCGCGAATCATTCTCGCGCGAACAGCCCCGACCCCTTCAACTTCATCAAGATGATCCACGTTCGCCGACAAAATATTGGTTAGGATATCGAAATGTTCGACCAAATTCTCTATCACCGGTTGCGGCAAGCGGCTGATTTTGTTCAGCACGCGGTACCCTCTCGATGGCACAACCTCTTCGAGAACATTGACACTCGGCGCGTAACCCATGGCCTTCGCCATTTTGGCGCCATCCATCAAATCGTCGGCTGGCATGCCGTGGAACAACGACAACACATGATGTGGCGTCACATCATGTCCATGATTCATATAGTCTTTCACCAGTAAATATGCCTGCTCGTCAACCGTTGCCACAAGTTCGTCCAACTGCATGCTGACCAGTCGGCCTTCACTCCCGAGCTCTGTAATATGTCGGCGAATTTCCGCCTTGATGCGCAGCACGGTCTCAAATCGCTGCAAGACCGTCGTCACTTCATCCAGTGTAACAGCCTCTTCAAATTCCAGCGCGCTCAGATTGGTCAATTCCTGATCTAACACGGTTTTGTATTTCTCCAAAGTTTGCATCGCCTGGTTTGCCTTTGTCAAGATAACACTTATGTCACGTAATACATATTTAAACAGCCCTTGATACAATGTGATCACGTTGCGCCGCTGTGATATACAGACCACAAGCTGCCCTGTCTCCCGCGCCACACGCTCAGCAGTCCGATGTCTCGTGCCAGTCTCAGACGTCGGAATGGTGTGATCCGGATTGAGATTCGTGTTGGCAAAAAGCACCCGTTTGACATCTTCGCTGACAATGATTGCGCCATCCATCTTCGCGAGCTCATACAGGTGGGACGGCGTCAATTCGCATTGGATGGAAAAACCGCCATCCATGATGGACAGCACTTTTTCCGAAGCGCCAATGACGATAAGCCCTCCCGTCTTCGCCCGCAGGATGTTTTCTATGCCATCACGCAACACAGTCCCTGGTGCGACCATCCGTAAAATCTTGTTGATGGTGATTTCCCGTTTGGTGTCTTCTTTCATCATCTTTCACCTCTAAAAGGCCCGAAGCATTGCATCCTGTAGTGTTTGCACCGGGACGATTTCCACCCCAGGAAACGACTCGGTCACCGTTTGACCAGCTGGAATAACACAACGTTGGAAGCCTAATTTTTGCGCTTCGCGCAGTCGCTCCGCCAACCGCGTGACTGTACGAACTTCACCGGTCAACCCGACCTCGCCAATATAGATATCCCCACGCGCCAAAGGTCTATCCCGATGGCTGGAGACCAGCGCCATGGCAATGCCGAGATCTACTGCAGGCTCATCGACACGCACGCCACCAGCCACATTGACGTAGGCGTCACACGCTTGCACCTGCATGCCCATTCGGCGTTCCAGCACCGCCAGCAGCATATTTACCCGCGTGTAATCAGCGCCCGTGGCCATGCGCCTTGGTGTCGCGAATCCCGTGGGGGCAACCAAAGCCTGCACCTCAAGCAATAATGGCCGCCGACCCTCCATCGCAGCGACCACTGCCGACCCTGGGACAATCGTCTGACGTTCTGACAGAAATAAAAGAGAAGGATTGGACACTTCCTGCAATCCATTGTCATGCATTTCAAAAACCGCCAGCTCATTGGTTGAACCAAATCGGTTCTTCACGGCGCGCAATACTCTATACATATGATGACGTTCGCCTTCAAAGTATAGTACCGCGTCAACCATGTGCTCAAGCATGCGAGGTCCAGCCAAAGCGCCGTCTTTCGTCACATGCCCGACGATGAACGTAGCAATATTATGCGACTTCGCGACGCGCAATAACATGCCAGTGCACTCTCTCACTTGCGCCACACTGCCAGGCGCCGATGTCAAGCTCGGCCGAAATACCGTTTGGATGGAATCCACAATTAAGAAATCAGGTTTGACCTGCATTGCGCTCTCAATCACCAAATCCAAGTCCGTCTCCGCAAGCACGTACAATTCATCATGCACGGTGCCCAACCGTTCCGCCCTCAGCTTGATTTGACTCGCGGACTCCTCGCCGGAGACGTATAGCACGCGCTTTTGCTGTGAGGCAATCGCCTGTGACAACTGCAACAACAAGGTGGACTTGCCAATCCCCGGATCCCCGCCGATAAGCACCAGTGAACCAGGGACAATCCCACCGCCCAGCACCCAGTCGCACTCTGTCATTCCGGTTTGAAACCGCTGCTCGGTTTGCGCCGGGATAGACTGAATCGGCTGCGGCGATGCTTTCGTTGCGGCAACTGCCGTCGACCTCATCGGCGCAACCGTCTCTTCCACCAGCGTGTTCCATTCCCCACAACCAGGGCAGCGCCCCATCCATTTGATCTCAATATGGCCGCACGCTTGACAAACGTACTGCGTCTTTGTTTTCGCCAAACGCCGTTCTCCCCTTTGCGGACATCCTTTACACAGATTCCCTCTACCATCATACCGAACGAATGGGCCGCGTCCATCCCGTATCGCAGAAAAACCCGCCGCAATCGCGACGGGTTTGACAACCTACAGATTGTGTTCCACTTTTTACGAGTTTGCAGCCATTGCGCCCGCTGGCTCGACCTTCAGGTGATCCCCATCCAATCCAATCCGCACAGCGTCGCCCTTGTTCACGGTGCCAGCCAACAAAGCCTCCGACAATCTGTCTTCGATATGTCTTTGAATTGCCCGCTTCAACGGCCGTGCGCCATACTGCGGATCGAACCCTTCCTTGGCCAAAAATTGCTTGGCCTCCTCTGTCAGAGTAAATTGGATATTCTGTTCTGCCAGGCGTTTTTGCAGATCGCTCACCATCAAATCGACGATGTGGCTGATTTGCGATTCGTCCAGGGCGTGGAAGACGATGATTTCGTCGATCCGGTTGATAAATTCCGGCCGGAATGTGCGCTTCAGATCTTCCATCACTTTCTCTTTCATATCGTTGTACTGGCTGGAAGCCCCCGGCTTAAAGCCAACACTGCCGCCCTTGCGCAGTTCTTCAGCGCCAACGTTGGAAGTCATGATGATGACCGTGTTGCGAAAATCGACTGTCCGCCCCTTGCCATCTGTCAGACGACCATCATCGAGCACCTGCAGCAAGATGTTGAACACTTCAGGATGCGCCTTTTCGACTTCGTCCAGCAGCACCACCGAGTAGGGTTTGCGCCGAACCTTCTCTGTCAATTGGCCACCTTCGTCATAACCGACGTATCCCGGCGGCGAACCAACCAAGCGCGCCGTGGAATGCCGCTCCATGAACTCGGACATATCAATGCGAATCATCGCATCCTCATCGCCGAAGACCGATTCTGCCAACGCGCGAGCCAACTCGGTTTTCCCCACACCTGTTGGGCCAAGAAAAATGAACGAACCAATCGGCCGCTTCGGATCTTTCAGGCCTGCGCGCGCGCGTCGGATGGCCCGCGCAACCGCCTCGACTGCCTCGTTCTGCCCGACAACTCGGTTGTGCAGAATTTCTTCCATGTGCAACAACCGCTCCGACTCTTCCTGAGCCAACTGTTTGACCGGAATCCCCGTCCAAGCAGCGACGACATGGGCAATGTCCTCCGTGGTCACGCGCACATCGTCATGCTGCTGCGTCTGCTGCCAGTGTTCCTTCAACTGCTCCAATTCCTGTTTGATCTTCTGTTCCTGATCTCGCAAGTTTGCAGCCTGTTCAAACTCTTGCCCCTGTACTGCAGAGTCTTTTTCACTGCGCACCTTTTCTAGCTTTTGTTCCAGCTCTTTCAGATTCGGCGGCGCCGTGTGCGTGCGCAAGCGAACGCGCGATCCCGCTTCATCCACCAAATCAATCGCTTTATCCGGCAAAAACCGATCCGAGATATATCTATCCGACAAGCGCACTGCGGCCTCCAGCGCCTCATCCGTGATCTTCACGCGGTGATGCGCCTCATACCTGTCGCGCAAACCGCGCAGAATTTCCAAGGCTTCTTCCGGCGTCGGTTGATCCACCGTGATCGGCTGGAATCTGCGTTCAAGCGCAGCGTCCTTTTCGATGTGCTTGCGATACTCATCCAGTGTCGTCGCGCCAATGCATTGCACTTCGCCGCGCGCCAACGCCGGCTTCAAGATGTTCGAAGCGTCGATGGCGCCTTCCGCGCCGCCAGCGCCAATCAAGGTGTGCAACTCATCGATGAACAGAATGATGTTGCCCGCTTGCCGAATTTCGTCCATGATCTTTTTCAGTCTATCTTCAAATTCACCACGGTATTTTGTCCCTGCAACCACCGTGCCCATATCCAGCACCATGACGCGTTTGTTGCGCAATGTTTCCGGAATATCCCCAGCCACAATCCGCTGCGCAAGGCCTTCCGCGATGGCCGTCTTCCCCACGCCAGGCTCACCGATGAGCACCGGATTGTTTTTGGTCCGACGGGAGAGCACCTGAATCACACGTTCTATCTCGGTGGCGCGTCCAATCACCGGATCAACCTTGCCGTCGCGCGCCATTTGCGTCAAATCGCGGGCCAGGCTGTCCAGCGTTGGCGTCCCCGCTGAACTGTCCTTCTCACCCGCCATGTCGGCTGCATCGCCGCCAAGCAGCTGCAGCACCTGTTGCCGCGCTTTGTTCAGACTGATGCCCATGTTTGCGAGGACGCGCGCCGCCACGCCTTCTCCTTCGCGAATCAACCCAAGCAAGATGTGTTCTGTGCCAACATAGGTGTGATTTAATTTACGAGCCTCATCAATGGAAAGCTCTATCACCTTTTTTGCCCTCGGTGTATATGTCATCTGACCGCCTTGGCCTTGGCCCTGACTTTGCCCTTGCCCGATGATCCGCTCTACTTCCTGTTGGACTTTATCTGCCTGGACACCAAGCATTTGCAATGCGCGAGCCGCAATGCCTTCCCCTTCGCGGACAAGGCCGAGCAACACGTGCTCTGTGCCCACACCAGGATGCCGCAGTCGGGAAGCCTCTTCTTGAGCCAACGCCAAAACTTTTTGTGCTCGTTCTGTAAAGCGTGCGTACATTATCCATGCACCTCCGTGTCATCTAGACGAAGTCGTTCGCGAATCAGCGCCGCGCGGCGGATATCGCGATCTGTTGCAGACAGCTCACGCTTAAAGTATTTCTGTAGGAAAGCGGGCTGCGTCGTCACCATCAATTCATTGAGAATACTCGCCGATACGCCTTGAATGATGCCGAGATCGATCCCAAGCCGCACATCGGACAAGCGTTGCAATGTCTCTTTGGAGTCCATGCGCCGCGCATAAGCCAACAGGCCGAACGAACGGCTGACTCTGTCCTCCAATTCAATACGGTTGCGCTGAAGAAGACCTTCTCTTGCGTTTCGCTCGTGTTCAATCAATTGATGAACAACACTTTCCAAATTGCCGATGATCTCTTCTTCAGTCTCGCCGAGAGTGATTTGGTTTGATACTTGAAACAGGTTCCCGAATGATTCAGAACCTTCACCGTAAATTCCCCGTACAGCCAGACCCACTTGCGAGACAGCGGTGAGTAGGCGATTGATGCTGCCTGACAAGGCCAACCCCGGCAGATGCATCATCACAGAGGCGCGAATGCCTGTGCCGACGTTCGTCGGACACGCTGTGAGGTATCCGTATTTTTCATGAAAGGCAAAGGTCAATTTCTGCTCCAACGCATCGTCTATCTTGCTGGCAAGTTGCCACGCTTCATTCAGGCGCAACCCCGGCATGATGCATTGCAACCGCAAATGATCTTCCTCATTGACCATGATGCTCACCATCTCATCGCGCCGGAGAATGACTGCGCCGCGTTTCTCTTGTTCCGCCAAATCAGGGCTGATCAGGTGCTTTTCCACCAGCACTTGTCTGTCCAGCGCAGCCAAATCTCGGCAGCGAATCATCTCATATTCCCCATGCTCCGACATGGCGTCGGTCTGAAAAGCTTCGCCAACGGCATTTATCACCTCATTGGCGTGACTGTCCGTCTGCAAAATCGGGAACGGATAGCCTTGTAGATTTCGTGCGACACGGATGCGACTGGTCAACACGATGTCATCGTCTGGCCCTCCGTCTTTCATCCACTGACTCATCGCATGCTGCAAAAAATCGCTTAATGACACCTGTATCCCTCCCTAGTCCTCCGTGCCTTTTTCCAAGGCCCGAATTTGATCTCTCAACTGTGCGGCATGCTCAAATTGCTCATCAGCCACGGCTTGCTGCAATTCGCGCCGCATCTGGTCCAACTTGCGAAGCTGCTGAACGCGCTGACCAGATTTTTGCGGTATCTTACCCGTATGTTCGTTGCCATTTTGTATGCGCCGTAATAGCGGCTCCAAACGGCTTGAGAAATTGTCATAACAATCAGGGCAGCCGAAGCGCCCCATTTTAGTAAACTGGTTATAGGTCATCCCACAATTGGCACACCGCAAACTGCTTGTCTGCACTGGCGCATAACCTGAAGAAGACTCCATATTCAAAAGCCCAGTGAGCAACTTGTTGAAATCAAACGCGTTGCCCGCAACAAACGGGTTCAAAATCTCACCTTGCTCTTTGGCACAATGTTCACAAAGGTGATAACCTGTCTTCTCGCCATTGACGATTTTGGTGACGTGAACCGTAGCTGGACGTTCATGACATCGTTCACAAATCATTCAGGACACCTCCCTGACATCAATCCTCATAGGTGGCAAGCACTTGAAGCGCCGTGTAGAGCAGTCGAGCTCGCAATCTATCCCGCAAAGGCAACTCGACGCTCAGAACCTCTCTTCGCAACATAATTTGCAACATCGCCGCCTCACGGCCGGTTATCCACTGTTCGCGCTCAAGTCGCTCAATCAGCGCTTCCGAGGCACTTTGTGTGACCTCGTCACCCCAGTCCCGCAGCAGTTGTAGCAATGTATGCTCTGGATCCAGCCGCACTTGCCGGATCCGGATGTAGCCGCCGCCGCCGCGCTTTGATTCGACGACATAGCCGTGATCCATCGTAAAACGGGTGCTTATCACATAATTGATCTGCGACGGAACACAATGGAATAAAGAAGCCAGTTCACTACGCTGAATTTCGATAAACCCAACATCGCTTTCCTCTAAAATGCGCTTTAAGTACTGTTCGATCACATCGGATATGTTGTTTGGCATGGCTGATTACTCCCATCCTCGGCAGCACCGCCTTTGACTTTCACTTATTTTGACTTTGACTTTCATTGACCTTATTATACACCGCACATTTGAAAACGCAAGCGGATCAACCGTTCATTGAAAATTAAACGTTTTCACGGTACACTTTTCCCAATATGACCTTCATCCATGAACATGCACAACGACAAATATGCTGGTTCAGGATAAGAAAGGAACTCGCCGATGTCCTCGAACAGGCAAAGGGAAATTCTGCATGCTGCAGTCAAACTGTTTGAACAGAAAGGGTACCAAGCCACTTCCGTACAGGATATTGCCGACGCTGTAGGGCTGCAAAAAGGCAGCCTGTATCATTACATACAATCGAAGGAAGAGCTGTTGATGCAAATTGCTGACGCAGCCATCCGTCAATTTAATGAACAACTTCAAGAGATCCTGGCCCGACCGATGACTGCCCAAGAAAAATTAGCAGCGATGATCCGCATGCACGTGCAGACGTCCATTGAAAATCTGGAGACGACCACAGTGTTGTGGAGAGAAGCTTTTTCACTTGGCGAAGCGCCACAAGGCGTCATTCAGAAAATGACCGACACGTATTTGGATCTCGTCACGCAGATATTAAATGAAGGAAGTGAAAATGGAGAATTCCAAGTTCATCACCCCCGTGTCACTGCGCTTGCCATCTTAGGCGCATGTAATTGGGTATACCGATGGTACCGCCCCTCCGGTTCCATGAATGCCAACGATGTCGCCCACACTTTTAGCAAACTATTCTTAGATGGATTATTGACCACTCATTAGAAAAAAAGACGTCTCATGATGCGAATCGGATTGCGCCGATGACTGCCCCTTTATTTTAAAGAAAGAGTAAAGCTTCACTGATAGTCAGACCGGCTTCTGAGGTGGTCTGCTGTACTTTTGATTTACGCTACAAGTTTCCATTTGAGTGCCGCACTGATGAATGTTGGTCCTCCATTACCCATCTTTGCTGATGAAGTCCATGTTTCTTCCACTTGCCACGTGCTAGATCAATGCGAAAAAATGCTATTTTGAAAAAAACTCAACTGATCTGTCAATATCTTTTCTCATTTTGTTAAAAGCATTTATAATATATAGGTATGATGTCGAAGTTTGACGACTTATCAGAGAATATGTCGTGTCTACATACAAACAAAGGATGGAAGTGATGCCCTTTCACGGATGTGAAGGTTTCCGCAAACCATCAAGACACGAAGCATATTGGCTCAACACATCCTAGTAGCACAAAACGACGCTTCAATCTATGTAGGTCAGGGAAAAGAGGTCGCAGCGCTTGATGCTCAATGATAAAATCATTCAACTGACACAGGATTTACAGTTGTCAAATGGTGCTCATATACTGTACCTCTATGAAGATCCAGCGCTCTATCTAAACAACGCAATTGCATATATTCGCACCGGGATCGAGCAGGAACATCATATTCTATTAATTGAAAGCAGCAGTGTATTTCAGAACATCAGAGAGAGGTTAAGTTACTTTTTAACGAAAGAAGACTTACATAAGGTTCATTACATGAATAATGAGCAATTTTACAGTGCATACGGAGATTTTTATTCCAAAACCATTGTCGAACACTTTAACAGCATATCGAACGCATACATATCCAATCATATCCCTTTGCGCACTTGGTCTAACGTTGTCTGGAAAGCACAGGATGACATCGTACGAAAGTTAGAAAATCATGAACGGAACTCAGACATGGCACTACAAGATATGCGCATGATTGGTGTATGCGCCTACAACAGCGCAGTGTTGACCGCTTCGTTGCAGACAATGCTGATGAGAAATCACGAGTATCTGATGACAGACACAGAATTGGTGCGTTCATCCCTGTACAGTGACAGTGAAGGGAAAGTCATATTCCCTTCTATTTCAATTCACTCCGAAATGGAGTCGGAGCGCAACTTTTACAAGCAAAAACTGGATTTTGCCCATGTGATTTCCCACGAGGTACGCAATCCTTTAACTGTCATTAAAGCTTACGCATACATGATATCACAAACAGAGCCAGGCTTGAGTGCTGAGAGCAGAGATAAACTGCGATTGATTATGGATTATGTCGATCTTGTAGATAATGAAATGACCGACATTATCAACACCGAACAAATGCTGAGCAACGATGCGCTTTGGAATAAAGAGGATGTCCATCTCATGCCCCTCTTACAGGAAGCCGTCGAGTTCATGGGCATCAAAGCAAGGCTTCAGAATATCCAACTGACTCATACGCTTGATTTAACCGGAGACGAAAGAATATTCTGCAACCCAATTGGTCTTCGGTTGATATTGTCAAATTTGATCAACAATTCAATTAAATACAGCGCGGAACAGACGACAATTTGTATTTTGGCTTCCATTGAAAATAATCATCTGATCATCCATGTGGAAGACCAAGGGATAGGGATGACAGAAAAGCAAGTTGCAGCGCTTTTTCGTAAATACGGAAAACTCAATCAGGAACAAAGCGGACAAGGCATTGGCTTATACATGGTCAAAACATTACTGGACCATTTTAACGGAAAAATCACAATCCAAAGTCAACCCAATATTGGAACGAAAGTTTCCTTGCGGTTACCTATATATACAGGGGAGAAAACTGCGTCAACGGGTTACATGGATGTCAGACGAAACTAATTCGTCTACATTGCCCGCGTCCACAAACGGACACAACCCGGTTCGATCCCGCTGCTGTCGCCGCGAGGGTCACCCCAATCACAAAAAGCCCCCTGCCACCACATCTCGTGGCGCACAGGGGGCTTTCTTCTCTCTCGCCTGGCAACGTCCTACTTTCCCAGGAAGTCTCCCTCCAAGTATCCTC
>NZ_JBHUCX010000002.1:0-36765 GCF_042678105.1 Alicyclobacillus fodiniaquatilis
GTAACAGAACTGGAGAAACGGCTGGTCAGCATATGGGAAGAGGTTCTGGGAGTCGAAGGAATCGGTGTGACGGAGAATTTCTTCGAGATGGGCGGGCATTCACTGAAGGTGATGGAGATGGTTGCTAAAATTTATAAGGAACTTGAAGTGGATGTTCCTGTTTACGTTGTTTTTCAATATCCAACTATTCTTCAGTTGTCTGCATTCATTTTTTCATCCGATGGTGTAGATCAAGAAAAGAAATTAGGGTATATCATTCAACTCACGCAAAGAGGAACGAAAAATTTATTCTGTTTTCCTGGTGCAGGTGGACTTGGAAATGCATTTCATGTGATGATGGGAAATATATCGGACTGGTCTGGCTATGGGTTAAATTTTGTCGATTGCAGCGACATTGTTAATAGATACATTAATGAGATCGAAAAAATTCAAAAGGAAGGTCCATATGTATTTCTAGCCTATTCTGCAGGAATCTCACTTGCATATGAAGTCATCAAGGCTTTCCAACAAAAAGGGGAATCTGTATCTCATCTCATCGTTTTGGATGCAAAGTTAGAAAGCATCAAAAATCCCTTAGAAGAAGATGAAATATCTCAGGTAATCGAACAAGCGTTCCGTAATTATCATGAAATAAGGGGTTTTTTGGACATTCCTAATTTTCGTCATCAAATTGCAGAACAAATGAAACGTTATATCAAGTTTTCTGCAAATACAATCTATGACCAGCCAATATTAACGCAAATACATCGAATTGAGTCAGAGTCCCATGATAAGTGGGACAATGAAGACTTAAAAACACTTGCGCATAACGGATATCGTTCTTATGCTGGTCATGGCCCTCATAATCGTATGTTACGAGAACCCTACGTAAAGGAAAATGCAGAAATATTGCAATGTATTCTCACTGACATAGTAATCCGTTAAAGGACATAGTTGAGGTTTACTTGCTAAATGAAGGACTTCATTATAGTGAAATTTCATGTGATATGTGAACTATCTTTGCAAGGAGGAGAAAATTTGAAACAAAGCAATTACTTCCGTTGGTTAACAGAGTGGATTGTGCCGATTGTAATAGGTGTTATAGTGGCGTTCGGAATTAAAACATGGGTTGTAAGTGCCGCAGTTGTACCATCATCCTCTATGTATCCTACAATTCCCGCAACGGGAACTCACCATGTTTATATTTTGGATAACAAACTAGAAATAGATTTTAATCGAAAGATTTATCGAGGAGAAGTCGTAGTATTTCATTTTCCGGACGCTCCAAAGGAGTTATATGTAAAACGAGTTATCGGCCTTCCTGGTGACACGGTTAAAGTCACCGCAAATGCGGTTTATATAAATGGGGAAAAATTAAATGAATCTAATCCTAATATTGCGAAGTCCAATCTTCCTAGGTTAGGGACGTATCATGTACCCTTAGGACATTACTTTATGCTCGGAGACAACCGTACGGTATCCTTCGACAGTCGCTACTGGGTTAACAAGTACGTGGCACGATCTGCCATTGTAGGTGAAGCTGATTTTATTCTTGCGCCAATTAGTAACATTGGTCCAATTTCACAGAAACTATCTGCATTTAACTAGATCTTGAAGATCAATGTGCATTTTATCGTATGCTGTTTTGGCCATCGCCAGATGGCCAAAAGCTGACGTAATTGCCTGTCCAAAAGTTGCTGGGTAAAATGGCCATATCCGAGGAAAGGAAAGACGCCCCTGTTCATGTGTTGCCGAGCCAACGGCATCACCAGGGACGTCCAAACCAATCAGATATGATCATTGTAGCAGATTTCAGGCTCGTAGAAAGTCCTAACATCGGTGTTTTTTGTTCGGAGTGCGGAGATTGTCCCCTGCCCTTGTTGCCAAGGTGAGCTTCGCTTCATCGGGAACCGGAAGAGAACGTGGATTCAAAGCTCTGGCGACAAGTTCAAACTCGTCATTCGTCGGCTGCGCTGTACGGATTGCAACAAGATCCACCACGAGCTTCCAAACTTCCTTGTTCCCTACCGTCGTCACGAAGCACAGAGCATTGAGGATGTCGTCATGGATAGGGCAATGCCTGTAGGTATTGAGGAATCAACCATTCGTCGCTGGCGTCAATGGTTGAATCCCTTTGCACTATACGCTGCTGGCTGTCTAGAGTCCATCGCGCATCGTTTCCATTGGACTGTGGAGAGTTCGTCCGCTCATCCACAAACCGCGCTCCATCGAATCGGACGCATCGTTGGAAGTGGAGTCGGTTGGCTGGCGCGTGCTGTCCGACCCATTGCAAACCTACATTTGTGGAGATCAACCCGTTCGGCGTTTTAGGCCGTTTCTGTTCGCGGTAAGTTCATGCTGAATCTACCAAAATGGAGGTAGTTGGCATGAAAGATTCGAGAAAAGCGGAAGAAATCGCCGCAAACAGGGTACAGATGCTGTCCCCGTTGCTGGTGGAAGGCTTGGATGCAGGCCGCGCACGACAGATCAGAGCTGAGATCTGCGCTCAAACAGGCCTCTCGGAGCGTACCATTCGCCGGTACCTGGCCCAGTATCGCAAAGAAAGTTTCGAGGGACTCAAACCGAGGACAAAGGTATACCAGCGGCCGGAGGCAATCCCTGAGTCACTCCTTGAGCAAGCCATCCTGTTGCGGCGAGAAGTTCCTACACGGAGTATCTCGCAAATCATCCAAATCCTGGAGTGGGAGGGGCACATAAAGCAAGGACAAATCAAACGCAGTACCTTACAGGAGAAACTGGCAGAGCGCGGATACAGCTCCCGCCAAATGCGGATGTATGCGGCTACTGGTACAGCAGCACGCCGGTTCCAGCGTCGCCACAGAAACGAGTTATGGCAAAGTGACATTAAATTCGGACCATATCTGCCTATCGGGCCAGGTGGAGCAAAGAAACAGGTTTACCTTGTTGTGTTCATCGACGACGCCAGTCGGTATGTATTGCATGCCGAATTTTACCCCACGCTGGATCAAACCATTGTGGAAGATTGCTTCCGCCAAGCCATTCAAAAGTATGGCACACCAGATGCCACATATTTCGACAACGGCAAACAATATAGAACTCGCTGGATGGCACGGACCTGTTCCAAGCTTGGTATCCGGCTCCTCTATACGAGGCCATATGCCGCTGAGTCGAAGGGAAAAGTGGAAAAATTCAATAGAACCATTGACTCATTCCTTAACGAAGTGGCATTGGACAAGCCTCAAACGCTTGAAGAACTGAATCAAAAGTTTGCTGTCTGGTTGTCGGAATGCTATCAGAACAGGCCTCACACCGCGCTCTCTATGGACGCTCAGTCGATCAGCCCCGAGACGGCATTCCGTAGCGACCGCAAAGCATTACGGTTTGTCGGACCCGAAGTCCTCGCCGACGCGTTTTTGCACGCAGAGACGCGAAAGGTGGACAAGTCTGGATGCATCAGTTTCATGGATTGCAAGTACGAGGTAGGACTGTCGTTCATCGGTTGCACCGTGGATGTTCTCTACGACCCAGCGGATATTAGCCAGGTGACCATTGAGTATAAGGGGCACGAGTCCTGGCAGGCCCATCCCCTCGTGATCGGCGAGCGCGCTGGCAAGCGCCCCAACTTGCCGGACCACCTCGGGCCTCAGCAAGCAGATTCATCGCGGTTGTTGGATGCAGCTCAGAAACAGCATGAACAGTGCAAAGAGCATCAGGCTCGGGCCATCTCATACACTTCAGCGTGGGACGAGGTGAAGAGAGATGTTTGAATCCTATTACGAGTTTCAACACACCCCGTTCGCCAGGGATATACCAGTCAACGAACTCTACACCTCGACATCACTGGAGGACACGCTCGGTCGACTCTCGTATGCGGCACAGCGGCAGTTATTTTGCGTTGTCACCGGTGATTGCGGGACCGGGAAAACCACGACCATTCGCCGATTTACAGCAACACTCGACGAGGCCACGTTCCATGTCCTGTACCTGTCAGACTCGAAACTCACACCTCGTCACTTCTACAAGGGAATGTTGGAACAGCTTGGCTGCGAGTCAAAGTTCTACCGTGGCGATGCGAAAAGACAACTGCACCGCGAGATTGAGTTAATGCGTGGAATTCATCATGTGCAGCCAGTGTGCATTGTAGACGAGGCCCATCTTCTCGACCGAGAGATGTTGGAAGAAATCAGGTTTTTGTTAAATTTCAGGATGGATTCACAAAGCCCCATGGCACTCATCCTCGTAGGGCAAAGCGAACTGTGGGACCGCCTCAACCTTCAGGCGTATGCCGCCATCCGTCAGCGCATCGACGTACAGTGCAAGCTTCCATACTACGACCGTGCTGAGGTGAGTGAGTACATTCGGTGTCATCTGGCTTACGCCGGAGCCCCGCACGACATTTTCTCAGATAAGGCCATCGACGAGATTTACCGGTTCTCCAGCGGCGCAGTACGATTGGTCAACAAAGTATGCACCCACTGCCTGATGTATGGTGCTCAAAGCAGACATCGCATCATTGATGACCATGTCGTCAACCTAGTGATTCAGGGAGAGTTGTCATAATGACGAAGAGACGCACGACACGCGGCACGTTGCGCTACAACGAAACGACAGACCGTTTTCATCTCTGCGCGGAGCACGCCGTCCTCCCATTGCACTGTGGCGAGGGGATTGCATTGCGGTTTCGTGAAGAATTTACTTGGGGACGCATGGAAGTGGACGGAAACGGTGACTGGTATGTGATCTTTACGCTTAGCGACAAATCCTCCACCAAACTGACCCTCAGAAGAAATTCGACCTATGAAGCAATGACATACAGCTGACGGCGGGGCCTTTGAGCCCTGCTACCCCAACACGCTCTATAGTCACATTGTCCGTCAAAATTTGGACAACACACACCGTCAACTTCCGGTCACTACATGGCATCCTTAACAGTATGCATATACAGTTAAAGTCTTAAGTAATGTTGTAAATTCAGTGATTCCTTGATTCGATAACAATTTCAGATCTAACACACTACGATTTACGTAGAGACGATAGATATGGATTGATCTCCGCCGTGTTCCACGAGTTTCACTGTATTGGATATTTCACGTCATCTTTTGTTTGTCCTGCACAATTGCGTCGACCTCTTCCGGAAACCGTTGCCCCGAGTGTGGATGTTGGATAAGTCGTATCCACAGTCATTATCATCGTACCGCTGAAGACATCCCTGTTTTGGCCATCTAGTGATGGCCAAAACAGGATACGCGCGATTGCTCACGAAGTTGATTTGAGTCGAAAGACGTCCGCAAGTATATTTCATGGACTGAAGTGTCCATTACCCGCCGAACATCAAGCGAGCGGTACCTTGTTGGACCCGTACCGATCGTATGTCGCGGATCTTCGGCGATTATGGAAACGTGGTGAAGAGCCTATCGTACGATGCAATCGTATCAGTCCAAGAGCGGCTGCAAAGTTATTGACCCAACCACGAGGACACGTGAAGGTCGGTGACATGCCTTACTTAACGAAAATCTTCGCCGAAGTGGATGGAGCCACCACGATCAACGAACTTGTACAATTCTTTTATAGCCTGATGAAAACGAGAAATGGATCTGGACTAGATGATTGGCTGGAACGAGTCATAGCATCTGGCGTCCGCGAACTGCGGAATTTTGCTCAAGGGATTCGCAAAGATGACGATGCTGTGCTCGCAGGTATTTCGGAACCCTAGAGTAATGGGCAAGTGGAAGGGCAAATTAACCGACTAAAAAATCTAAAGAGATAGATGTTGTGGAGCGAGCTTTGCGTTGTTGAGAGCTCGCCTACTCTATCATGTGATAACCAACTCGTCCACAAGACGGCAAACTTTGTCGACCACCATACTCACGGACACATATTTTCACCAAAATCGCGAAAGAACCATTTTACAACCGCTGCCCACAAGATCACTTTAATGCGAAAGAATATGGATATATTTTCTATGCATAAATATAAAAGTGATTTTTGTTTCTGAATAAATTTGCATTGTTAGTAATAAATTATCGCTGTTATATGTTACTTAAGAGCTTTATCAATACTCTTCACCACGTTGGTGTACAATAACGGTAAATCTCTCCAGAGAGGATGAACCATACCGTGACACGAAACAGCGGCGAACATATACACACCAACCGCCTGATCTACGAAAAATCACCATACCTCCTACAACACGCTCATAACCCGGTCGATTGGTACCCATGGGACGACGAAGCCTTTAAGATTGCCCGGAGATACAACCGACCCATCCTTCTGTCCATCGGCTACTCGTAGCCCTGCGGGGCTACGAGTAGCAATATACGGATATGGAGTAATATATGGACCTGTCATTGGTGCCATGTTATGGCGCACGAATCATTTGAAGACGAACAAGTCGCAGCATACTTAAACGAACATTACGTTGCCATCAAAGTTGACCGGGAAGAGCGTCCAGATATCGATCACGTCTACATGATGTTCTGCCAAGCGCTCACGGGTGAAGGCGGTTGGCCGTTGACCGTAATTATGACACCAGATGCGCATCCGTTCTTTGCGGGTACCTACTTTCCGAAAACGGCGCGCTATGGCCGACCTGGGGTGCTGGATATCCTGCAGACTCTACACGAGCGTTGGGAGACAGATGGAGCGCGCATGCGCGCGGCCAGCGTGGATGTGACCAAGCGCTTGCAGCCGATTTTCGCCAGTTCTCCAGGCGCATATGATGCCGATGCAGCACTGTCAAAAGCGGCCAACGCGCTCACGCAGCGTTTTGATGAGCAGTACGGCGGATTTGGAGATGCGCCCAAGTTCCCATCATTTCATCAACTGTTGTTTTTATTGCGTTACAACCGTTTCACAGGAGATAAAGAGGCGCTGCAAATGGCGCTGCACACCTTGGAGGCCATTCAACGAGGCGGCATTTACGATCACGTTGGCGGTGGGTTCTCTCGCTATTCGACCGATATGTTTTGGCGTGTGCCACATTTCGAGAAGATGTTGTATGACAATGCCCTTGCGGTACTGACCTATGCAGAAGCGTTTCAGCAGTCGGGAAATGTGCAATTTCGGCGCGTAATTCATGAAACATTGACATATATCCTGCGTGAGATGACATCGCCAGAAGGGGGATTTTACGCAGCGCAAGATGCTGATTCAGAAGGGCAAGAAGGTCGTTTTTATGTCTGGCGTCCGGATGAAGTGATCGCTGCGCTGGAAGAACCACTTGGTCAGTTGTATTGCGCTTTCTACGACATTACGGAAGAGGGAAATTTCGAAGGGGACAGTGTGCCCAATTACATTGATACAGACGTAGATGCATTTGCTGCAGCTCGCGGCCTGACGGTGGAAGAATTGCAAGCAAAGTTGGCAGAGGCCAATGAACGACTGCTCGAATGGCGAGCGCATCGCGTGCATCCGGACACGGACGATAAAGTGCTGACGGCGTGGAATGCGCTGCTCATCGCTGCGCTCGCCAAAGCGGGCGCGGTTTTGGGAAATGCGGAGTACGTGGGTATGGCCGTACGGGCGGTGTCATTTCTGGAAGCGCATTTGGTGGATGGAAATGGGCGTCTGCTTGCGCGTTATCGCGATGGCGAGGCCGGGATTCTCGCATATGCGGATGACTATGCCTATTTGGTCTGGGCCTACATCACCATCTACGAGACCACACTGGATCCGTTTTATCTGCACCGAGCAGAACATTGGCAAAAGCAGATGGATGCGCTGTTCTGGGATGAGGCGGATCATGGTTATTTCCTCACGGGACACGACGCAAACGAACTCATCGCTCGGCCGAAAACGGTCTATGATGGTGCAACACCTTCCGCCAATTCGGTCGCTGCGTACAATCTTGCTCAGCTGTATGCCATCACAGGCCGCAGCGCCTACGCGGATAAGGTGGAACAAATTTTTCAAGCGTTCGGGGAGGTGCTTGGCGAAGCGCCCACCGAACACCTGCATATGTTGAGTGCGAGTTTGTGGGTGCACGGCGGATCGACCGAAGTGGTGGTGGCTTCGGGAAACCAGGGAGCGGACATGGACGAGATCCTAAAAGCTTGGCACGCTCGGTATTTGCCGGAGGCTGTGCTTTTGACACCGAAGGTACGGGTGGATGGCGAGGAGATGTACCCGGCTCAGAGCGACGAACTGCGCGTGTACGTATGCCGTCAGTTCCGGTGTGAGCAACCAGAGCAAGATTGGCGAACCGCTTTTGAAAAACTGGTTGCATCGCCACCACGGCTGCGGACGGCGGAGGAATGATGATGGAACTGCAGTTTGATCACCTTTTACATGCGGTGCACGATCCGCTCATCGTGCGCCGTGATTTTGAACGGCAGTTTGCTTACAACACAGTCGCAGGTGGGGTGCACCCACAGTGGGGAACCTACAATGCGCTTGCGTATTTCGGTTTGTCGTACATCGAATGGATAGGCATCAAGGACGAGCAAACGGCAAGGGGAACGGAGTTTGGGCGTCAAGTGGCGAGCAGGCTGGATGTAGGAGAAGGTGCAATTCAGTTCGCGCTGCGCACGACAAAGATGGACGAGGTGGCTGCGCTGTGGCGGGGGAAGGGGCTCGAATTTACTGGGCCCTTGGCGGCGTCGCGGCAGCGGCCCGACGGCCAGGTATTGCAATGGCGCATGCTTTTTCCTCGCCAGGAAGCTGGTGGCGCATTCAAGCTGCCGTTTCTGATCGAGTGGCAGTTATCAGATGAGGCGCGCTTGGCTGATTTGCAGCAAACAGGTGCGCTCACCACTGCGCCTGGCTATCAGATGCGGGCCGTGCATAGTGCGGTGCAAGATTTGTCGGCATTCGCCAATCGCTGGCGCATGTATTTCGGAGATGGACTGGAACTGCTGATCGATGACACGCGTGGTGATGAGGGGCTGTGTATACAGTTGGGGGATGTGCAACTATGTTTTTGGGTGGCAGCAAATCGACAAGTGTCTGCGGATGTGGATAGGGTAGGCGAGCATCCATATCAGTTGGATTTTGTGCGGATGGCGAAAGGACAGTCAAGCCATCCGTGCGCGTTCCACGGGCTGATGGTGCGTGTATGACTTGAGGCAGGGTTTTGAGAAATGTTCCAAGGGCCAGACTTTCAATCGTATTTGCGGTATAGTGTGAAGGTGGAAGTCACATAGCATGTCAGCGTTTTGCAAAACGCTCACATAGGAGGATTTGCAAGTGAATAACCCAAACACACCTGGACATCACACATCGCAGTCTGCCACACCTTTGACGCAAGCGCAGATCGAACAAGCCGTGGCGAAGAGCGCGGAAGGCATCGTCCAGGCGCTTGGTCTGCTTCAGGATCTGGAAGAACGTGGTGTGTTGCCATTGACACGTGCGTTGATTGAACAGGGAGACGATGTTGTCAAAATCATCCTTGCCTTGGCGAACAACCCTGCATATGCGGGCGGGTTAAAAAATGCGCTCGCGTTGGTCAAAGGGGTTGCGGCCGTGCAGCCAGAAACGATGGCAACGTTGTCGAACAGCGTCCAAGCAGGATTGCAGGAGGCTGCGGCAGTTCAAACGCAAGAGGAATCGTCCTTGGGTGTGTATGACGCGCTGAAAGCATTGCGGGATCCAGATGTGAACCGCGCCATCTCCTTTGGTTTGGCTTTTCTAAAGGGTATGGGCAAGGCGCTGGCACAACCAGAGGATGCTGAAGCGTAACAATGCACAGATGTGCGATGTGTCGCATCGTCTTTATCTGGCGTGATTCATATCGTCAGAACGTGTAGTGGGGTGCCACTCGCGCTCTGATTTTTTTATTGTGGGAACAAGCGTACTTAGCGACGAGTACGCTTCTTCACCATCCTTTTGGCACGCTGTTTCGTTTTTACCGTATCAGTCGATGGGGGCAGTAGTGTATCTAAGACACCGCGTAAATAGCGGATTTCCTTTGTCAAATCTGCTGTTGATGTGCGTTGAAGCTTGGCTTCAATCCGGGGAAGAAGTGTCTGGCTGATTTGCGAAAACAGGATATGTTCCACTCTGCCATCAACATAGCCAAGCATTCTCGTCATCACCTCACGCAGTGCTATTGCCGCGCGATCATGCAGTGTTTCTGTTTGTTTCGTCGATTTTTCCACTGGCCCGCCCCTCGCTTCTCAAATAAGACATCGTATGCGTCTGCTGGAAAATGCGGTATCCGCGTTTGGAAACAATTTGAGTCTTCGGGCAGTCAAGATGTCTGTGATGCTGTGCGAGGGGGAATTGTCGTATCGAGTGAAACACAAAGGCTGACGCACACGCATCAGCCTTTGTGTTCTTTTGTTGTATCTAAGCAGTACTAGATGTGAATCATCGAGACGATCATTGCGCAAAACATCAATACGCCGAAGCGAAATAGGAGGTTGGATGTCCCTTTGACCGCAGCGTGCAGCTTCGCTGGTTCAGTGAAGCGGTAGTACAGTCGAGTCACGTATACTGCTGTCGGAATGGTTGCGAGGACAACAAGCGCCCATGGCGTCAAAAATCCTAGCACAACCAATGCGATAACCAGCAGATAGGTCATGCCAAATACGCTGCCGAAGAGCACGCGCCCGCGCTGGCGCCCGACCAGGATGGCGATGGTTTTGCGACCGCCGCGCTTGTCCTGATCCATATCTCGAATGTTGTTCGCCAGCAAAATGGCTCCAATTAACAAGCCAATCGGAATAGATACAAGCGCCGCCCGCCAAGTGATATCCCCTGTCTGCAGATAAAACGAGATAAGGACAATGACGGGTCCCATGGCAGTGGATGCCGCCAGTTCGCCGAACGGGGTGTACGCCAATGGCCACGGGCCGCCAGAATACATATAGCCCACCATGACGCAAGCAGCGCCAATTAAGGCAAGCCACCACGTGGTTTGTGTACACAGATAGACGCCAATCAGCAGGGCAACCAAAACAGATATCCATCCGAGAGCAAGCACAACTTTCGGTTGGATGCCATCACGTACAATTGTACCGGAGATACCAACCATGTTTTCATCATCGAGACCGCGCTTATAGTCATAGTACTCGTTGAACATATTGGTAGCCGATTGAATCAGAATGGATGCCAGCAACATCGCAATAAATAAGGAAGTGTGAAAATGGGTTGACGGCATCGCCAGTCCGGTGCCGACGAGGACCGGCACGATACTCGCCGTCAACGTGAATGGGCGGAATAGGCGCCACCATACGCCAAACTGCTGTTTTGTCATCCGTTTCGTTGCCTCCTTTCGTTCGGTTGTCACATCACTTTGAATTGATAGCAAAGTAAAATGTTACAGAGAACAAATCCATCGTTATCCTAGCATGGCAAAGGGAAAGTCGGCAAATGAGACGTTTTCCAAGTATGGACTTTTATGTTGACATTTTGACCGGACATTAGACAAGTTCTATAATTATTTGCGTTGTCATCTTAAGTTGACGGATTTTTAGAGAGCAGGAGGCCTGTAATATGGCGCTACAGTGGGAGCAAGTAAAAGAGTATACAGATATTATTTATGAACGCGCGGATGGCATTGCGCGTGTGACCATCAATCGCCCGGAGGTACATAATGCGTTTCGCCCGGAAACGGTCACAGAGATGATTGATGCATTCAACCACATTCGCGATGATGAATCGACGGGGGTCGTGCTGCTTCAGGGCGCGGGCCCAAAAGCGTTTTGTTCTGGCGGCGACCAACGTGTGCGCGGGCACGGCGGCTATGTGGGGAGCGACGAAGTGCCACGGCTCAATGTGTTGGATTTGCAGCGGCTCATCCGCCAGTTGCCAAAGCCCGTGATTGCAGTGGTCGCCGGTTATGCCATCGGTGGTGGCCATGTTTTGCATCTCGTGTGTGATCTGACCATTGCCGCAGACAATGCGCGTTTTGGTCAAACCGGGCCAAAAGTGGGCAGCTTTGATGCTGGGTATGGCGCAACCTTGTTAGCGCGCACGGTCGGACATAAAAAGGCGCGTGAAATTTGGTATCTCTGCCGTCAGTACTCCGCACAGGAAGCACTGGACATGGGGCTTGTAAACACCGTTGTGCCGTTGGAACAACTCGAGGCGGAGAGTATTCAATGGGCGCAAGAGATTTTGGAAAAGAGCCCGATGGCGATTCGCTTTCTCAAGATGGCGTTCAATGCGGATACAGATGGTCTGGCGGGCTTGCAGCAGTTCGCAGGAGACGCGACCATGCTGTACTACATGATCGACGAGGCCAAGGAAGGGAAAAACGCATTTCTGGAGAAGCGCAAACCAGATTTTTCGAAGTTTAGACGTATGCCGTAATGAAATGAGCATGTACGTTGCATCGCTTTGTCACAGAGGACGCAGGTGAGATCATGGAATGGACGGAGATAGAGCCAGTTCGCGTCGTTCCGGACTGGTTACAACAGAGATCAGAACAACAACCGACACGGGTGGCTATCGCGTCGCCCGATGGCAGCTGGACATATCACGAATTGTACGATGCCGCGTGTAAATACGCGGCTTCGTTGCGAAATTTAGGTGTGCTGGAGGGCCAGCGCGTCGCCGTGCTGGCTAAAAAAGGGGCGCGCTATGCGCTGATGTTGCATGCGCTCATGCAATTGAATGCCGTGATCGTACCGCTGAACTGGCGATTGACAGGGGAAGAGTTGGCGCAGCAACTGGCGGATTGTGAGGCTGTGATGTTGCTGCATGAC
Organism: Alicyclobacillus fodiniaquatilis; assembly: GCF_042678105.1. NCBI lineage: Bacteria > Bacillati > Bacillota > Bacilli > Caryophanales > Alicyclobacillaceae > Alicyclobacillus > Alicyclobacillus fodiniaquatilis. Next base: position 12,609 of record NZ_JBHUCX010000002.1, read on the forward strand.
GCGGCTTGTGCGTCATTGGCAGCAGACCTGTGTGAGTTTTATCAAGTGCGACTGGGGGCACACGCCATTGAGCAGTTGCCGCGCTCAACGGAACCCATTGCTCGTCACAATGTCGATCTCGTTCGACCACATGCACTCATTTATACATCTGGCACAACAGGACGTTCTAAAGGGGCCATCATCACTTACCAAAATCACTGGTGGGGGGCGATGGCGTCGGTTTTGCAACTGGGATTGGACGCGAACGAGCGTTGGTTGGTCCCGATGCCATTGTTTCATGTCGGCGGCATGGCCGTATTGATACGCAGTCTCATCTATGGAACGACGGTTGTGATTCACAACGGTTTTGATGAAACGGCAGTGAATCGTGCGATAGAACAAGAGGGCATTACACTTTTATCTGTCGTTCCCGCCATGCTGCAGCGCATGTTGGATCACCGCACGAGGCCGTATCCAGCCACATTGCGGTCTGTGCTCTTAGGCGGCAGCGCCGCGCCGCGTCCGCTCTTGGAGCAGGCGCTGGCCCTTGGGGTGCCTATCAACCAAAGCTACGGTCTGACGGAAGCCAATACGCAAGTGACGACGCTGCAATCGGTGGATGCGCTGCGCAAAGTGGGCAGTTCTGGAAAACCGCTGGCTGTGACCCGCGTGGCCATTGACACGCCTGACGGGTTGACACACGCGCCGAATGTGGAGGGAGAAATCGCCATCCAAGGACCCACTGTGGTATCCGGCTATTATCATCGTCCCGAGGCCAACGCGAGATCATTTCGCGACGGTTGGTTTTATACAGGTGACATTGGGGTCTTTGATGAAGAAGGGTATCTGTTCGTGCTGGATCGCCGGGCGGATTTGATTGTCTCGGGGGGAGAGAATGTCTATCCGGCCGAAGTCGAGTCTGTCCTGGCACAGCATCCACAGGTATTGGAATCCGCCGTCGTCGGGCAGGCGGACGCGCGTTGGGGGCAAGTGCCTGTCGCTTTTGTCGTGGCGGCGGGCAATGTCGCCGAAGAAACGCTCATCACGCACTGCAGGACGCATTTGGCGGCCTACAAAGTGCCCAAAGCAGTTTATCTGCTCAAGGAACTGCCTCGCAATGCATCGGGAAAATTGTTGCGTCGCGCGTTGAAGGAGCGGTTGTCGCGATGATCGAGGATGCGCAAATGATCGTGGACGCCGTTGTCAGCGCTTGGGGCAGCGCACAAGCCGCAGAAGGGCTGCCTGGCTGGTGTGCGGTTCGCTGTGAATTGCCCACGAGTCGTTCTTTGACGAGGTTTTTGGATTGGCAGGCGCGGCAGCCCATTGCTTTTTTCGCCCATCCTGAAACCGGAGAACAGATGCTCGGTTTCGGTGCGGCGCAAGTGATTGCGGGCGACGGTGCGGATGTCGAGGGAGAGACGCATCGCCAGTTGCGCGAGATGTCCATCGCTGCAGATCTGCGCTGGTTCGGCGGATTTGCGTTTGACCCGACGACATCGCTGACAGGCATTTGGTCCGGTTGGCCACAAGCCATCTGGTTTCTGCCCAAGCTGACTCTGGTCCGCGAGGCGGACACCGCAGAAGTGCGACTGATTTATCTCGATCACGTCGGCCAATCGCCAAGCGAGGTCAAAAGGGCGCTTTGTGCGCTGTTCGCGACCGATGCCTCTGATGCGGTATCGCACACAGCAGGTGGTACTGCAGTTGCGGACGCGATGGAAAATGGACTGGTTCACGATTTGTCCGCATGGCAGACTTATCTAGAACAGTCGCTCAAAGAAATTGATGAGGGGCGTTTGGCAAAAGTCGTCATCGCGCGTCAACAGCCGCAGCGGGTGGAGACGACGCTGATGGAAACCATGGACCGCTTGATATCGGGATATCGCGACAGCCACGCGTTTGCGATGCACTGGCACAAATTGTGGTTTTTAGGGGCGAGCCCAGAGCAACTAGTGCGTGCGGAATCGGGCACATTGGCGGTGGACTGTTTGGCGGGCTCCATGGCCAGAGGTCGCACGTTACATGAGGATGAGGCGCTGGCAGCCGCATTGTTCGCGAGCGAAAAAAATCGCAATGAGCACCAGGCGGTGGTGCAATTTGTGACCGATAGATTAAAGTTGATCTCACAAGAAATTGAGTGGCCAGATGTGCCGACGGTCAAGCGTTTGGCCAACGTCCAACATTTGTTTACGCCGGTGCGGGCCAAGCTCAATGACGGCAAGCACATCCTCGACGCCGTGTCGCTTTTGCACCCAACGCCAGCAGTGGGCGGGGTGCCTCGGGCAGATGCTTTATCATTTATCCGTACGCACGAAGGCTGGGAGCGAGGGTATTACGCCGGCGCGTTTGGTTTTATGGATGGCGCAGGCGATGGCGTATTGACCGTCACGTTGCGATCCGCCGCAGTTCGCTATCCCACCGCAATGCTCTTTGCTGGTTGTGGAATTGTGGCAGGCTCTAATGTGGATGAGGAGTGGAAAGAGACACAGATGAAATTGCTGCCCATGCGCATGGCCTTTCAACAAGGGGGAGACACGAATGTCCAATAGCAAATTGTGGCCAGTACATGCGTTCGTGGAGGGCCTCGTCGCCAATGGGGTGCGTTTTGCTGTCAATTCGCCGGGATCGAGGAACACGCCGCTGACGTTGGCGCTCGCTGAACATCCGGAGATGACGGTATTTACCCATCTGGATGAGCGATCCGCCGCGTTCTTTGCGCTGGGTCTTGCCCAAGCAAAGCATGCGCCCGTGGTCATTGTCTGCACTTCTGGCACGGCGACGGCAAACTATTATCCTGCTGTGATGGAGGCGTTTGCCGCACATGTTCCGCTCATTGTGGTGACGGCCGACCGGCCGCCGCGATTGCGGGAGGTGGGCGCAAATCAGGTGGTGCGCCAAAATGGCATGTACGCTCAACACGTCAAGTGGGCTGTCGAGATGCCGATACCAGACGGAGAAATTCGCACCGCGAAACATGCGACTGGCGTGGCTGCGCGTGCAGCGGCTGAGGCGTTGGCAACGCCAGCGGGTCCAGTACATATCAATTACCCATTGGTGGAGCCGTTGCTGATCCCAGCGCGCGCGGCATGTGCGGATATGCAAATGGTCTGCCCGCCGATTGTCTACGCATCAACAGTCGTTGAACCGCAGCCTAGCGCCTTGACGGCACTGCAAGAAGCGCTTGCCCATGCAGAGCGCCCGCTCGTTGTGCTCGGGCCGCAGCGAGATAAGGAATATGCTGTCTTGGTACAGGCATTTTGCCAGCGCAATCAAATTGCCCTGTTTGCCGACAGCTTGTCACAGGCTCGTTTTGCCACCGGCAAAGACACGGTGGTCATCGGTCACTACGATCTCTTGCTCGATGCCGCGAAAGAGACCTGTTTGCTGCCAGATGTCGTGCTGAAAATCGGGGCGGAACCGACGTCGAAATCTTTGGCTGCATATCTCTCGCGCGCTTCTGCGCAAAGCCGTGTATTTGTCAATGACGAGACGGCTGTGTATCGAGATGCAAACGGGATTGCCACCGACGTGCTGATAGGCCATCTTGGGCAGTGGTTGCAAGCTGTGGAGATTGCAGACGGGCCGCGGGTGGAGTTTTTACAATGGTGGACACGCGCGGACAAGTTTGCCAGCCATTTTATTCAGAAATATACCGATAAACATTGGTTTGAGGGGACGCTTTTGCGTGTGCTGCTGAATGCGTTGCCCAAAGAGGCGCAGTTTGTCATCGGCAACAGTCGCCCCGTACGGGATGTGGACGCGCTCGCGGAGCGGGATCGACCGCCGCTTTTGATGTACGGCAATCGGGGTGTCAGCGGCATCGACGGCGTGGTTTCCACGGCGTTCGGCATTGCTGCTGCTGCACCGACTTTGCCGACTGTTTTGTGCATCGGCGATGTCTCTTTTTATCACGATCTCAATGGGTTGCTCGCGGCGTCTCGCTTTGCCGTGCCGCTCATGATTGTATTGGTTCACAACGATGGGGGCGGAATTTTTCAACACTTGTCACAGGCGGAACGACAAGAGACGTTGGACTATTTTACGACGCCACATGGGTTGAATTTTCAAGCGATCATCGAGGCGTATGGTGGTACGTACGAACAAGTGTGTGATTCTCCGTCGCTTGCAGAGGCGGTTTCGCGTCTTGCGCAACAGCCAGGACTGAAGGTGATAGAGGCGCGTTTTGCCAATGATGAGAGCGTGCGTCACTACCGGTCCATGCGCTCGAGAATTGGGCGCGTGATGCGGGGGGAGACGGATTGAACCAACATCTGCAAATTCGTGGCGTGGAGTACCGCGTTCAGGTTGTCGGCGAGGGTGCGCCACTGTTGCTGTTGCACGGCTTCACAGGTTCGAGCGATGTGTTCGAACCGTTTTTTGCGAAGTGGCAATCCCATTTTCGCTGTATTGTTCCGGATTTGCTAGGGCACGGCATGACCGATGCGCCGTCGGATCCAAAGCGTTACACCATGGCCGAAACTGTCGCGGATCTCGCTGAAATACTAGATGTTTTGGCGGTTTCGGAAGTGTCTGTTTTGGGATATTCGATGGGTGGACGCATTGCGCTCGGATTTGCGCTGGAGAAGAGGGCGCGCGTGCACCGCTTGGTGTTGGAAGGCGCCTCTCCGGGGTTGCATACGGCCTCTGAACAACAAAAGCGGCAAATGGCCGATGAAGCATTGGCAAAAACGATTTGCGAAGGGGGCGTGGCGTCGTTTGTGCAGGCATGGGAGGAAATTCCGTTGTTTGCATCGCAAAAGCGCTTGCCTGACGCTGTATTTGCCCGACAGCGACGCATTCGTTTGGCGCAGCGAAAAGAGGGGCTTGCCGCAAGCCTGGTCGGCATGGGGACCGGACGGCAACCTTCTTATTGGTCGGCCTTGACGACGTTTGATGTTCCAACGTTGCTCATCACGGGCGAACTTGACAGCAAATTTACCAATTTGAATGCGAACATGGCAGAACGAATGGCGGCGGCGCAACACGTTGTGATGGCAGATGCGGGACACACACCACATCTCGAACAGCCGGCAGCATTTGAACAGTTGGCGTATGATTTCTTGTTAGACTCAATTGAACGGGCCACTTGAACATACCGGATAAGTGTAGAAATTCGTAAATGTGCGATGATTCGTGCCGAGTGTTCTGTGTACACTAAGTATATCTGTGTCGTGGGAGAGGATTTCATTTGTTACATTTGGTTGGCAGTTGGGAACAAACCTTGATGATTTTGTTCATTATCGTCGGGTTGGGGCTCATTGTCAGTAAACTTACAGAGAAACCGCGCATTCCCGATGTGGCCGTATTTTTAGTGTTAGGCATCTTGTTGGGACCTCAAGTTTTACATCTGGTTGACGCGCCGAGTCAATCGCAAGTCAATCAGTTCATTTTGTATTTGGGCGCCACTTTGATTTTGTTCGACGGCGGTCGTGCCGTGCAGTTTGATGTTTTAAAACGGGTGTATACGAGCATTGCCTTGTTGGTCACGGTTGGGGTGGTCGTCAGCGCTTTGATTGTGGGAACAACTGCCCATTTTTTGCTTGGCAGTTCGTGGGTTTGGTCGCTGCTGCTCGGCGGAATCGTCGCTTCCACAGATCCAGCCACGCTGATTCCTGTATTTGAACGGGTACCGGTGATCGCTCGCCTGCAGCAGACAATGGAGACGGAATCCGCGTTCAACGATGCGACAGCTTCCGTGCTGGTGGCAACTTTGATGACGACGCTTGCGACGCATGCGGGTTTGCATATGGGGCCTGCGGTTGGTCAATTTTTTCAGGAGTCGCTCATTGGACTTGCAGTTGGCGTGGTCTTTGGCTTAATTGCATTGTGGTCTGTCTCGCGTCGGGGATGGGGTGTTCTCCACGAGTACGGGTCAATTGTCATGTTTGTTGCGGCCATTGGCTCCTATGTGATGGCGGATAAAATTCATGCCAGCGGCTTCATGGCAGCTTTTGCAGCAGGTGTCATAACCGGAAATGGCAAGACATTTGGCTGGCCGTTGGCGGAGGACACCCATATACATATTGAACACTTCGATAGTGTGATGACTACCATCATGCGCATCTTGATATTTGTCCTGCTTGGCACACAAGTCAACTTTGTCGTTGTTTATCATTACCTGTGGTTGGGTTTACTCATTGTCGCGGTGTTGATGTTTGTCGCAAGACCAGCATCTGTGGCCAGTTGTGTATTTTTTGACAGGATCGCGAAATGGGATAAGCGTGAGGTTGCATTTATGATGTGGGTCCGTGAAACGGGCGTTATCCCCGCAGCCTTGGCCGGGTCCGCTGTTGCCGCGAAAATTCCGCAGGCTGATGTCATCATGGCCATCACTTTTTTAGCCATTCTTTCTACGATTCTGGTACAGGCGACGACCACAGGTGTGGTGGCGAAACGGCTGGGTGTGAATCGAGATGTTCCATTGGAGGATTTGTAAATCTCTGATCGACCGAAGTGTCAAATTTAGGTCACTAACTTATACCATGGCTAGAAGGACATGCTGATGAATAGGATAAGCGGAGGAGAAATTGTTCTTCTTCGGCTTCTGTGTTCAACATATGGTACAGCAACAAACAAAACTGCACTTTTGTTCGAACGTTGGATAATTCAAGTTGTCCAGTGAGCTTAACCCGTTTACAATAATGGAGTGGATGTTGCCAAGGGGGCGGTACCAGTGCGGCGCGTTTTAATCCTATCCGCGTCGTTTGGAGCGGGACACAACCAAGCGGCCTATGCAGTTCAGGAGACGCTTCGAGACAAAGGTGCAACTGCAGAAGTTGTCGATTATGTCAGTCTGTTAAATCCGGCATTGAGATCATTTGCGAAATTCAGTTTAATCCAAGGTGTGCAGAAGGTACCAAGTTTATATGGATTGTTTTATAAATCCATGTCAAAAATTGAGCCGGATTCACCATTGCAGCGTTATGTCAATCACATCGGCATCACGCGTATTCAAGATTATATTGACGCATTTGAGCCCAATGCCATTGTCAGTACATTTCCAACGCCGATGGGCGTGGTCGGTGAATTGCGTCGGCATGGGACGGTGCGTGTGCCAAATCTGGCCATCGTCACTGACTACACGGCGCATCGACAGTGGTTCCACGATTACGCGGATCACTATTTTGCCGCGACACAAGAGGTCAAGCGCGACCTTGTATCGTATGGAATCGATGAAGGTTCAGTGGATGTGTTTGGCATTCCGCTGCGGCGCAAATTTAGCAAAGAAGCAGTGCGTCATTTACACATGCAGCGTAGTTCAATTTTGCGACAGTTGTCACTCTCGCCGGATGTGCCCATCGTCTTGTTGATGGGTGGAGGTAGCGGGGTTTTGGGTGATGCGTCTGAATGGGAGTCGTTCATTGCGAAATCTGGCCTGCAGTACATTGTCGTATGTGGACAAAATCGCAAAATGGAACGTAGATTCATACAACTGAAAAGTGATCGTGTGCGAGTTTACGGCTTTACCAGTGAAATCGACAAACTGATGGCAGCCTCAGATGTGATCGTCACCAAACCAGGTGGTTTGACGTTGACCGAGTCAATGGCGATGGGGGTGCCCATGATTTTGTTTCGTCCCATTCCTGGCCAGGAAGAAAGCAATGCGGATTTTGCCGTTCGCGCCAATGTTGCCGTACGAGCGCGCAATGTTGAAGACGCGCAGTCGTTCTTACAAGTCATTGCGCAAAATCCGGAAATGCTTCAGCGCATGCGAGCGGCAGCAAATCAGATGCCTGTCTTGGGCGCGGCTGAACATATCGCGGAACGGATTTTGGATTTGGCGGTTGAACCATTCCCTTCTTCCACACGGACGCTGTCTTCTGAGCTACAGGTCACGTAAGGAGGACGTACGTGCTGATGTGGTGGATCATCGCCGGATTGATTGTGCTCATGTTATTGTGTTATTGTGTCGCGCCAGTTATTTGGACGCGGACGTTCAGAAAGTCTTGTATATACCAAACGAATCAATCGGGAACGGTTTCGCTCACATTTGACGACGGGCCGCATCCAGTTTATACACCGCAATTGCTCGATGTGTTAAACGCGTTGAATGTCAAAGCGACTTTTTTCGTCTTGTCGCATCGAGCAAAACAGCATCCAGCGCTGATTGAGCGGATGATCTATGAGGGGCACGATGTAGAGGTGCATGGCCATCGTCATTGGTTTGTGCCGCTTCTGCATCCGTCGGCGACCTATCGACAATGTATTGGCGCGAGTCGCGCGCTCATTAGCGCATTTGACATCGATAGCAGGGTGTATCGCCCGACCTGGGGCGCTTGTAATTTGGCGACACTCTTGTTCATCCGAGTTCATCGCATGCGCTTGTGCACTTGGAGCGTGATGGTTGGCGATTGGCGGAAAACCGCACCCGCAGAACTGGTCGACCGCATTGCCAAGAAACTCACCGATGGCGCAATCATCGTCTTGCACGACAGTGATCACACATTGGGCGCAGAACATGGGGCGCCAAAAGAGGTCATTGCGGCAATTCCAGCCATTGTTCAACTCGTTCGTGCACAAGGGTATCAATTTGTGACAATCTCGGAATGCGTGTAGGAGGGGAGAAATGTGCTCAATCGACTGAAACGGGGACTGTTTGAGGGTTGGGAGGCACTCTTTCATCGCATGTTTCATCTGCAGGAATTGGTGGCAGGAGAAGAGCACCTGTTCTACATTGCGAAACGGAAGTATATTGGTAAATCGTTTGTCGTGGATGGCGTATCCGTCGGACAGGGCGATACGGTGATTGAGCTTCATTTTAACAACGAGATCGTCGAAAAAATATTGAGTCAAAACGACAATCTCGTTCGAGCGATGGTGCAGTTGATTCTGCAGGCCCGCAAGTCGATGCCTGCCTTGGTGGAAGCCGTTCAAGCGCCACAGTATGCGGCTGCACATGCGCTGTACGGCATCACGTTTATCAATCGGGGCATCGAGCGTTTCGGCTTTCATACGCGGCCAATGCAAAGTCGATTTATAAAAAAACTGACCACTTGGCATCTTAAGAATGTATTGCGCATGTACAATCCAGATGCGGATCAGGTGATTGCAGCACACGAAGATGTGTTGGAGCCGAAAATCGTCGTCGCGTCTAAAGCGCGCCTCATCGAGCTCTTTGGTCAATTGGAACAAGCAGGCCATGTTCCGACTGAGAATAGACAACGAATATCCGTCACTGATCAGTATACGGTTCAGTCATGAAGGTACTACTTCTATATGGCTCGTTTGGCGATGGTCATGTACAAGCGGCCAATGCGTTGGCGCAAGTATTTGAGACGCGCTACAAGGCTGAAGTCATCAAGTTGGATTGTTTTCGCCAGACCAACCCACAGTTTGCCAGGGCAAACGAATGGCTATATGAAACGTTGACCCGTTATCTCCCGCACGTGTACGGGGCGAGCTACGATTTCACGCGCACATTGAGTCCGAAACACCCTCTGTGGTCATTGCTCGCCCATTTTTCACGGCGAGCCACTTGGCATGCATTGCTGGAACACCAGCCGGATATTGTCGTACAGCTGTTTCCCGATCACGCCTTGGCCAGACTGCCGCGCTTTTTAGCTGTAAAACCTCTGATTGTCACGGTTTTAACCGATTTCGAAATACATAGTAGATGGTTTCATGCCAATGTGGATCTCTACCTGCTTCCCACGACTTGGACACTACAGCGTTCAACGCGGTTCATGTCACCTGCTAGTACGGCCTCTGTAGCAGGCATTCCGATTCGTGAACAATTTTCTGCATGTCGCTTGAATCAAGTGATGGATGGGGCTTACATTGTACTGGCTGCTGGCGGACGAGGGGTTTTTCCGGATTTGTCGGCCGTGTTGAAACAGTTATTGCAGTATTTTGCGACACATCGCGTCGTCGTACTCTGTGGTCGAAATGAACGCATGAGCGCAGTGGTGAAGGAGATCGGAGAGAAGTTAAATGTGAAAGAGCGGCTTTGTGCGTTAGGGTATACGGAACAGATTGCGACATGGTTTCAGCAAGCAACATTTGTCATCACTAAAGCCGGGGGGATCTCTGCAGCGGAATGTCTCGCATCGGGCGTACCCCTGATTTTCTATAAACCTCAGCCGGGGCAAGAGCAGAAGAACGCGGTTGCGATCGAAAAAATGGGGGCGGCCCGGGTTGCGAAAAATCTACACCACTTGGCAGAAGTGTTGGATGGGATGACGAATACCGTTTTAGCGCAAATGAGAGAGGCGAGTATAGCGCATGGGCATCCAGTTGCAGCGCAGGCGGGTGCTCGAGAAATTGTAGATATGTGGAAGCGGATGAAGCGCTAGAACGTCATGTGTGATGCGTTCTGCAACAGCAGAATCACGAAGATGCGAGTCAATCGGAAGCATTGCAGATGACACGGCACAAAGGTGCCGCACAAGAGAGTGAAGGGCACACGTCTTGGCGTGCGCCCTTCACTATTTCATGCATTAGGGGCAAATTGTCCATAATGCCCGCCGTAGTACAACAATGGGGATTTTGTATCATCCACTTTCACTGCAACAACTTCGCCAATCAGCACGATGTGATCTCCACCGTCCAATTCTTGGGCGAGACGGCACTCCAAGTTGGCCAAGGCTCCATCGAGCAATGGGCTATGGAGCGTACCGACATGGTGGGGGACTCCGTTTAATTTGTCTTTTGATTTGCTTGCAAAATGATTGGATAAGTCCGATTGCTCTGAGCTGAGAATATTTACAGCAAATGCGTTCGCGCCCCGGGCCAATCTCAGTGTCGTTGATGTTTTATCAATACACACCAAAATGTATGGGGGATTCAATGACAATGAGCAAAAGGCAGATACGGTTAAACCGGCTTGCTCAGTATCGTGCGCCATGGTGACAACAGTCACACCGCTGGCAAAGTGACCAAGGGCATGCCGAAATGATGATGGATCTATCGTCATCCTATTGCTCCTTTCTATAGAACACATGGTGATGGTGACGCATTATATTTTATCCTATGAGAGAGGAAAATCACAACAAGTCACGAAATTACGACAATTCCTGGCATGTTTTGATCACGTTTCTTCGTGTGCGTTTTCATTTTTTCTTCGCGTTCTATCAAAATATGATTGATGCCGACAAGTTTTTCTGTTTATAATTAGGCCAGCGCTCGAAAATTAGTCCGTACTCTATGCGCTAGGGGCAGGCGACCGCAGATTTCTGACAAAATAAGCACAATGATGTACATATAGAGAAATGGGAAAAGTGTTACATAGGCATTTTATCAATGCTTACATATTTTCATTGTGTGCGCTGTCAGTTTGTAAAACGATGTATGACAGATTTGTGTGTCGCTGAGCAGGACGGAAAAGGGGCTTGTTTCTGTGCGTTTTAAATTGTTGCTCAGCTTGTCGACGACTGCCGCGATGGGGTTATCCCTCTCAACAGTTTATGCTGGGACTGTTCATTACACCGTGAAAAGTGGAGATTGCCTCTACAGTATTGCGACCACCTATGGGACAACAGTCGCCAAATTAAAATCGTTAAACGGTTTGTCATCGAATTTGATCCATCCCGGAGAATCTCTTATAGTCAAGAAAACCACGAGCCAATCATCTTCAGCCAAGACCATTTCTTATCAAGTTTCTCCATCATCATCTTCCGCGACGACATATACTGTGAAGTCAGGCGATTCTTTGTGGGCTATCAGCCAACAGTACGGTGTTTCTGTCACTCAATTAGAAGCATGGAACAACTTGAACGCCAACAGTATTCTACATGTAGGTCAGAAAATTACGATTAAGGGCGGATCCTCCAGTTCGACATTGAGCAGCCGCAGCTCATCTCCGCTTGATTCCATTGCCGCGATGGCACAAGGGCAGGTAATTGTTCAATATGCAGAGCAGTTTCGCGGTACGCCCTATGTATGGGCGGGCACGTCACCGAGCGGGTTTGATTGTTCTGGTTTCGTTCAGTATGTCTTTGCGCATTTTGGCATTTCTCTGCCGCGGACAAGTTACGACCAATACACTGTGGGTTCTGCAGTTTCAGAGAGTAACTTGGCGCCGGGAGATGTCGTATTTTTCGATACGGATGGTTCAGGCGCATCTCATGATGGTATATATGTTGGCAACGGACAGTTTATTAACGCGGCAAGCACGCAAGTTGAAATTGACAGCCTGAGTGGGTATTGGGCAAATCACTATGTCGGTGCACGAAGCGTGTAATATGCACATTAAAACTGCACGCCCGACAAAGGCGTGCAGTTTTATTTCAAAAGGATATAGAGAGCGTTTGCAACGCAGGGCAAAACGCACATACACCATGTGTTCATCTTGAGTGTTCATCTTGAGCTATGCCCAGGCATGTATGGATAAATAGCCCACAGTGCTTACCAGCAACACAACTGAAAGGGCTACAGCGGTGCGTTCTGCGAATTTGGCAACACGCTGCAGCGTGACAATCGGGTCATTTGGTTTGTCGGTTTTCATCTTCGCCACGCTCCTTACTCTTTGGTGCTTGTCCATAGTTTAGCACCAATTCATCGCTTTCAATCATTTTCATGTACCCTTATTTGTGAAGCTTGTGTTTCGAAATCGTCGATTGATTTGCGTTTGTGGCAGATTGTGTCGATTGTTTTACGGCATAAATCTGATCTTTCGCCTGCAGCAATGTGATCATATGCCCTTCTATCCTGTAAATACCGGCACCTGGTGCTGCGCCATCTGCGATACTCCCGTTGACTTTTATTTTCATGGTTCTGTTGGTGCGGGATCCATCACGCATGGCGGTCTATGGGTTTCTGAAGGGTGTTCACTGTTCGCTTTTCCAGTGCAAAACGTCTTCAGGGTCAGCTGGGATTCGGCCGTAGTGACGTTTGGCGTGGAAATTGTGAATTTGTTCGCAAACAACCTCCATATTCTCAAGGATTTGCGTTTCAGAAGTGGGTGATGGGCTCCAGTAGTAAATATGCATGGAAAAGGGTTGCCCGTCATCCGTTTCACGCGTGTACACAATATTCTCTGCCTTGCGAAACCCATTCTTTTCATAAAAACGCAGACGTTTTTTTGCATCTTTATCGTTGTCATCAGCTGGTTCAACTTCCGCAAGCAATGTTTTCCCGCGATTTTTAAACGAGTCAATCAGTTTACTCCCAATGCCTGATCCACGTGTTTTTGGATTGACTAGTAAATAGTCAATAAAGATAAAATCGTCAAACTCAGCGTAAATGATCAGATATTCGCTTGTTTGTTCGCGACGATATGCCACGTGTTCAGCAAAAAGTTCCTGCATGTGTTCTGGATGTTTCAGTTCGTGTTCCGGAAAATATTTTTCCAAACGTGTATACCATTCTTGTTCCAATGCGCATTCCCCGTTTCCTAATGCCATCATCGATGGGGGTATTCCTATCTTTACCCATGCTGTGATCGCTTTTTTGGTTTTGTGCTGTTTGAAAGCATGGATGCCAGCTTGTAGTGCCAGGAACGCCTATTTTCCATTTGCAACAATAAATTTTCCACCAAACTCGGGTTGATCATCAGTTAAAGGATCACTGTACATGACAAATGAGCCGGGTTGCCATGGTGAAAACTGAACGTCAGATGTTTCGCCTGGGCGTAGTGTTCTCGTATAGATCCGATATTGTGGAATGGAAAACTCGTGTATATGATGACCGGAATTGTGAATTCTTAAGTGAATTGGCTGATTGAGTGTCGCTGTGATGCGACTGGGCGCAAATCCATTGTCTCGGATTTCCACTTGTATGTCTGTGACACCTCCTTGTACTAAAGGAACAGCGGAAGCCAATGTCGTCGCGCATATTGTCGCAGCGAGGGCACTAGAAATCCATTTGTATTGCATGTATATCCCACCACCTGTCAGAAAATGAAGCAATTGCACTGCACATTAGCCACAACGGCTGTGTTCAGTCTTGCGTTTCCTTGGTTTTGCTGGCGTGTTGCAACACTTTGTAGCACACTACGCTTGTAATCGGAACATATTTTGCCCATCAGAATGCAAAGAAATGCAGAATTTAGCAAATATCTATCGTTTTCGACAATCATTTTTGATATAATTTCAGATAGATATAAAGATAGATGTGTATCTGAGAGGGATAGCATTGAAATTCTCAAAAACTGGGGAAATGATCGAGTTTCTGCGTTCAAAAATGCTTCAATTGGCAGACCAACATGGCAGTCTGACGCATCCAGATGTGATTGCTGCAAGCCAACGATTGGATTACTTCATTGTCAGTGTCCAAAAGGCTGCTTTTAGTGCGACGCCGGAAACTAGACTGCCAAGGTTAGCTCGTTGATGCATTACAGAAAGATGGGGGTCCAAAGGAGCGTATTTTCAAATTGAGCAGAGTATTCTACGGTGTGTTCCAATTCTGGAACACACCTTTTTATGTGATGAGCGTTCAAACCCTGTGCAGTATGTTGTGCGTTGCCGTCATATCAGTATCCCCGAAAATGACAATAGAGCCACGGCTTGTTCAGCGTGGCTCCATTGTAGTGCGATGTTGTTGTGATAATTACATTGTCTAGACTACCGCAGATAGTGAGCTTTCGACACAAATGTAAACGCTTTTAGTTTGACAAAATTGTGTCAAATACAGTGTTTTGTATTAATATCAGATGTATCTGAAAGCGACAAAGCATATCTGGGCATGATAAACATTTTTTAATCAATCACGTAGGCACACTGATCTTGGAATACTGCACCAGAGGAAAGCGCCGTGCATAGATGAGGGACGTTCTTCTTTTGGGACGAAGGGGTAAATAAAAAAGGCGCTCAGCGGCGCCTTGTCTTATGTACTTTACATTTCCCGTTTTGCCGTAGGACATAAGGTTTTGAACCTGCTCTCACAGGTGGGTATCCTGACGCATTTTTTACAAGTCCACGCACAATGGGTGGCATTTGCTCCAAACGCGGGCATCGAATTCCCTTCATTAACGCATAGATTAAAACCAAAAATGCCCCACCAACATCACAGGAAATGTTGTAGATATAGCGTACCACGACCCAAGACTGGTTTCAATGGAACATTTTCCTGTTTGTCACCAGCCTTGATTGGCGTGCTGATGTCCGTGAAGAATTGAATTTGTACTACGCGCTTCACCGCAGAGATTGATGTACAGTGTCCACCTGCTGCTGAATGCCCACCTCTTTATCCGCTCGTTCGTCAATGGTCATGTGGGTAATGACGCGACTGGGTCCACCCTCCATTGTTCGCTGATGGATCTCTTGTGCAACGCCCATCAATTCCGGTATTTCTCCTTCGATCACGGTGGAAGTCGGTGTCACCTGATATTTCAAGCCTCTGTTCTCAATCAGTCGAACGGCGTCCACTACATCTGAGCTGAAACTAGGTGTGTTGGTGCCTACAGGTACAATACTGATTTCTAATAATGGCATGTCATCGTCTCCTTCGCTGGATGAAACACAATTGTATGTGTGCAGTTCATTGAAAATTGCGCCACGCCTAGGATTCAGCTAAATCATTCAGAAATATGCGTGGCGTGCCGGAAATATAGGCGTTTTTAGCTGAAGGCGGTTCCGTGGTATGATGAAGGAAAGGCTTATGCGAAATGATCGCCATGGTTGGTGTTGTGAACTCAGGCAAAACAAAGCAGGTGATGTTCCGTTTTGTTCATTTTTTACATGCTGAAGAGACTGCGGCAATCTGTGCGCCACTATCTGTTGTTTCCTAGGATTTTTGTGGCCATGACGCTTGTCATCCTCATTTCTGGTTATCTTGTCTATCACTTTGAGGATGGTAAATCTCCATACTTTCATACTTGGTGGGACGGAATATGGTTTGCCATCATCACCAGTGCAACGGTTGGATATGGGGACAAATATCCAGTCACTGTACCAGGCCAGTTGGTGACCATTGCGCTCATTTTGATAGGCGGCAGTTTGCTGGCAGTTCTGCTGGCAAACATCGGTGGCAGATTTGCGCTGCAGATCAGTCGAAAGGAGCGAGGTCTATTGCCAGCACATCTATATCGCAATCACGTCGTGATTTGTCACTGGAACAAGCAGGCGAAAGCGGCGATTCGCGATTATTATAGAGCACACCGCAAGATGCGATTTGTCCTCATTGACAACTACATAGAAGAAAATCCGATACCTGAGTATGATGTGCATTTTATCCGGGGGAATTTCAGTGAGGATGAAGTGCTCATCAAAGCCAATGTGCGGCATGCAAAGGCGGTGCTCATATTTGGCGACAAGCGGATCGACGAGAGCACAGCGGATGCCAAAGCGTTAAAGGCGGTGCTCGCTATCAAATATTTGAACCCAGACGTGTATACCATTGTCGAATGCCTATCCGGGGATGTCAGAGCGTTGGAGCGCGTGGGGGCAGATGAAGTGATTGACACTGGTGAAATCAATGGGCGTTTGCTTGTCCAAAGCAGTCTGTCTGTCGGTGTTTCCAATGTGTTAAAAGAGCTTTTGATTCATGAATCGGGCAATGAGTTCTACGAAACTATGGTTCCTGATAAATACTTGGGACAGTCGTTTGGGGAAGTCGCTGTAGATATGCGGCGATTGGGGAAAAACCTGATTGCGCTCGGCGGAAAGGAAACCATTCTAAATCCTGCGCCTGATATGCGAATCGAGCAGGAGCATACATTAATTTATATTGGCAGAGGAGAACTATCGTTTTAAATTTTGTGGGGAGCATGCCAAACGGATCGTCCACCAGTAAGGATTTATATCATGGTCTTGTGAAATCAACATCTCAGGATTGCTTGATCTTGACTGGTATGATAAAGAAGGTTCTGAATTTTGATTGTAGACGTTTTCTGGGGGAGTTGGGGACTCGGCATGGAAGAAATTCGCCGCTTACGTGAAGATGAGATCGATGCGCATTTGGCCATCAGTCAGTTTGCTTTTCAGTATGAAATTGCAAAAAATGATTTAGATCAAGCGAAAAAAGACGTCGTCGTCGATCACATCCATGGCTTTTTTGTCGACGGACAAATGGCTGCCAATTTGACGATATTGCCACTGGCGACATACGTGAATGGGCATCCCGTGGCAATGGGCGGGATTGCGGGTGTAGCAACTTGGCCAGAACACCGCAGAAGGGGCATGGTCGCCAAACTGTTGCGTCATTCACTGAATGTTATGAAGGAGCAAGGGTCCTTGGTATCTATGTTGGCTCCTTTTTCGTTTGCATTCTACAATCGCTTTGGTTGGGTGTATTGTATCGACAGGAAACAATACATATTGGATCGTGCGGATTGGCCAAAATTTCAGGCAAGTAAGGGGGCAATTGAACGCACAGATCATTTTCAGGAAATGGAAAGTGTCTACGAAACTTACGCGGCTCGATTTAGCGGTACACTGCAACGTTCAGAAGATTGGTGGCAAACGCGGATCAAAAAAGGCAAGCAGGGCATCCGCGCGCTTTATCGTGATGAGAACGGCGTTGCCCAGGGTTATATGATTTATCAAGTAAAGCAATCTGAAATGATCGTGCACGAAATGGTCTATCTCACGGTGGAAGCTTATCAGGGATTGTGGAACTTTATTGCAAATCACGATTCCATGGCGAATCAAGTAAAAATCATCGTGCCGACAAATGATGGGTTGCCATTTTTGCTGCCTAATCCACGCATCAAACAGGAGATTTTTCCTTACTTTATGGCGCGCATCGTGGATGTGGAACCGTTCCTCAGGCAGTATTCGTTCATTTCGCAAACAAGTGAAGCGGAGTTGAATGTCTGCGTGACGGATCCGAATGCATTATGGAACGAGGCAATTTTCACGATTTCCTGGTCTGCAGACGGAATACAGCAAGTTGACGTACAGCGTGTGGAAGCCGCGCAGTTCCAAGAGATAGGGATGTCACTGCAGAATTGTCTGACGTGTGATATTCAAACGTTAACAGCGATGTTATTCGGCTATCAACGTCCGAGCACATTGGCCTCAATTGGAAGCGTGCAGGGTACAAGTGAAGCCGTTACCGCATGGGAACAGGCGATTCCGGCGCAAACTACATTTTTATACGACTTCTTCTAAACAATTGGGCAAGTTCCGTTCAAAAGCAGTTGGTGGATGGGGATGAGGCATATGGCAATTGAACGGACCATTGGCATTTGAAGCATCGCTATGAACAAACGGATGCGACACATCGCATCCGTTATCTGCGCTTTATTGGTTTACATGGTCGTCAGTCGTTGGTGTTTTGGCAGGAATCTCAACTGTTGATGCTGTCTGTTTCGGTTTGCGTCGCAACAGGAAGATGTAAGATAAAATGCTTAGCACGACGCAAGCAAAGTAGACAGCCCGAAAGCTGAATGTCTGTGCAATTGCCCCACCTAAAAGACTGCCTGCCATGGAACCGATGTTGCTGGTGTTGCTGTAAAGGGTCGTTGTGGAACCTGGAGCGTCTGGCATAAAATCCTGAAAATAACTCATACCAATACTGACGTTGATGGAAATAAATACGGCACAGAGCAACTGAAGAAGCAACATCTCCCACGGCGCGTGGGTAAAAGCGGCGCCGAGATAATAGAATGTACCGCAGATGGAGCCAAATAAAAGCATGATCCGTTTGCCTACTCGCGCGGCCAGAGAACTAAGACCGAGCATAATTGGAATCTCAAGGCCGGCACTGAGGCTAAAAACCCAACCTACGACATGTTCTGGCGCATGCAGCGTCTGCGTCATCAATAACGGCATATAAAGTCCATTCATGCTGGAGGCTGTGGAGACAGCGACGAATGAAATACATGCAAACAATATATCTCGCCGTTTCAGATAAGAAGATACCGCGATGAACTCGGTAGGACGAACGCCGACAGCCGGACGCCGTTTGAGCCGGAACAGCACCAACAAAAAAACCGCGAAGAAAATGATGGCGGTGGACGTGAATAGGCCGTTGTAGTGTAAGGCGCTGAATACCCAGGCGCCGACAAGGGGGCCAATCACCCATGCCAGGGAGAAAAATGATCTCAATGTGGTCAATGCAAATGTTGCATCACCTTGATTGGTTGCGATGATGGATTCGCGAGCATACGCAAACATCTGCGGATAGGTAGCAGAACCAAGACCAAGCAGTATGGTCGTGACAATGAGTAAAACCAAGTAGCTGTGCAGTACAATAAAGGAGCCGTATCCCACGCCTGCACAAAGCGTGGAAAAGATCATTATATCTTTTTTGGGTGTGCGCATATCCGACATTTTGCCCAACCATGTGCTCGCTATAATCCCTCCGAGGGCGTTGACACACATAAAAATCCCCAATTCAGCGGGTGTCATATCGATGACGTTCGTACCGAAAAGAGATAGATAGGGTCTAGTGATGGATACACCGATTCCAAGCAATGTGATTCCGAAGGTCAGTGTGAAAAAACCCGGTATGAAACGGGAATTGGCGGAATGAGCAGTTGTCCTGCGAATCAAAAGTATGCCCCCTGAATGAAGATACCGCTCATCATAGCACGAATTGATACAATGATGTTGAACAAAAGGCGGTGTGCGCAATATCATTTAGAAGGTGGAGTGTCAGGGAGGCGCGTGATTGGAAGAGACTTTACATCGGCTGTGGATTAAGATGATAAAAACGCCAGCATGTCTGTTCATCAGAAAGGCGTTCGTTAAACAGCGACGAGTTGAGGTATTTTAACCATGGGCATGATGCACGGTGTATTTTATGCGGTATTTGTTTTTAATATTTTAACTGCATTTACGGTCATTTTTATTGAAAAACGCAATGTGGCGGTGACATGGGCGTGGCTCATGGTCATGCTCTTTCTTCCGATTATCGGGTTTATCATCTATTTGATCTTTGGTCAAAGTGTGCGGCGGTTAAAAATTTATAAGGTGAAGCAAGATCGGAAGGCGTTTATTGACGCATTGGTCGAGCGTCAACGGCATGATCTCATACACAATCGCATCGATTATCACGATCCAGCGATGGCCAATTATCGCGATTTGTTGTACATGAATCTCGTCAGCAATTATGCCATCTTTACACAGGATAACGCCATTGAGATCTTTACGGATGGGGAGAGCAAATTCCACTCCCTGCTGGAGGCCATCAAAGCGGCAAAGGACCATATTCATCTGCAGTACTTTATCGTGAGAAATGATAATTTGGGAAGAGCGCTTGTGGCTGCGTTGACCCAAAAAGCACAGGAAGGTGTGACTGTACGTTTTTTGTACGATGACTTTGGAAGCTTTTGGCTTCCAAAACGATTTTTTAACGGGTTGCGCAAAGCGGGTGGTGAGGTCGCTGCGTTTTTTCCTTCGCGTCTTCCATACTTGAGTATCCGCATCAATTATCGCAATCATCGCAAGTTGGCCATTATTGATGGCCGTTATGGGTATATTGGAGGCTTTAACATCGGCGATGAGTATCTTGGCCGCAAGAAGCGCTTTGGTCGTTGGCGAGATACGCATCTCAAGATGACGGGCAGTTCCATCATTGAGTTACAGGCGCATTTTGTACTGGATTGGAATGCCGCTTCCCGCAAGCAGATCCCGGTAGAGGCGCGTTATTTTCCGTTGGAGAACCATCGCGGCGATGTGGGCATCCAAATTATATCCAGTGGGCCAAATAGCGCGTGGGAGCAAATCAAAAATGCGTATATCAAGATGATACATGCGGCGAAAGAAAGTGTATGTATTCAAACGCCGTATTTTGTGCCGGATGAAAGTTTGATGACCGCGTTGAAGACGGCTGCCCTTTCGGGCGTAGATGTAAAGTTGATGTTGCCCTTTAAGCCGGATCATAAATTGGTCTATTGGGCATCGACATTTTATCTTGGGGAGTTACTCCATGTTGGTGTAAAATGCTATTTGTATGAAGCCGGATTTTTGCACGCCAAAACCATTGTCGTCGATGGCAAAATTGCATCGGTGGGGACCGCGAACATCGATATGCGCAGCTTTAAATTGAACTTCGAAGTCAATGCGCTGATCTACGACACATTCACAGCTACAAAGCTCTACAACATATTTGTGGAAGACCTCTTATGCAGCAGGGAATTGACACTTGCTGAATACGAGCGGCGATCTCGCCTCACGCAGGTGAAGGAAGCTTGTGCCAGGTTGTTATCCCCCATATTGTAATAGGAGAATTTCGAGGAGGCGGGGAATGATGAAGAAGACACAACAAACCATCATTGATGAGTTGCATGTCAAACCAGTCATCGATTGTGAAGAGGAAGTCAATACGAGGGTTGCCTTTTTAAAGGATTATCTGTTGCACACCGGGAAAAAAGGGTACGTCTTGGCCATCTCTGGTGGACAAGATTCTGCGCTGGCAGGCAGACTTGCGCAGTTGGCTGTGCAATCGTTGCGAGAAACCACCGGGGCGTCGTACCAGTTTATTGCTGTCAGGCTTCCCTATGGTGTTCAAAGAGATGAGGCAGACGCTCAGCTTGCGCTCGAGTTTATTCAACCGGACACCACAGTCACCGTCAATATTCAGGAAGCGGTAGATGCATCCATAAAAGCTTTTACTGCAGGTACGGGGGAACAGTTAACCGAATTCTTGAAAGGAAACAACAAAGCGAGAGAGCGCATGAAAGTCCAATACGATTTAGGCGCATTTTACGATCTCATTGTGATTGGAACGGATCATGCGGCAGAGGCAGTCACTGGATTTTTCACGAAATATGGCGACGGCGGCGCGGATGTGATCCCTTTGACTGGCCTCGACAAAACACAGGGTAAAATGTTACTTCAGTTTTTAGGCGCCCCTAGTGTGCTTTACGAAAAAGCGCCAACTGCGGATTTGCGTGACGATATGCCAGGCCGTCCTGATGAGGACGAACTTGGGATGACTTACAGGGAGATTGATTTATATCTCGAAGGCAAAGATGTCGATGCTGAAATTAGGGAGAAGCTCGAGAAACGGTATCGGATGACCGAGCATAAACGGCAACTTCCAGTGACGCCATATGATACTTGGTGGCGGCAATAAGTTTCGTTTTTTGCTTTTTAGTCAATCACATTCCGACAACGGGTTAAAGATTCGTCACAAAAGGGTGGGTGGAGCCTACCCTTTTGCTTGGATGCCAAATGCGGTGGGGGTGCTCAATTTGGAACAATTTAAACTGATATGCGCAGTGCATCAGTTTTTGCTCTATTGTGATGGGCTTTTTCGATGTTTTACCCGTCCAATACGTTCTAAACCGCCATGCGGTGTAATCAGGCCCAATTTGGTCGCGGCTTCCCTCTGACTCAATCCCTGTTGCTGCAATTGGTGCATTTTTGCGGCCAGCTTAAACATCATCATCATGATGAGCCTCCGTTATATTTGGGTTTTCTCATAATTGAATATAACGCTGGGACACAAACAATGATGTAGATAAAGTGGGTACAATGTGTAGCGGATTTGTGACAAAATGGAAGGACAAGGGGGGGCTTGTATCATCTTAGCTGCGCTTATGCTAAATCAAGCGGGCCCTGTCATTGCACAAGGCCCGCACAAACTTAAAATTCAAAATCGACTGCGATGGCATCTTGGCGTCCGACGCTGGCCATGAACTGCACGCATTCCTGGTGTTTGGGATGTGGCCCGTACGCATCCAGCGCAGCGCGGTTTTCAAACCGCACCGTCAAACCAAGCTCATAGCCTTGGCTGCGCGAAGAAAAATTATGCCCTGCTACGATATCGATGATGCCTGGAACGTGATTTTTCAAATCTTGCAAGCGATGAATACATTCATCAATTTGCTCTGTGGTGGTCTCTGGGCTGAATTTGAAGATAATCATATGCTCTACCACGACATACCCTCCAATGAATACAAAATGATTTCTAAACAACACCTTCGACTTACAGTACACCAATTTGAATATATCACTTCATATGCTTCAATGTCGCATTGATCTGGCCGCCGAGAATTAAAATCAACCCTGTGAGATAAAACCAAATCATCAAAATAATCACGCCGCCTAAAGCACCGTAAGTTGCCGAGTAATTGCTGAAATTGGTCACGTAGATTGAAAAACCGAAGGAGATGGCTTGCCATCCAAATGTAGCGACCAGCGCACCCCAAAATGCTTCTTTGGGTTTGCATTTTTCATTTGGCGCAATGGTGTACAACGCCATGATGACACAAACCATGATGATAATACCGCACACCCAGCGAACAATGTGATACAAGAGCTTAAATTCAAACGGAACAAAAAGAAAATGGGTGGTGATTCGTATAAACAGTTGACCAAAAACCGGCAGCAACAGTGTGAGCGCGACGACCACGACCATTGCCATTGTCAAAAAAAGAGAGAGCAATCTGGTTCTGATAAAAGACCGGGTTTCCTGAACGCCGTACGCGCGATTGATGGAGCGGATCAATGCATTGACGCCATTTGACGCAGTCCACAATGTCACCAACAGACCAAGTGATAGCAACCCACCGCGCGGCTTGCTCAACAAGGAATCGATATCATTTGCGATGGCGGATCCTTCGGTGCCGGGAATGTGTTGGCTGATAAAATTCATCAGGCCGGCGGTTGGCAGTGAGAAGTATGGCAACAGCGTGAGTATGAACAACAAAAGTGGGAAAACAGAAAGCAAAAGATGATATGCCAGTTGAGTGGCCAAACTACTGGTTTCATCTTCTTTGAATTTTTGATATAGATTGATGAGAAATCGCTTTGAAGTATAGAGATCGATAAAAATCATATGTAATGCGTCAACGCTCCTTGCAATCTGGATTTCATTCTCGTATTCACGTGCACTGTCTCACCGATGACAAGCCTATACAAGATATACTAGCTCAGTTGCTCAAATGGATCATTCCGGATCTTTTTTGTCGGGCCTGCGCGATGCAAAGCTAACAGACAGTTTGGAGGCAAGGAGCGCCATGACTAGTGTACTGATGATCCACCCGGATAACATCTCCAAGGATGCAAAAAAGGTTGGCCAACGGACACAGTAGCGTACTTCATTGGTCGCTTCACACATTTCGATAAGTTGAACACTGACATGTATTAAATCATCCAACTTGGATAACATACTTTCTACAACCGCGCCAACCGGATGATGACGCAACATGAGGCGCGGTTGGTTTTTTACAAAGAATCCGATAAGCAAAGGGGTTGTCCCAAAAGTCATCATAGATGACTGGAGGGATAGCTCCCTTTCTGTAAAATAGCCTCTCGGCATTTGGTTTTCATTGAACCACCAACGGTTCTGTGCCCGAGGTCTGTTCGCTTGCCCCCATGTTGCTGAGCCCGACTTGACAAATCAAAAT
>NZ_JBHUCX010000003.1:0-2806 GCF_042678105.1 Alicyclobacillus fodiniaquatilis
TCCATTGTACCGGAAAGTCAACAAAGGGGATTGGGTGGAGCTCCGTAGATTATCCGATAAATCTGTCGCCAATATTGTAAAACGAATGGTGAGATCCATCGGGTTTAATCCCGCGTTATACGCAGGGCACAGTTTAAGAGCTGGATTTGCCACCGTTTCGGCTGCAGCCGGCGCAAATGAGCGTGACATTATGCGACAAACAGGTCATAAGAGTGTCGCCACCGTACGCAGATATATTCGCGAAGGGGAAATGTTTAAAGATAATGCCGCTTCACGTCTAGGATTATAGTGAAGGTGGAGCGATTTTTTTACAAAGAGATGCATTAACAAAATTCACTGTCGAGTTGGCGAGACTATCAAACCTATTTCTATGAGCACGTTTATGCAACTCGCTGGATAACTTTAACCCTACCTTGGCAATTTGACCGTCTAGAGGTTGTCTAATCCCTCTAAGCCTTTATATCAGACTTGTTTCCATTCTTCGGAGGTTCGGTTATGATAGTCTCAACTTAACTTTTTGAGCTGTCGCCAAGCAAAATCAACCTATCCTGACGATTTAGATACACGTTGTTTGAAGTTCCAGCGACTCACCAAGACTAATTCATGTTAGTTTTAAGTCCTCTCTTCTATTTTCCAAGTATTTGGCTGCGCCTCATTTCTACATCATCTGCAAATTGACTTGCTTGCTCCAAGTGATACTTAGCCGCTTCCTCTCCTGAGATGGATATACTAGCTTCTGTAAGAAATCGTTGGCGCAATACACCCAATAACCGATTTAGTTGTCCAAGAGGAATTTGAAGAACAAAGTCAGATTCCTCTCTATTCAACTTTTCCATAATGTGTTGTATCGGTTTATCTTCACGCCATGGTCTGAGTTTTTTCTTGCTTCGATTGGCAAAAAACACGTGCATTACGCGCGCCTGAACTACGATGCAATCGTTGTATGCCGCCCACAGCTTAGATCTAACATAAAGCTGGCTCAATTGAACCTTCTCCATATTTTCGCCCATCGTTTGCAATATCGGTTCTTTCTTTATTTCGTTCATTGAGTTAACCATTGTTAGATTTTTAAATGCAGTGTCAAATTCCTCTGGGAGAAGTATGTCTTGTAATGTAACTATGGCTGCTATGTCCCTCGCTAAGGTCGTGATCGCTATCCAAAGCGCCTCGATAGCCTGCAACTGTCTTTCAGTAACTACATTACGAGTTTGCGAGAGACTCAGCAAAGTGCTGTCAAGTATCTTGTTACTCATAGCTAGTGCCCCATCAGGTAACATAGTTTGACAAACAGAAAGGAATATTCGACCAATTATCGAATGGTTATCATGGGTGATAATCATGTGCATATACGTGCGAGAACTGACGGCTGAAGAAGGCAACAAATTAGTTCGGATTGCTCGTAAAGGCTCGGATTCTGTGGAAGTTCGCCGAGCGCTCGTTGTGCTGGCATCTGCGCAGAAGATGAAAGTGCCAGAAATCTCTGATCTGTACCATCTTTCAAAGGAGCATATTCGGCATATCATTCGAGCATTCGATGAGGATGGATTCAAATCACTCAAACCACGTTACGGCGGTGGCAGACCTCGTACCTTCACAGAGGAACAACGTGCCGATATCATCGAACTGGCCCAGATTCCACCAAAAGCATTGGGGTTACCGTTTACGCAGTGGTCGTTGTCTAAACTGAAAGAAACCGCTGAACAAAAAGGAATCGTCAAGTCCATCAGCATTGAAACCATCCGTGTCATCCTAGATGAAGTGGACATCACATATCAGCATACGAAGACGTGGAAAGCGTCAAATGACCCAGAGTTCGAGACGAAAAAAAACGAATAGAATCGCTCTACCACCAACCACCTACAGACGGGCGAATCATCTGTTTTGACGAGTTCGGCCCCCTAGCGGTGCAACCATTTCCGGGTCAAGGGTGGTTCAAGAAAGCGCATCCTGACCGATTGCCAGCTACATATCACCGTAATCACGGTGTTCGGCATCTATTGGCAGCCTTGGATTTGAAGGATGACAAGTTGTACGGTCATACTTCGAAACATAAAAAACATCAAGACATCTTGCGATTCTTCAAAGTCCTGCGGCGACGCTATCATCGTACGGAGCGATTGTATATCGTTTTAGACAACTTCTCCCCACACAAACATGGCAAGGTGGTTTTGTGGGCTGCCGACAATAATGTCGAGTTGGTCTTTACCGCGACGAATGCCTCATGGATGAACCGAATTGAATGTCACTTCGGTCCGTTACGCAAGTTTGTACTTGCAGGAAGTGACTACAAGGACCATAAAGAATTAGCCCAAGCGATTCAAGCGCATATCCGGTGGCGAAATAGGCACAAACGGGACGAACGGATTTTACGAGAACAAAAGAAGATCAAGGTTGCCTGAAGGGGCACTAGCTCGGTACGCAACCGCTCCAATCCTATTGCATACGTGTTTCGAACTTCTTCGATCTCTTTTGAATGTTCTTGTCGGTCTCTCTCCGCAACTTTTTGTAAGGCAACCTTACTAACCCAACCTGAAATACCAATTACAATAACACCAATTCCACCCAAGGCTGACAACGTGACGTTGAGCCAATGTCCAACGATATGAATCACTCTACACACACTCCGTTCTTGCAGATTCCAAGATATTGTAGCAAACTAGGCCTTAATTTACGCTGCTATGAGGTTCCCCCTTTATCACTACATAGCCTCTCGGCATTTGGTTTTCATTGAACCACCAACGGTTCTGTGCCCGAGGTCTGTTCGCTTGCCCCCATGTTGCTGAGCCCGACTTGACAAATCAAAATT
>NZ_JBHUCX010000004.1:0-115493 GCF_042678105.1 Alicyclobacillus fodiniaquatilis
CTATAACCGGCTCCTTTTCGTATTGTGGCTCTGCACTGGTTATCCCAAATTCAGTGTAACCCACGTGCTTACGAAATGGGGCCGGCCTCGTTCATTATGACTAAGATAAGGTCTGGTTGTAGCACACTGTAGTCCGACAGAATGACATCAACGGGGGCAGCCAGTACAAGGTAATCGCTGTCGCATTTGTAAAGTTGGCTATACAAATGCCCGCTGACCATTTGATGTGTTGTGGTGGGCGCGGCGGACATCGCCAACAGCTCGCCGTCCAACAATTCGAACCGACCTGCTGATTCCGGCAGGGCGGCATAATCATTGTAGGTTTGACCAGATTCCTTGACGACAAATGGAGACTTGCGCACTTTGATGATCCCTCCCAAAGAAATTGTAGGAGAGCCGCTCCGGCCTGTCTATCACGTGGGGGAGAATCCATCAAGTATCGTACGAGGAGATGTGTGGTAGCAATTTTGCGCGCGGTTCGCAAAATGAGCCGTCTGACCGAGCCGCTCAAGCGACCCAGTCCAGACGATAGATTGCCCAGTGCACTGTGTACTGCATCAACGCCAGTCTATCGAAGCATCGTGACAGGCGTCGCCCAAAGATACCGAGTCGCTATCTTTCCAATCGACTACATTTTATGCCTCGACGATCTCGTCGATTTTCTTCAGGATGTCTTCCTCAAGTTTCACGCCGGAGGCTTTCACGTTTTCCTCCAACTGTGCCGGTCTGCTTGCGCCGATAAGCGCGCTGCTCACGTTTGCTTTGCGCAGTACCCACGCTAATGCGAGCTGTGCCAGCGACAAGTCAGCCTCGCTTGCCACATTCTCCAATTTGGCCACTTTATCGAGCACATCATCGTTCAAATAGCGTTGCATCGAGTTTTTCACTCTGTCTGTGGCCGCCCGTGAACCGCCCGGCGCTTCGGTGCCTTTTTTGTACTTGCCCGTGAGTACGCCCTGAGCGAGGGGAGACCAGACCGCCTGGCCAATGCCTGCGTCTTCACACAGTTGCAAGACGCCTTGCTCAATTCTGCGTTGGAAGATGTTGTACTCCGGTTGGCTCGCGACAAATGGATGTAAGCCCAGTTCCTTTTGTAGACGAGCCGCTTCGGCAATTTTATTGACTGGCCATTCGCTGAAACCGATGTAATGGACTTTGCCTTGGCGAATCAGGTCGTCGAGCGCGCGCAGCGTCTCTTCGAGGTCGGTATTTTCGTCATAGCGGTGGCAATAGTAGAGATCGATATAATCTGTGCGGAGCGCTTTGAGACTCTTGTCGATCTCGCTGAAAATATGTTTGCGACTCAAGCCTTGGTCGTTGGGGCCTGGTCCGACTTTGCCGAATACTTTTGTAGTCAGCACATAGCTGTCGCGTTCATAAGGAGTCAGCGCTTCGCCGAGAAAGCGTTCGGCTTCGTGTGGCTGTGCGCCGTAGACATTGGCACAATCCAGATGGTTGATGCCGAGTTCAAACGCCGCCTTGATGCAGGAGACGGCTTGCTCCCTTTCTGTCACCGTGCCGTAGGTGAGCCAACTGCCCAGTGCGATCTCCGAAACTTTGACACCACTTTTTCCTAGCCTGCGATATTCCATCGTGCACCTCCACCTTGGGCTTGTGATTTCAAGCTTTCATAAAATAAGTACAAGCCCTGTCATCAGTGTAGCGGACGAAATCCAAAAAGGGAATTTGACACGTTCCAATTTAAGTGTCCACTTTTGCCAATGGCCAAAACAGCGTTTCCTGCTTTTGGGCAAAGTGACACAGTGGTTCGACCTTCGGCGTCGGCCAACCATAGGCATCGAACAATGTGTTTGTGCCAAGTTCCATATCGGCTCGTTGCAAGGGCCACGCGCTGTGGTGGATGTCGCCGCGATACAACTGACCGCCATGCGAGACATAGAGGCAATACCTGTCTGTCAGCCATGCTTCAACGCTTCCTGGCACGCTTTCGAACACGTCACCGACTGGTGCATAGGTTGCGTCGAGTTGGGCTGGCGGTGCATGGTGGTGCGTGCGTTCCATCCTGTAGTAGACTTGATGCTGATGCACATCTATTTGAAAACGGGCATGATAATAGGGCAAGTGAAACATTTGGCGCGCTGCCTGGACGGCAAGGCGGTGACCAGCGTCGAGGCTGAAGAAATAGACACCGGGTTTGTCGGCGTAGGAAACATATGTGCGGACATTGACTTCAGGAAAGCGGCTGACGCCCGGAATAGGTGGCACACCATGTACGTGCATAGCGGTAATTTCAAATGGCACGAGGCCAATCCAGGCGACCCCATCAAATGTGTCAAGCTTAATTGGCGCCGGTATAAGCGAGCGCATCATCTCAATTGGCACGGGCCAGTGCGCAAAGAGGAGATTCTCCCATGTCTGTTTCATCAGCCAAGGCGTCTCTGGCCGTGGGTATTGGCGGTGTGACGTGTCGTCATGCTGCATGTAATGCCTCCTCGTATGTCCATATTGTGACTTGGAGGGAGTCCGATGTCTCAATCCATCTCTGAAACAAGTGTCATTTTATTCGACGGTGTCTGCAATCTTTGCAATGCGGCCATCAACTTCATTATTCCCCGCGATACCGCAAAAAATTTTCGCTTTGCCGCCTTGCAGTCGGAGGCGGGTAGTGCATTGGTCCGGCAATTCTCCTCTGCAACCGGTGAACTCAATTCGCTGATTTTGCTGTCACATGGCCGCATGTCCAGCAAGTCTACAGCAGTGCTGCGTATTGCCCGGGAATTGGACGGGCTGTGGCCAATTTGCTATGTGTTCATTGCGGTTCCACGGCCACTGCGCGACGCAGTCTATGATTTCGTCGCCCGGCATCGCTACAAATGGTTTGGTCGTCGGGATAAGTGCATGATCCCGACAGCGGACATGCTGGAGCGATTTTTGTGAGGAAATGCAATTCTTCAAGGGAAATTCAAAGTTTGTCCGCTAGAATCAAAACCAGCAAAGGAAGTAAGCAACACCTTTCTTGCAACACATTTGACCCCCTTTTATATATTCTTGATGGGCTGCTGCAGCGATGTGGCGGCTCTTTTTTTGTTGCCTACTCGCATAAACGATGCTTGCAAGCGCGTCAAGACTGTGGAATTCTGTTTACAAGAAGCGAATTCACGTGTGATGGAGGATCTTGATGGCAAACGATGCGGCAAAAAAATTAGCCGGAGAACATGCAGCCACTTATGTCGAAGACGGCATGATGGTGGGATTGGGAACTGGCTCTACAGCTTTTTTCGCAATTCAAGCATTGGGTGAACGTGTGGCAAATGGGTTGAACATTCAAGGTGTGGCAACGTCCAAGGACACAGAGGTCTTGGCGCAAAAGCTGCATATCCCGCTTTTGGCATTGGAGGATGTGCCGTATCTGGACATGGCGCTCGATGGGGCGGATGAAGTGGACGAGCAAGGACAGTTGATCAAAGGAGGGGGCGGCGCTTTGTTGCGGGAAAAATTGGTTGCCTCTGCTGCTAAGAAGTTCATCGTCATTGTCGATGCGTCCAAAGAAGTGAAGCAGCTTGGCGCTTTCCCGCTCCCGGTCGAGATTGTGCCATTTGCATGGGAGAAGACGGCGCAAAAGATTGCGGATTTAGACTGTCATCCTGTCCAACGTCAACGGGCGGGCAAACCTTTTATCACGGACAATGGCAACTATATCGTGGATTGCCATTGTGAGAAAATCGAGCATCCGGCTGAACTTCATCAGCAACTCAAGCTGTTGACGGGTGTGGTGGAGACGGGGCTGTTCATCGATATGGCCAGCGTGTGCGTGACAAGTGACGGACAGACGACACGTGTCCGTGATTTTGCCTAGGCGGACACAATACAAGGCGTGGTGATTGTAGACGAAAGACGCGTATGCATGGCGTACGCGTCTTTGATCTCGTTGTGGCGTGATCGAGCATAGGGGGATTCCAGGATTTCTCCGGCGGTCTTGGAGCTCATCCTCGGCGCAACTGCCCGGGAAAATAGGGACCTTCATCAACTGGGTTTATGCGCAATGGCCGCTCTTGCCGCTTCCCGGTCATCAAAGTGAATCGGCCCATCCGATAGGATTTGATATGTCTCATCCCCTTTGCCAGCAATGAGCACCACATCACCTGGTCGAGCACGCTCCACAGCCAGTTCGATGGCCGTTTGACGATTGGGCACGATGCTGTACTTTGCCGGCTCGTAATTGGCAACTGTCAAGCCAGTTTCGATATCGTCGAGAATTTTTTCCGGGTCTTCTTCTCTGGGATTGTCTGACGTGAGGACGACAATATCGCTGTATTTAGCAGCGATGCCGCCCATGATGGGACGTTTCGCCGCATCGCGTTCGCCACCGCACCCAAAGACGGTGATGACACGCCCGGTCGAAAACTCGGCGATGGTTTTGAGCACGTTTTCCAAGCCATCCGGGGTGTGCGCGTAATCCACCAGCACGAGAAAATCCTGGCCGCCATCAACGACTTCCATACGTCCGGGCACGCTCGTGAACGCGCTCAACGTTGTTTTTACTTCGCTCAGCTCGATCCCTTCGGCCAAAGCAGTTGTGATGGCGGCCAACGCGTTATACACATTAAATATGCCGACGAGCTTTGTCGCGAATGTCGCTTTGCCTGCGAAGGATGTGACGTCAAATGTGGTTCCCTGCGCTGTGAGGCGAATGTTTGCGGCTCGCACATCCACAGACGCATTTTGGATGCCATAGGTCAACACCTGTGCGGCGGTCACTTTTTTGAACGTCTCGCTGGCCGCATCATCCCCATTTAGGACGGCTGTCTTCATCAAGGTAGGGTCTTCGCCAAAGGTGTTCCCCAAACGGGCAAACAGCAAGCTTTTGGCGTTTTTGTATCCATTCATTGAACCGTGGTAGTCCAAGTGATCCTGCGTCAAATTCGTGAACACGGCAGTGTGAAAATCACACCCCATCACTCTGCCCATATCGAGCCCCTGTGATGTCACTTCCATGATTGCGTACTCCGTTTGCAAGTCAGCCATCTTTCTCAAGTTGCGCTGCAGCGCTGGCGGCTCCTCAGTGTTGTTGTGGCTGGGAAACACTTCGTCGCCGACGCGGCAACCAAAGTTCCCCATGAGACCAGTTTGGTTGCCATGTGCGCGCAAGAGGTATTCAATCATGTGGGCTGTTGTTGTTTTACCGTTTGTTCCCGTCACGCCGATCAGTTTCAAGGCGTTGCTGGGATAGGCGTTGAAATGGCAGGAAAACAAGGCCAAGGCAAAGCGCGTGTCGTTCACGAAGATCTTTGGCACGGAAACCGGCACATCTTTTTCCACGACTAAGGCCACAGCGCCTCTGTGCACTGCGTCAGCGGCAAAATGATGGCGATCCTCGATGAAGCCTGGGACACCAGGCACACAGACGAATAGATCTCCTTGTTGCACCCTTCTGGAATCCATTTCAATTCCGTGCACCGCTGTGTTTGCATCCCCTGTGATACGGGCGTGCGGGATAAGGCGCGCGAAGGTCGAAATCTTCATTTGGTAACACCTCCTTCACCAAGATAGCACAGTCAGTCTGTCTGAATCCCACCGGTATTCGCGCAACAGCTGAGCGTCACACGCCCACTGAGAAACACCAACCGTACACGAACCGGTAGGAAAACGCCAATCCATGCTTTACTGTGGATTTTGGTGCAAGTTGTGTCATAAGTTTATTTAGAATGCGCTCGGACCGCTTGTGTGGAGGTTCAAAGGGAAAGGCGTGAAAATTGAATGCATGAGGTCTTACGTGTTCGACCGTACTCAAGGGGAGACTTTAAAGATGTGATTCATTTGGAAAATCAATTTTGGAATGAACCTGTATCAATTCAGTTAGCAAAACAAATTGAGTGTAACCGCGATAAAACAACAGCTTTCTTTACTCGAGAACGGAGAAATGAGTATGTGGAGTGAAACCTGCTGCAAATATCCGGATCTTACGGGTCACTTTTACTTGGAAGGAGTTGATGCCACTAAAAAATAAAGGAGACGTATTAAAATGGAATATTCTCATCCTTTATGGCGGACTTTGCGGTCGCTAAAAGGAAACCAGCGTGCCCTTGTCGTTACCGAACCCCTATGGTCTGTTCCGAACAACCTGTTCACGCCGTTCATATCGGTTTACATGGCGGCCATCGGATTAAATGGAGAACAGATTGGCAAGACAGTCAGTGTTGGATTGGCAATGCAACTCGTTTGGGGATTATTGTCTGGGGCAATCACTGATAAATACGGCAGGCAAAAGATGATGTTCGTCTTCGGATTACTTAGCTGGACTATCCCCTGTATGCTTTGGGCAATCGCACAAGGGTACCTTTATTTCATGGTAGCGGTGGTCTTTAATAGTATGTGGCAAGTGACAGGAAACTGCTTCAGCTGCATTATTGTTGAAGACGGCGATACGGATAGTCTTGTGAATATCTGGACGTTGATTAATCTAACAGGCTTGGTCGCGGGGTTTATTTCGCCTATAGTTGGTCTCTTCATTGACAGGTTCACGCTGGTTCCCACCATGCGAGCCATATACATCTTCTCCATGGTGATGATGACAATAAAGTTTGTATTGCAGTATTACATGTCGTACGAGAGTTCAACAGGCAAACGGCGTATAAAAGAATGTGAAAGGACACCGATCCTCACGCTAACCTTCAGCGGTTGGAGCGTATTTATTTCAGAAATCCGTAAACCAAGTTTATTGCTGTGCTTAGTGCTGATGGCGCTTTTGAACATTTTTAGTACAGTACAGACAACATTTTGGCCGCTGTACGTTACAAAAACATACGCTGTGAGTAATGCGATGCTTTCTTTGTTTCCCTTGGCGGCTTCTCTAACTACGCTTGCGGTTTACATGTTTGTTACACCGCGTATTCACATTCGGTCAGTCCGCTATCCCCTTTTTGTAGGAATCGGGCTCCACTCAGCCGGGATAATCGTGTTATTAGTCGGGGAACCGCTGAGAACCAACTTGTTATGGATAGTGTTTCTCTCAGCCATTTGCGAGGCTTTTGCCATCGCCATTCTGGGTCCTTTGACTGAATCAATGATGTCAATCGTTGTCCCAGGTGAGGAGCGTGCTCGTATAAACAGTTTTATCTTTGCCTTCATCCTCCTGTTAAGTACTCCAGTTGGATGGATAGCAGGCGCTCTCTTTCAGGTTAACCGTGTGCTTCCTATGATTTTAAATCTATGTTTAATTGTTATTTCAGCAATCTTGTCGCTGTTCGTGGCCCGTGTAGTTCATCCCAAAGTCGTCAATCACGCTCAAAACACAAATATTGGTTGAACTTCATTAGAGCCTGATAGATGTGCCTGTTAGGGGGCACATCTATCAGGCTCTTAGTTAGTGTCGTTGCGAAGAGTCAAACATTCTTTCCATAGATTTATGATACCGAAATGTGAACTGAAAATATAGACTGTTTTATTTAGCAATCAAATGCTACGCTAACCTAACGTATTGTCTGTATTTATGTAAACCTTAGAGGAGGTTATGTATGTCACAGGCAGATAAACCCGGCCAGATTGTAATCCTAAACGGGACGCCTCGAGCCGGGAAGACGAGTATTGCCACCGTGATTCAAAATACGTTTGAGGGTGTGTGGATGAACCTTGGGGGGAGTCAGTTCAAGAAGATGACTCCTGAACGCTATCAGCCCGGAATTGCGCTTCGACCTGGGGGTGAAAGACCTGACCTTGAGCCGCTCATTGTGACCCTGTATCAAGCCATGTATGAGTCTATCGCTTCGCATAGCCGCCTCGGGATAAACGTCGTCGTGGATGTCTGGCATCACGACGAATATTCTGTCCCACGAGAGATTCTTCCGAAATGTGTTCAGATACTGAAGGACTTGCCAGTCTTGTTTGTGGGCTTACGTTGTCCAATTGAGGTTATCATGGAACGACGGATCGCTACTTGGAATGCTGGTTACACCGATGACGGATCGGTGCCAAAACCAGTGATGTTGTGGCAGCAGGCCGTACATGTACCCGGTATCTATGACATGGAGTTTGACACCTCAGTGATAAGCTCCGAAGCGTGCGCTGACATGATACGCAGGCGACTAAAGGAGGGGCCACCTCCATCGGCTTTCCAACGCCTCGAAGATTATCGCTGTAATTAACTTTGTAACCATTAAGATGTAATCAGCATACAGCCAAGGAGGGTTATGTGTGTCACAGACAGATAAACCCGGCCAGATCGTGATTCTAAACGGGACTCCCCGAGCCGGGAAATCCAGCATTGTCACCGTGATTCAAAATACGTTTGAGGGTGTGTGGATGAACCTGGGGGTCGATCGGTTTATGAAGATGACCCCTGAACGCTACCAGCCCGGAATTGGCCTTCGACCTGGGGGTGAAAGACCTGACCTTGAGCCGCTCATTGTGAGCCTTTATCAAGCCATGTATGAGTCCTTCGCTTCACATAGCCGCCTGGGGATAAACGTCGTCGTGGATGTCGGTCACCACGACCAATATTCTATCCCACGGAGAATTCTTCCGAATTGTGCTCAGATACTAATCGGCTTGCCGGTCTTGTTCGTAGGTGTACGTTGTCCAATCGAGGTTATCATGGAGCGGCGGATCGCAACCTGGAATGCTGGCTACGCCGATGACGGATCGGTGCCAAAACCGGTGATGTTGTGGCAGCAGGCCGTACATGTACCGGGTATCTATGACATGGAGCTTGACACTTCAGTGATTAGCTCTGAAGCGTGCGCGGACATGATTCGTAGGCGACTAAAGGAGGGGCCACCCTCATCGGCTTTTCAGCGAATTGCGGAGATGATAACTGACTAGGACTAAGTTGGGATTGGTTCATTGCCAATGGTCGGCAAATCAAAAAGCAGGAGAAAAAACCGCTTATTTGGATGTGTGTTCAGGATGATTTAGGAAGTGCCATCTCAAGCTATTCAGGCAAATCAGAGAAGACGAAATAGGAGTTCAAGAAGGACAGGATATCAGCTGCATGCGCAAAAAAAGAAAGAAGCCAATTTCTCAAATCAGGAAATTGACTTCTTTCCAAACTTGCGGTTGTTTTCGATTCGTGAGGTCGGCACAGTAATTCCCTTCCACATTTTCCGGAAAAAATTGTTTGTGTTTGACGGCTTCGCAATTCCGCGGCGATGATTAGCGGCCATTTCCAGGCGAGCTTCGTACACGAATTGCATTGCTTTGGTGTCCAAGGGTTGCATCATACAGCACCTCTTTCTTCTATTTGACAACAGTATATGGCTGTCTAGCCAACAAAGGTTGGGAGTAAAACGCTTCCAATGTGAACTTTTTTTCGTGTAAAACGCTTCCAATGTGAACAATGATTTTGTAACCGTTGCCAACAAAGAGGGGGGGTGAGTAGTGAACAGAGGAAAAACCCAACCGTTCGCTTTGTATTTATTCCTACGACAGGAGGACCTCCCATTGGAACCAAGCGTCAACAAATCTTCCGCATATCTCATGCGTCATGGCCTTCATTCGCCTGTCCTTTGGAAAGGGCAGGCGAATATGCTATCCCAAATGAATTTAAGGTGGTATAGGAATGGCGAATAATTGCGGGCAAAACGCGACCGGAACCTGTTCTACGGCGGAAGGTTTTCAAACCACAGCCAGCGGCTCAGCTTCGCATGCTGAAGGGTCCAAAACGGTGGTCAGCGGAAGTGCAGCGCACGCTGAAGGATATCTCACAAACGCCCAAGGCGATGCCGCTCATGCTGAAGGTGAGAGTTCGACGTCGATAGGCGCTGCTTCCCATGCGGAAGGATACAATACCTCGTCCAGTGGACACGGTTCTCACGCTGAAGGAGGTGAAGCCTCCTCGAACGGACTATATTCTCACGCTGAGGGACAAAATTCCATTGCCAACGGGCAAAGTTCGCACGCAGAAGGATTTTTGACGATTGCAGGAACATCAACCACCTCTGGTGTTGCTTCTCATGCAGAAGGTCAAGGTGCAAAAACAGAGGCAGATAACGCGCATGCGGAAGGTCTGAATACTGTCGCAAGCGGGATTTCTTCTCACGTTGAAGGAGCGGGGAATACTGCGAGTGGCAGAGCGAGTCACGCTGAGGGTGGTGCAGTGGATCCAGCGGGAAACCCAGCGCCATCTACAGCCAGCGGATCGAGCTCTCACGCCGAAGGGGTTAACACGATTGCGAGTGGATTTGCTGCCCATGCGGAAGGTGGCACGAGCAACATCACCATCTCTTCTGGACCACAGGCACTAGGTGATTTCTCGCATGCGGAAGGAGGAGCTGATACTGCCAATTCCGTAGCCGCTCCCACAGCGAATGCCTTCTTTTCTCATGTAGAGGGTTCTGGTACGAGTACTGCGGCGACAGCAACATACGCGCATGCGGAAGGACAACAGACCCAAGCAAACGGCGTCTCTTCTCATGCAGAAGGTTTTTTGACAATAACAACGGTCAATGGTGAAGATGCCCACGCAGAAGGATTTTCCACTACAGCTGATTCGGTAGCAGCTCACGCAGAAGGCTACATTACCACATCAAGTGGATTTGGCGCTCATGCCGAAGGACAGTTTACTCAAGCGACTGCAGCAACCGCCCACGCGGAAGGTGCACATACCTTCGCCGATGAATTGTACTCGCATGCGGAAGGATCTGGAACTAGCACGAATGGACACGAAGGTGCTCATATTATGGGGCAATACGGGAATGCTGATTCGAATTATTCCTGGCATCTTGGGAATGGAACACCCTTAGTAGCGGGGCTCGCGGCAAGAATCGATGGACCAAATGCCACTGGAATTGCCACGAATGGTTGGCAGATGGGGACTGCCGATTACGCGGAGATGTTTGAAACAGTCGATGGAAATCCCATCGATGTCGGGTATTTCGTCACCGTTAGCGGTAAAAAAATTCGCAAGGCCAACTCGCAGGACATGTACATTCTAGGTGTTACGAGTGCGACACCCGGTGTTTTAGGCGGCGCCGCCGAACTGGAATGGAAGGATAAATGGCAGAAAGATAAATGGGGACGTTGGTTATTCCATGAAGTCATCGTGCCCGCCGTAATGAATAAAAAGGGTAGAGAGATTGTCCCCGAGCACACTGACATACAGAAAATCGTAAATCCTGAGTATGACCATGCAAAGCAATACGTTCCTCGTTCAAAGCGTGCAGAATGGGTCTCCGTCGGCTTATTGGGGCAGTTGCTCGTCCGTGATGATGGGACGTGCGAAGTAGACGGGTATTGTAAGCCCGATGACGATGGGGTCGCAACAAGTTCCAACACAGGGTATCGAGTCTTAGCACGAACGGATGCTAATCAGGTGTTGGCTTTGGTGAACTCAACCTTACAAATGAGTTTAGTTGACCAATTAGAGAGATTGTTGAAATTAAAAGAACAAGGCGTTCTAACTGAGGGAGAATTTAAAATTGCGAAGCAAAGGATTTTGCATTCTTAATATAGGAGACCGTGCCGTACCGCATGGTTTGTACGTAGCACGGAAAGATGTGATTTACCTTGAATGCGAATAATCCGAACGAAACACAAGAGTTGTGTTGCTTTGGAATGACGATTTTAAAGTACCAGTCATAGTCAAAAATAAGCCCTTTCAGCATGGTCGAGCGCTTATTTTTGACTATGTGATTCAATCATTTCAACGATCTGTTCGAACGCATACTTGTGATTGACCACGTCAACGACGAAATCCTCAGCTTGTTTTGGAGCCATTTTTAGCATGTATCTGTTGTATCTCAAGAAATAATACAGAGCCGAGAATGCAGTGCGCTTGTTTGCATTGTGAAATGCACGATTTTTCGCCAATGACTCAAACAATGCCGCTGCCTTTGTGAATATCGTCGGGTAGGCATCTTCACCAAATGCTGATTGCTGCGGTCGATTTATCGCAGAATCAAGTAACTCCGGAAATTTCACGCCCATTTGTTCATCTGGTGAACCAGTTTGTATCAAATGCATATTCAACATAACTGCTTCTTGCTCGGTCAGGAATCTTGTCATCGATTCTTAAGTCCCTCAATCGTCTCGTGATATTGTTCCATCATCTCATCAAAAATCTCAAAAAAACGAGGGTCGATGCCCTGTGGCAAGGTTGTAGACTTGCGAAGCACAATCTCGCCTTCATTCTCTTTCACGATGACTTCAAGGTCATCCCCAAGGTCTGCATTAATTTTGTTGAGCAACTCTTTATTCAGAGTCACGCCCAAGCTGTTACCGATTTTCGTGACTTTCCGATGTGTTCGTTCCATCCGCCCCGCTCCAATCGTCATATGTTTTCTCCCCTTTATCTTTGCTGTACTCAGGTTGAGTTATACTCGTTATAAACATTATAACAAACCCATATAACGCATGAAATGGACAAAAGGCGTGTAGTAAGGGGCTGTAAAAGGCTTTATACACCCTTCGCCGCGGCAGAATTGCTGAAATCCACTTTTTCTGGTGCTGAAGTCTGAAATGCGTGCTTTTTATGGTCATGGAACTTTACACTTTGCACGCCAAACTGTTGGCTCCAGTCGTCGATAAACAGCTCGGCCGCCAATTCATGGCCAGCGGCATTCGGGTGCCAACCGTCTCCCATGTAGGGTACATAGGTCTGGTGATGGGTAGTTAGATATCGTTTCATTTGATTAAATATATAAAATTCGTGTACGTTTGGATTGTGAAAATTCTTTGCGATGGTCGTTTCCGCATCAAACAGTTGCGGCTGTGCGGTTTTGTAATTCGTGTACGAAGCGCGCGACACAGGCGACGTGACCACAATCACCACAGCGTGCGCTTGCAGCGCTTTGGCAATTTGCCACTTGATTTGTGACTGAAACACAGGCATTGGCGTTTTCGCGTGCAGGTCGTCAAGGCCGCCCCAGGCGATGACCACGATGTTGGGTCTGATGGTTTTCAGCCAGTGCGGATATTGTTTGACAATATGTGTGACGCCAAGTCCAGGCAGTCCTTTGTCATAGACGACAAACTGGTTGTTGCTGACATCGGGAAGTGCCCGGAATGCGCGACGCAAATAGCCGCCATCCTGCGGATGGTCTTTCCAACCCTGCGCAACAGAGGAGCCGATGATGAGCACTCGGCTCATTTCGCCAGACGCGTGATCTGCGCCCAACTGCCTTGAAACCAACTGAGAATGTGGTTGTTGTGCAACGTTGCGTGACAATACAGGTGACGATTTTCCCTGCCCCGTCACCAAAAATTGAATGACGGCGACTGTCATCAGTAAGGATACAAC
The DNA here is from genome assembly GCF_042678105.1 of Alicyclobacillus fodiniaquatilis. Lineage (NCBI taxonomy): Bacteria > Bacillati > Bacillota > Bacilli > Caryophanales > Alicyclobacillaceae > Alicyclobacillus > Alicyclobacillus fodiniaquatilis. The sequence goes on from NZ_JBHUCX010000004.1 coordinate 13,193, forward strand.
GGATATCCATTGCCAAGCATGCCGTTTCATCTGCAAATCACCTTTGCTCATTTCAGCGCATTGCAAGCGCTGGAAGTCTGTGCACATTGAAGCACATCAAATTCAAAGGTGCCTCAAAGTCCACTTCATATAGACGGTGATCAACAGGAAAATGTTGCACGCTCTGATGTATAAACTTTGAACAGTGTCAGGTCTGACACATCTTCACGAGTGACGGTGCGCTTTGATGTCCCGCACATGATCACGCTTGGCCTTCGCGCCGATGAGCAGATGTTTCTCCAGCGTCTGTACGGCTTGCTGCACCTCTCCATCCGCAAGCAGCACAGAATGCGCTTGGCGGATGGCGTAAAGCAGTTGGTGCAGATGGATGACATGCTGCGCGCCGTGTACGTGCAATGTGGTTTCATTCGGAAAAACCACCAGCGGGTGCAACGCCGTCTGTTTGACAAAAGGAAGGTGTTCCTTGATGGTGCGCACATGAACTCCATTTTGGCGCAATGGATTTTCGAATGTGTGTCGATCCCGCCCAATCTGTTGCCGCCATTTCGGTTCATTCGCGTGCCCTTCCACTGCACCATGGCGGAATTTGGTCTCAATCACAAAGATGCCATAAGGGGAGACCACGACGTGGTCTATCTGGGCAGTGCGGCCGTCCCCTTTGACAAGCATCAAATCGTTCAACACGTGGTATGTGCGTGGCAATTTAGCCAGCTCCAAAGCCACTGCTTTTTCACCGATCGCGCCGATTCGCCTGCCGCGCCGCGCGACTTGCCAACGCTGCAGTCGAATGCCAACCACAATAACAATGATGACGAACAACAACCACCAGATCATTGAACGGGCCCTCCCTCGTTTGTCGATGCGGTGCCCTTATACAGATGGCACAATGCGGATTTCGCTGGCAGCAGAGGCTGCATGCTCGCGCGCGGCATCAGGTGTTGCGGCTCGACTCAACACCACCGCAAGGCGCCGTCCCACTGTCGCTTCTGGTTTGCCAAACAGACGAACATCGGTGCCAGGTATGGTCAATGCGGCTGCCAGCCCATCCACTTGATAGTTGTTGCTGGCGATGGGGGACTTGATGGCGTGGCTAGCTCCTGGTCCCAGCAGGGTGATTTCGGGAATCGGCAGTCCGAGAATGGCCCGCACGTGAAGGGCGAACTCGGACTGCGCCTGCGTGGCCATCGTGACCATGCCTGTATCGTGCGGTCTCGGTGAAATTTCGCTGAAGTATACGGTGTCCGCAGTGATAAACAGCTCAACGCCAAACAAACCATAGCCGCCCAGTTCGTCTGTGATGGTTCTGGCAATCTCCTTAGATTTCTCCCACTGCACTGCAGTGAGTGGATGTGGCTGCCAAGACTCGATATAATCCCCGTTCTCCTGGCGGTGGCCAATGGCTGGACAAAAATGGGTGCCGTTCACGCTACGCACGGTCAACACGGTGATTTCCGATTCAAATTGGATAAACGCTTCAACAATGACTCGCTGTCCCTGCACGCGCCCTGCAGTTTGCGCCGTTTCCCATACCTTGTCCACGTCGGCAAGCGTTCTGCACACACTTTGCCCTTTGCCGGACGAACTCATCACAGGCTTGACCACACAAGGCAAGCCGACTTTTGCTATCGCTTGTTCCAGTTCAGCTCGCGTGTCGGCGAACTGATAGTTGGCAGTGGGGAGGTGTAGTTGTTCCGCCGCCAAACGGCGGATGCCTTCTCTGTCCATCGTCAAATTGGTCGCGCGCGCATTGGGTATCACGGTGAAGCCGCGCGCTTCCAAATCAAGCAGCATCTCGGTCGCAATCGCTTCGATTTCAGGCACGATGAGATGCGGCTGTTCATTCTCAATGACATTGCGCAGTGCGTCCGCATCCCGCATGTCAACAATGTAAGCGCGATGGGCCACTTGCATGGCCGGTGCATTGGCATATCTATCAACGGCGATGGTTTCCACGCCCAATCGTTGCGCTTCCAAGATCACTTCTTTGCCCAGTTCCCCAGCACCTAAAATCATCAATCGCTTCGCGTGGGGATGCGACGGTGGTCCGTACATGAAAGGTGTCCTCCTCAAATCGTAGATGCTGTTCTTTTGCTGCCACTAACTTTAACAAATCATTTGCGCAAGTTAAAATAGATATAAGACAACACCATGCGTGATGCATCCCACATCAGCAATGTGATGAACATGTCAGTCAATCGAGGCATCGCGATGGCGTAGCACCAAGGTCTAATTTTCAGATAGAGGTGAGACGATGGCTGTACAATTGTTGGAAAAGTTGAACCAAGGGCTGTCTCCGCAAGGGTTTGTAGAGAAGATGACGCGCAATCAGGAAGCTTTTCAGAATTGGTATCAACAGTTTGCATGGTCTAAAGCGTCGGATCGCGAATTTTTCGAAGAATTCCACAAAGATGGTTTACGGTGTGTGATCATCGCCGCTGATTGGTGCGGTGATGTGGTACGCAATGTGCCAGTCGTCTTTCGCTTACTTGAAACGCTCAATATGCCTACCGACGTTTTGATTATGGAAGAAAACCTGGAGGTCATGGATCAATTTTTGACCATGGGCGGCCGCTCCATTCCCGTTGTGCTCTTTGTCAACGAAGCTGGAGAAGTCGTTGGGCGTTGGGGTCCGCGTCCAGCCTATGTTCAAGAACCGATGGTGGCCTTTAAGGCGAACAATCCCGACAAAAACGCCGCATCCTATGATGAAAATTTGAAAGCGACACGTCAGGAAATCGGGCGCCGTTACGGTGAGGGCACGGGTTATCAGCAGTTGATTGTGGACGAAGTGAGAGCCATTTTAGAAAATCTCGCATGAATGAACCAACGAACAAATGACAATGGATAGGGCGATGCCAAGTATAGGTGTCGCCCCTTTTCGCGCTGTCATCATCTTGACAGTATAGAACTATTTAGCTTTTAAATGGTTTATTGAATGATCATTTCGGCTGTTGTATATTAATTTTGGTATGACGATTTGTAGGTGGTGAACAAAATGTCATGGACGAACTGATTGACGTATTGACTTCATTTAAACATGTTTCCATGGTCATGCGTCAAATCGTAGACGAAGCTGCAAAGGAGGTCAATTTGGGTGCTGGGCAGCTTTTTATTCTCCAGTATTTAGAGACGGCGCATTGCGTGAACATGACCGAGTTATTGGGTCATCTTCGCATGTCGAACGCGTCAATCAGCATACTCGTGGACAAATTGGTCAAGCGGAACTTGGTACAGCGAAAATACTCCGAAATCGACAGACGACGTGTTGTGCTAAGTTTATCAGACAAGGGGCACGATATGTTGCGAAGTGTTTTTGCCGCAGATGCGAAGTTGATGCAACGTTTGTCGGAACTTTTTACATTGCCAGATGGTGAATTGGAGCAATTATTGCGCATTCATCAACACATCTTGTTAAACAGTGAGTCGGGAGGTACACATTTTGAGTGCTAGACGCATGCTTATCATGAATGTCGTGATTATCTTAGTGGTCATTATTGCTGGTTTTGTCGGATATTACTTCTATAACCAGTCGACTTTGTACCTGACGACTGACGATGCTCAAGTCAGTGGGCAACAGATTGTCATCAGTGCCCCAGCTACAGGAACAATCAGTGATTGGAAAGGGTCTGTCGGCACGCAGTTCAGTAGCGGCGATTCAGTTGGAACTGTACAAGTCGCAGGCGCAAAAGGCACGACAAGTGTTTCGATTCCAGAGCCGGCGGACGGTACGATTGTACAGTCCATGGCAATGAACAACGAATTTGTCGCTGCAGGTACGCCACTCGCCTATGCATACGATTTGAACAATTTGTGGGTGACGGCAAACATCAAAGAGACACAAATCAGCGATGTGAAAGTCGGACAGAGCGTCGATGTTTACGTCGATGCGTATCCTGGGACGACTTTTAGCGGTGTCGTCAAACACATTGGGCTTGCGACCGCGGCGACTTTTTCGATGCTACCGACAGAAAACACCAACGCCAATTATACGAAAGTCACGCAAGTCATTCCCGTGCAAATTCAACTGCAAGCAGAAAGCGGCCGTTTGGAGCCAGGCATGAGCGCTAAAGTTCGGATCCACAAATAAGGAGGCTCATGTCATGAATAGAGTAGCCGCGGGTTCGGGAGGGAGCAATTTCTCGGGCTCGGAGATGCATAAAGCACCTATCTTAATCTCATTGATCCTTGGCGCATTTGCGGCAATTTTGAACCAAACGTTGCTAAACGTCGCCATTCCGCAGTTGATGAATGACTTCAATGTATCTGCGGACACAATTCAATGGCTCACGACCGGATATATGCTCACAAACGGCATTGTCATTCCGTTGACGGCGTTTTTGATGGGGACATTCACCACTCGTCAACTGTTTCTCGGCGCTATGGTCTGTTTTGGCATCGGTTCCGTCTTCTGCGCTGCGGCACCGGACTTTACGGTGATTTTGATGGGCCGCATCATCCAGGCTGCAGGCGCTGGCATCATGATGCCGTTGATGATGACGGTGATCTTGAACTTATATCCGCCTGAGACGCGGGGCAAGGCGATGGGCGTCATCGGGATCGCTATATTTTTTGCGCCAGCCGTTGGTCCCACGCTGTCTGGTTGGATCATCGAGAATTATTCGTGGCGCGTCCTCTTTTATATCGTGATTCCAGTAGCCATCATCGACTTGGTTGTGGCGGGCATCTTTTTGAAGAATGTGACCGAGCGGACGTTTCCCAAATTTGAAGTGATCAGTTTTCTGACATCCTGCTTGGGGTTGGGCCTTTTATTGTACGGCTTCAGTGAGGCGGGCACCAAAGGATGGGGTAGCACGGAGGTCTTGGTCAGTATCATTGTCGGCCTGGTGTTCATTGCAGCCTTTATTTGGCGGGAGTTGACTTCAGCACATCCGTTGTTAAACTTGCGCGTGTTCAAGTTTGGCGGCTTTTCCTTGGCCGCCTTGGTCAGCTGCGTCGTCAACATGGCAATGTATGGCGGATCGCTGTTGATGCCGATGTACATCCAAAATGTGCGCGGATATTCGACGTTGGATTCTGGATTGTTGCTTTTGCCAGGCGCCATCGCCATGGGCATCATGTCCCCGATTTCCGGCGCGCTGCTCGACAAAATCGGCATTCGGCCACTTGCCATTTTTGGACTGTTGATCACGGTCATCACAACTTGGGAACTGACTCATTTGACGATGGATACACCGTACGGGCATATCCTGCTGATTTACACAATCCGTATGTTTGGCATGTCTTTTCTGATGATGACCATCATGACCAGTGGGTTGAACCACCTGCCAAGACAGTTTAACAGTCATGGCACGGCGGCCGCGAACACGGTGCGGATGATTGCCAGTTCATTGGGAACCTCTCTGTTGATTTCCATTATGACCAATCGCACCAATCTGCACTTGTCGCAATATGCAAACAGCATTTCTTCGACAGATCCGCAAATGTATAATTCTATTTACAGCATGGGCGCAGGGCTTGCGGCCAAAATGGGCGGAACGATTCAATCCGGCATGCAGACAGCCACTGAACTTTTGTATCAACAAGTGGGACTTCAGTCGGAGGTTCAGGGGATCAACGACGCCTTTTTGGTCGCTGCTGGCATCTCGTTTGTCGCTCTGGTCTTATCTTTGTTCTTGCGCAGGGCGAAAAAGGCAACGCCGCAAAAAGACAAATTGCAGCGAGAGCAACGTGCGCTGCCAGCACCTGCAGAAATCAGCCGATGACGGAATAAAAGCGATTTGAGGTGTCACATTACATGAATATTTATGTTGTTTACGACAGCGAAGCTGGCCATACTGAGGTGCTTGCCAAAGCCGTCGCCGAAGGGGCGAAGGCTGTGGAAGGGGCGAATGTGCAACTGCGTCACGTCAATGAGGCCAAGGTACGTGAACTTGTGGACATGGACGCACTGATTTGGGGGTGCCCGGGCCATTTCGGCACCATCAGTGCTGGACTGAAGGCGTGGATTGACAAGCTTGGTTACATGTGGGCAAAAGGGCAACTGGTCGGCAAGATTGGCGCTGCATTTTGCACCACGGCCACCGTTCATGGCGGCATTGAAATGACCCTTTGGAATTTGCTCACACCGATGTTGCACAACGGCATGATCCTGGTCGGGTTACCGGGAAATGTGCCGGAAAATGCGCTTTACGGTTCATACTACGGCGTCGGCATCACCTGCCCAGTGGAGTTTTCCACCGATGCGCCGATGAACATGCCTTCCGAATCGGATTTGGCCTTGGGCAGAGCGTTGGGCAAGCGCGTGGCGGAAGTGACCAAAAAATTTGTCTCCTGACCGGAGTGTCGCGTGATGTCAGCGCTTTGACACGGACGTACGAAATGACTTCCGGGAGGTGTCAATGTGAGTTTTCTGATCTTTTTTGTGATCGGCGTCGTTGTGATAGGGGCGATTGTCACTGCCATCAATTTGCGTGCCATTCGGCGGGAACGAGAACAGGAGCAGGCGCCACTTACGGGTGATTCCGCGGCCCGCGAGGAACAGGATGCGTCTGTAGCCGAAGTGATTGACGTGCAGGAAACACCCCCGTCCGGCCCGCGAGAGCAGCGTGATCGTCAACACATGCAATCGGCGGGTGAACGCACGTCTGGGCGGAAAGCGGAGGATGAAGATGGTGGCAGCGACTGGTCGTACCGCGAGGCTTTGCGCCGGAATGCAGGGTGGGAACCGCAAGAGACGGTGAAAAGCGATGTCGTCCGCAAGGAAGAGGAGCCAACAGGCGTCAGTGATGACGGGTACCGGGAAGCGTTGCGCAAAATGAGAGAAGCAAGTTCAAATGAGAAGCCCGAATCGTGAATACGCGGTTCGGGTTTTTCGTCTGAATCAGGCGAGGGGGGCGTTAGCCGCCCGTTTGCGTTGGATAGGACGCTGTCTAGCGTGGACGAAAGATCAGGAAACCGCTAGAATTTGAACAGGAGCAGCGTCGCGTCAATGTATGGCAAAGTGCTGTCTGGATACTACGAAAGGCGGTGCCAAATGACACAATCTTGGTTGATCAGCACAGATTTGGACGGTACCTTATTGCAGCACGACGGACGTGTGAGTTTGGTCAGTCAACGCGTGTTTGCGCAACTGCATCAACGAGGTCATCAAATCGTTTTGGCGTCGGGCAGGCCGTGGGATGAAATGGCGTCCATCGCTGCGACGTTACATATTCCATGCAGTGTCATCGCCTGCAATGGGGCGTGGATTGGCGACACAAGTGGCAAGGCCTTGATTGAGCACGTGATTCACAAAGATGTGGTGGTGGAAATGACACAGCTTTTAGAGAACGTGCAGGCGGCGGTCATTGTCACATTGGAAAATGAGCGCGTCCTGCTCGATATCGGCCGACCATCGCTGCGGCGCAAGTCAATTGTGGAACCGCTGGTGCAGCCAACTGATTTGCAAATGGACAAAATATTTAAAATCACGTTGGCGCTTGATGATGACAATGCTGAAGAAATGACAGACATTCTGACGTCTCGGTTTGGGGATAGCGCCGCCGTCGTCCGTTCTGATCCGCGGACCATCGACATCAACGCCGCAGGCACTTCCAAAGGGCGGGGGATTCAGGAATTCACGCAATTGATGGGGATCTCGCTCGAACATTCGATTGCCTTTGGCAACGAAATGAACGACGCGGCGATGCTCGAAACGGTTTCCATTGGTGTCGCCGTGGCCAATGCCAATCCAAATCTATTTCCCTTCGCAAAAAAACGCACATTGTCGTCAGCGGATCACGGTGTCGCGGTGTGGCTCAGCGAATTTTTTGAATTGGATGGCATAGATATACCCGCTCTAGCTGTGGATGCACAACAAGCGGCCGGGCAAAAAGGGGGTGTGTGACTTGTCTGACAAGTCGATTCGTTTTGCACTCCATGGGTATGGCTATATTGGGCGCATGCACGTTTTGGCCAGTCAATTGAGTCTGGCTGCAAACGGCGGTCCAACTGTACTGTGGGATACAGCGGTCGTCCGGGATATGCAAAGCAACGCGGCGCAACAGGCCAGCACCGCGTTTGCGCATGTGACAGATCGCTTGGCTGATCTGCATGAGCGTCCGCTTGACGCCATCGATATCGCTTCGCCCAATGACCTCCATTTTGCGCCATTCGAATTGGCGCTGGAAAAAGGATGGGCTGTCTACTGTGAAAAGCCCATCAGTCATTGCTTGGAAGAAGCCGAGCGAATGGTGGCACTGGCGCAAACGCGGCAGATGGTGGAGCAGGTGGCCTTGGTTTATCGCTTTCATCCGGCTGTATTGGAGGCGCAACAGTGGCTTTTGTCAGGGCAACTCGGGCGGGTGCTGACCTTTCGCGGCGAATTGTTGCACGGCGGCTATCTCAATCCGGCGCGCCCGATGTCCTGGCGCTTGCAGAAGCAGGCGTCCGGTGGCGGCGCAGTGATGGATCTCGGCATCCACATCATCGACCTCATCCACCTGCTTTGCGGCAAAGTCGCCCACGTCGCGGCGGAGACACGCACGTTTATTCCTTCTAGAGCGGGTGCTGCTGGCATGGAGGCGGTCGATGTCGACGACTGGGCGAGCATCACGCTCCACACCGAGTCCGGCGCTGTAGGCACCATTGAGGTCTCGCGCGTGCACTACGGCGAAGAGACGGACAGCCTCACCATTGTCTGTGAGCGAGGCGTGCTGCGGCTGCCGCTCGATATGTATCAAGGCGTCACGCTCCATACTTATGAACCGAATATCGCGCCGATCACGCTCGATAAAAACCAACATGCGGATATTTTTACGGCCAAGTTCGCACAAAGTACGCTCTTGAATTTACACGCAACTGCACTTGCTGCGTTTTGCGCGCGGGTGCAGGGGAAGACCGTCCCGTACGCTGTGCCGACCTTAGCGGACGCCTGCGTCGCGCAAGCGGTGTGTGAAGCGGCTTTGGCCGCCGGATCGACAAAGAAACAATGAAGATACACTCATAAAATGTGCGCCAATGCGCAAAATTTGGCTGTGTACGACAATCCATTGAACGTGCGGACGGAAATCGAGGGATCCAACATTTGGAGGGATAGCGCATGGCAGCAGAAACGCAATTGTGGATCAACGGCGAGTGGGTGAAAGCACAGCGTTATGTGACGCTGGAAAACCCACATACCGAAGAGGATATTGCACATATTGGCTATGCTTCGGTGGCGCAGGCCAACGATGCCATTCAGGCTGCGCAGGAAGCATTTTTGACGTTTCGCGAGACCCCAGCTTGGCAACGCGCCCACATTTTGCGATCCGTCGCTGAACTGATTGCAGATCGCCGCGATGAACTTGCGGAAACCATCGCCCGTGAAGCGGGAAAACCGATGCGCGCCGCGAAGGGCGAAGTGAACCGAACCGTGGAGACGTACCGTTTTGCGGCGGAAGCGGCCAGGGATATCCGCGGCGAATCCATCCCGTTGGATGCCGCGCCGAACGGTGAAGGTTACATGGCCTATACAATCCAGCGCCCACTCGGTGTCGTCGCCGCCATCACGCCGTTTAACTTTCCGATGAACTTGGTGGCACACAAGGTCGGACCGGCGATTGCGGCGGGCAACACCATCGTGCTCAAGCCTGCCGAGCAAACGCCGCTGTCCGCGTTGGTCTTGGCCAAACTATTTAAAGATGCAGGACTGCCAGACGGCGTGTTGAACATCATTCCCGGCGATGGCAAAGAATTAAGCGAAGCGCTGACAACCCATCCCGACGTCGCTTTTGTCACATTTACAGGCAGTCCGCGCGTCGGCAAACTGATTCGCGCCCAAGCGGGGCTGCGCAAAGTGACGTTGGAACTGGGTTCTAACTCACCGCTGTTGATTGACGCTGGTTTTCAGCAGTCTGAATTGGAGCAGATTGCCGATGAGACTGTGCAAGGCGCATTTACCTACAACGGGCAAGTTTGCATTTCCATTCAACGCGTCTACGTCCATCAAAGTCACTATGACGAATTTACGCAAATGCTGGCCAAACGGGCAGCTGCCCTTCGTATTGGCGATCCGCTCGACGAAAAAACCGACATTTGCAGTTTGATCAACCAAGCTGCAGCGGACAGGCTGAAACAGTGGTTGGACAGTGCAGTGGAAAAAGGGGCGAAAGTCGTCACTGGCGGTCACTTTCAGCGCCGGGTGCTCGAACCGACGGTGCTGGTGGACGTTCCGGCAGATACGCAACTGCGCACTGAGGAAGCGTTCGGCCCCATCGTGCTCGTGGAGCCATTTGCAACATGGTCGGAAGCCATTGCGAAGGCCAACCACTCCAAATACGGCTTGAACGCTGGCGCGTTTACCAAACAGCTCGATCACGCCTTGGAAGCCAGCCGCAAAATCGAAGCGGGGGCTGTGCTCATCAACCAAGTGCCGACGTTCCGAGTGGATCAGATGCCCTACGGCGGTGTGAAAGAAAGTGGGACTGGTCGTGAAGGGGTTCGTTACGCGATGCAGGACATGATGGACATCAAAATGGTGGCCTTCCGTTCCAGCGCGTTTCACAAATAACGTCTGGTTTTGTCAGCTGCAGCCAAGGTTTGCGCCCACCGGGACGGCGGGTATGCAACCTTGGCTTGTTTTTTGTGGGCGTATGACGCTTGTAGGGAGACAAAGCGGCGCTGGCGAATCTGCGCAAACTTACCTTTGCGGCGCAGCGGCGCGCAAATAGTTGATGGGAATGCCCTGAGCACGAAACTTCTGTTCGTATTCGGTTTGGACAAATTGGCTGGAAATGCTGCCATCATCCGGTTCACCTGGCGCAAAACCGCGTTCAACGCGCATCAATTGCCAGCCAGCTGCTTGAAACGCGGTCACTGACCACTCAAAAAGCTCACTGTTGTCGGTCTTTTGTTCGATCACGCCACCAGGCGCCAACAATGTTTCATAGCATTCGAGTTTTTGCGGTGCTGTGAGACGGCGGATATGGTTGCGTCGCCGCGGCCAGGGGTCGGAGAAGTTCAGAAAAATCCGCTCCACCTGTTTGCCAGACAGTTTTGCGGCGATTTCCTCAATATCTCCATTGATAAACAGGACGTTGTCCAATTCATGTTCGATCGCCTTTGCCGCCGCTTTGGCGATGACGATGGAAACTTTGTCGACGCCAATAAAAAAAGCGTCCTTGTGGCGCGCTGCCATCTGCGCAATGAAGCCACCCTTGCCGCAACCCACTTCCAGATAGATTGGGCGCGTAATAGACGCTAAGTCTTGTGAAATGTCATCCTGACGTACATCCCGTAACACGGGCGCGCCTTGTTCCTGCCATTTTGGCAGACGTCCCGCTTGGCGTAAACGCACGGGTCATCCTCCTCGGTCTTCTTTTGTCGTTAGCATGGTACAGGATTGTGCGGGCAGGTTCAAGCCCATCCTTACATCCACGCTGACAGCGTGTCCTGTCCGTTGTTCAGTTAGACTTTCCACGCTTCTTGCTGCCGCGCGTCGAAGCGCCTGACGCAGCCTTGTCTACTCGACTCGTGCGATGCAACGTGAAAAGGATTAAGATAGAGTCAGCGTAAACATTTCAGGTGCAATCAAGAGAAGTACAGTCTGGATGAATGGAAATGGAGTGTGCCTAGATGGCAACCGAAGCGTTACTGATTATCGATATGTCGAACGATTTTGTGGCAGATGACGGAAGTCTCACGGCGGGCGCCGCAGCTCAGGAGATTGTGCCCTACATTGTCAATCTCGCGCAAGTCATGCACGGTCAGGGCCAGCCAGTCGCCATTTGTATGGACACACATCATGTCAATGACGCGCATTTTGCCGAATGGCCACCGCACAACGTAGCAGGAAGTTGGGGCCATGAGCTGTATGGAGAACTCCAGGATTGGTATCGGAAAGTAGAAGACGATGCGCATGTGATTTATGTGGAGAAGGCCAGCTACAACGCCTTTTACGGGACAAACCTCGCGCAAGCGCTGCGCAGACGCGGCGTGGATACAGTGCATATCACTGGCGTCTGTACAGATATTTGCGATTTCTTGACGGCTGCAGGCGCTTATGACGAAGGCTTTCAAACGGTCGTACATCGACGTGGCTGTGCGACATTTACGGGCAATCACGATGTGTTTATCGATCAGATGGCCATCTGTTTTCACGCTGTCATTGTCGATTGATAAATCGACCGCAGCGCGATTACAGCTGGGTCCAATGCAGTCCGCCATCTGTCGTTTCGAGCAGAACTGGATGCAGGTGACTGTCTTGCAACAACAACCAACCCGTTTGTGTGTCGGCCATGTCTAGTTGCAGGACTGTCATGTGATCCGCCAGTAGATCGTTTGGCACACTGCCCGCTTGATACCAGGACTGACCAGCATCATTGGTTGCATAGAGCAGATAGTGACTGTCTTTATGCTCTAGGGCAAAACCAACCTGCACGGAGAGCCATGTACAAGCTTGCACCTGTTGTAAAGATGTCGTTTGCGGCTGCCATTGTCCTTGAGCATCACGTTGAAACAATAGCAGACCTAGCGCACTGTCGGTCACAGCAACAGCGTTGGCAACCTGGCTCTTGTTAGGTGCAGGCGGGATGGTCGCGTATGCCAACGTCTGGTTCACCAGCGTTGTAGGCAGCGTCACCGCCTCATTCTGCCAATGCGCACCTGCGTCATTGGTCGTTTCAATCGTCAATGGTTGCTGGGAAAACGAGTTGGTGCTGACTAAAGTTCCATGTTTGCCATCGGAACTGAAGCGCATGATGGCACTATCGCCGTTGTGCGGCAAATCAAGTGTTGAACTGTTTACTTCCTTCCAGCTATGACCTCCATTTTGGGTTTCATAGAGGTACTTGGCGGCTGCGCCTGTCGATTTGTCACCGAGTAACAGCATCCACCCTTGTTGCGGAGAAACAAACTGCAACTGCCCGATGTTGGTGATCTCTGCTGGAATCGCCACATCGTTTTCCTTCCAAGTTGTTCCACCATCTGTTGTACGCATGACATGCAAGCGTGCATTGCTCACCCAAGTGAGCCAACCTGTCTTATCACTGGCAAACGTCACAGATACATCGTTTTTGTTTCCTGGCCCTTCTTCGTCGTATGCGTAGGTGGGCAGGGCAGGAAGTGGACAGGGCTGCCAGGATACGCCGTTGTCGTGCGTGTGAAACAGATGAAAATCATTGCCGTGATAGCCCCATGCATATCCGTTGCCATGGTCCAGCATTTGAATGTGTGTGCCGACAACTTGGACGATGTCTGTGAAACTGTGCGCGTCAGATGTTTTGTCTTTGGCGGTTCCCACAGCGCCAGAAGCTGTATTTTTCGGGCTTGTGCCGACTTTAAGTTGCGCGTCGCCCTTTCCTGACGGAGAGTCCGATTTTGCTGTCGGTGAGGCGCAGCCAGCAACCATGAGGGTGGCAAGCGTCACTACAGTAAGTTGTAGTCGTAACAAGGCGCGCACAGGCAGACACCTCCTTTTCGCAGGATTCCAAGCTATTTTACGTCATCATCATATCGCACTCCGTCAAAACGTCATGGATGGCGCTGTGGCAATATAGGCATAATTAGACAATGATGGCATCAACGCGCTTGTTTTGCCTGCGCATCTTCACGCAATGCGCGTCGCCAGTAAAGCACGCCATCGAATGTCAATACCCAGGCAATGGATAGGACGCCAGCGACAAAAAAGCCCAACATGGGCACTTGGCAGATGGGGCCGACGACAAACGCCAGGGCCTGCGCCTCAATGGACGTGAACAAGGTGACAATGCCGAAATGGCGGAACAACGTTTGTTGACGCGGGGTCAACAACATGTTGGAGCCAGCTGTTTGTGCCAATTTGCGCGCTTCATTTTCACTTGCTGACGGCGCCTTTTTGACCGTGCTGTCGGTTTTGATGAGCACGCGGCTGAACAGGTACAAAAAGCCGCCAATCCAGGCCCAAGTCGGTAGCGGGCCGTGCGCTGCTTGCCCTGAGTAGAGACCAATCATCAGAATCGGTTTTTTGATCTCGTCAAACGTGTGGTCTATCCAATGGCCGAGTTTCGACGACATCTTGTTTTTTCTTGCTTTATACCCATCCGCGCAATCCAGGATGTACGACAGTTGAAAGAGCAATGCGCCGATGACAAGCCACCACGGCGTCCCAATATAAAAAGCGGCTGCGGACAAAATGGCGATGATCAATGAAATGACAGATATTTGGTTCGGGGTCAGTCGTGTTTTACACAGCCATTCGGAAATCGGGACGGACAAGGGAAGGGTCGTGTAAGTGTCCCAGGGTTTGGGGAAACGGATATAAGGATTATCTGCACAACGAAAGAAGTAGGTGTCCGTAAATTTCAATGTGACCATCCTTTTTGTTACGTCATACTTGCGTAACTTAACCACAGTCTCTATGTCTATATAACTTGGATTATAATTGAACGAATTGGCGAACTTGTCAAGCGTGATGACTGATTCCTCCAACGTCACAGCTATGCCAGCGAACGGTGATTTGACATATGGTGCAGAATTTGCAACCGTGTCTAGGAGACTTGTGAAAATCCATCAGATTGGATGACAAATAGAAAATTTTTTCACAAGTTCCCTAGGGAGCGTGATTATTGAATGAAAGATTTTCCCTTGTTGCTCAAGTCCGTGTTGTATCGAGCGACGACCGTTTTTTCGGATCAGGAAATTGTCACAAAAACAGGGGCAAAAATGAAGCGGTATACGTACCTGGAAATGGCGGCGCGTATCGCTCAACTGGCTCACGCTTTGGATGAATGGGGCATTGAACCGGGAACGCATGTCGCATCCTTCGCGTGGAACCACCATCGCCACCTTGAACTATATTTTGCCGTGCCTTGCTCTGGGCGGGTATTACATACGGTGAACATTCGATTATCTGCTGAACAGATTGTTCACACCATCAATCATGCAAGGGACAAAATCCTCTTTATTGATGAGGATTTGGTGCCGCTGTTTGCACCGCTTGCGGCAAATTTGCATACGGTTGAACGATACGTGATTTTGACAGATTCGCTGACCGTGGATGTGCCTCTACCGAACGCCATCAGTTATGAGGCGTTTTTGCAGGGTCATGCAACCACATATGAATTCCCGGACTTTGATGAACATACACCGGCGATTCTCGGCTACACTTCCGCGACAACAGGGGAGCCCAAAGGGGTTATCTACTCCCATCGTGGACTTTATCTACATTGTCTGTCCTGCATGACGGGTATGCTCGCTGTAGACGAACGGGATGTCACGATGCCCATCGTGCCGATGTTTCACGTCAATGCCTGGGGGCGTCCCTATACGGAGATTTGGGCGGGCGCCAAGCTTGTCATGCCAGGGGTGCGTCCGACGCCTGCAGATTTGGCTGATTTGATTCAGCAGCAGAAAGTCACGTTTAGCGCGGGGGTGCCAACCGTTTGGATGGGCGTGCTGGAGCATGTCCGCGCACACCGCGAGGACTACGACTTCAGCCATGTGCGGCTCTTGCTGTCAGGTGGCGCTGCACTTTCGCAGAGTTTGACCAAGGCGTATCAAGAGGAGCTTGGTGTGACACTCTTCCAAGGTTATGGGCAAACAGAGACAAGCCCTGTTTCATTTGTCAATTATCCGAAGAAGAGGTATGCGGCGCTACAAGGCGATGAGGTGTATGATATTCGCGCGAAGACCGGACTGTTGGTGCCAGGATTGGAAATGAAGCTGGTTGATGAGGCAGGCAATACGGTGCCGCATGACGGTGTCACGCGCGGGGAACTGCTGTTGCGCGGGCCTTGGGTGATTGATTCGTACTATCAAGCGCCAGAGGAGACGAAAGCCGCATTTTTGGATGGATGGTTTCGCACGGGCGACATTGCGACTGTCGACGAAGATGGTTATATGCAAATTGTGGATAGGACGAAGGACCTCATCAAAAGCGGCGGCGAATGGATTTCTTCGGTGGACCTGGAGAACGTTTTGATGTCGCATCCAGATGTGGTGGAAGCGGCTGTCATCGGTGTACCCGACGAGAAGTGGCAAGAACGACCGCTGGCCTGCGTCGTGGTTCGAGCAGACAAACGTGAACATGTCACCAGTGAGGTTTTGCGCGCATATTTGGTGGAGAAGGTCGCAAAGTTCTGGGTGCCGGATACTTTCGTCTTTGTGGATGAGATTCCAAAGACAAGCGTCGGCAAGTTTGCGAAAAAACAGTTGCGCGCGCAATACCGCAGCGATTTGCATTGAGAAAATCATAGCGGATCAAATGAACAGTTAAAATAAGGGGAATAACTGTGGGGGATAGCCGTAACGGGCTTCGTCGTATATATTCAAGAGGGCGCGTTGTTGTGTTATCACTTAGGGGAAATGTGAAAAAAGCCTCTTATGTTATTCAGCCTGATGGAGTTTCACATGTCCCTTTACAGCGCTTGGCAAAACATCTGTGCGAATGAACCTACGGTCAAATGAGGAATTCCGATGATTAAGACCTACTTTTATGAACATGAAAATGAAATTATGCACCATGATGTGGATTTGACCCAAGTGAAGCGTTTGCTCGCCGACGAACGAAATCTCCTGTGGGTGGATTTGTTTGATTGGCAGCCGCGTGATTTGCAGTGGCTAGGCCGCATGTTTTCCTTTCACGCATTGGCGATTGAGGACTGTATTTACGATTCCCCTCGTTCGAAGGTGGACCGTTACGACGGGTATGACTTTTTCGAACTACATGCATTGCGCTATAACGAGGACAGCGACCCGGAAATTACGAGTGAGGAGCTCAATGTATTTTTGGGCAAGAATTATGTGGTCACCGTGCACAAAAAGCCGATTGCATCCATTGGGCGTATCGCCGACGTTTCTCGAAAGACACCCCACTACATGACGAAGGGGCCGGATTATCTCTTATACGCCATTGTCGACGGGATCACGGATACCTATTTTCCGATAATGGAGCGGATTTCAGCCCGTATCGATGAACTGGAAGTAGAAATCTACGAGCACCCGGCGTTGGCCATCACGGAGGAATTTCTCTCCCTGAAGCGGACCATCGTCATGATGCGCCGCGCCATCGCGCCGCAACGGCGGATATTTTCCAACATCGGCACGCGCTACACGTTTGACGTACGCAAAGAAAATTTGCCGTATTACATGGATTTGACGGATCACCTGGAACGCGTTTCCGACTCGATAGAAGTTTTTCGCGATCTCGTCAGTAGCGCGCTGGAAACTTATTCGTCGTACGGAACGGCCAAAACGAACGAAGCCATTCGCGTATTGACCATCATCACCACCTTGACGGCGACATTGACGCTGATCACGGGTATTTTTGGGATGAACGTGCCATTGCCTTGGCAGAAATCGTGGTGGAGTACGCTCGTCATTGCGGCTGTGATGGTCGGCCTGAGCCTTTGGATGGTGCGCGCGTTTCGAAAGCGCAACTGGATATGAATTTTTTGGCGGTGTTTTTAGGGAAGAGAAGTATCCTTATTATGTTTGTAACGGACTGTGTGTCCTAAGAGATGACAATGCAAAAATCAACGGCTAAAAAGGTTCTTCATTACAACCCTGTTTAGCCGTTTTCTTTTTTAGAAGGTGCCAGAATACAGTTCATTTTGAAAGTTCATCACGTCTCTATTTCCATTGGTGATACCATACACATATGCGGAGCGCATGGAGGTGTAGTTCATGATAACGTTTGCAATCGTGGGTTCAGGCTGGAGAAGTGCGTTTTTTCTGCGAATTGCAGAGCAATTGCCCAAGATGTTTCGCGTTGCGGGCATGGTCGTACGCGATGAAGCGAAAGGACAGGCGTTCGAACGGCGCTGGGGAGTTTCAACATACCGCTCCGTTCAAGATTTAATCGATCACGTCGATGCTTCGTTTGTCGTGGTCAGCGTGCCGCGCGAGGTTGCGCCAGAGATCACCGTGCAACTGTGTGAAAAGGGGTTTCCTGTACTCTGTGAAACGCCACCCGCCAAAGATTTGCCTGAATTGATTGCATTCAACCGCTTGCTGCAACGTGACTGGAAGGTTCAGATTGCTGAACAGTATATTTTTCAACCAAGCCATGCAGCAAGATTGAGTTTGGTTAAATCCGGCAGGATGGGTGCGGTTCAACAAGCCCAAGTTTCTGTTGCGCACGACTATCATGGGGTGAGTTTGCTTAGAAATTTTTTGGGGATTGGCTATGAGGATGCGACGATTCATGCATTTGCTCATCATGCGCCCATCGTGCAAAGTCCAGATAGAGACGGTCCGCCAAAGGATTTGAGATTGCAAGATTCGAAACAAGTTGTGGCAACGTTGCGCTTTGGTGACAAATTGGCAGTTTACGATTTCACAGATCAGCAATATTTTTCTTGGATCCGGTCACCTCGCATGTTGATTCGTGGTGATCGAGGAGAAATCAATAATTTTGAAGTGAAGTATCTGACCGACACTGGCTCTCCAGTTGCAACGAGGCTCCATCGACAGGACGCCGGGCACGACGGGAATTTAGAGGGATTCTATCTCAAAGGCATTTCACTCGGCGCAGAGTCACTTTACGAAAATGAATTCATTCCCGGGCGCTTGAGCGACGATGAAATTGCTGTGGCTACTTGTCTGAAGAAAATGGACGCTTATGTGAAAGGCGGCCCCGCCTTTTATAGTGTCGCAGAGGCGTCGCAGGATCACTATCTTTCGCTTCTTATCCATCAAGCTGTGGATCGTGGCGAGTCGGTTGTGTCCAGTAGGCAGCCATGGGCGTCAAGTTGAAAATTTTGCATGAGCCAGAGAGGGTATAGCTCTTCGGCAAAACAATGATGTCTGCTTTTTAGTGCGATGAACCGATCAACGACGCCAAATAGCTGACCAAAATTCAAATGTGAACAGCAGGTGTGATACATGAACAGGGAAAATCAATTTGTCGGTTGGCAGCCATACCGTTCCCTCAATGAGGGTATGAACTGGCCGGATGGACAAGCGTTGCCATCTTTTGCGACACCGGAGGAACTGGATACCTTTACACTTTATCACCAGCCGGACGATGTCAAAAATACGTTGACCGTCATGCAGGGACTTATCAATCGCAAGAAAACGCGCATTTTTCTGAATGGCATCAAGGGAAAAGAAGAAGGGGCAGACCATTGGCCGACTGCCCTACACCTCCATCGCAATGAGAAGACCACCGACGTTTTTGCATTTATCGCGAAATATCAGCATGAATTTGGTGGCGTGGTGGTATATGATGGGGAACGTTCGCCCCATATGGTCAACCTCGCTGGCACCATCGCTGGCCTTCAGAATTTGCTGCCAGTAGACGTGAAATTCTACCAAGCGTTCGCCGCGAACGGGATTGAGCTGAAAATTCTGGTTGATTTGACAACGCTTCAATTTGAAAATCACGTGGAGATGTACCAATACATGTATGACACATACTGGGAGGGATGCACAAAGCGTGTCATGGTCAGTGTCGATCCAGTGGTTCACCACGCATACATACGTGATATGGCTGCTGCTGTGGGCGCAGCTGTCGTTTGGCTTGATGCGCGCATTCCCGAGGAAGCGGCCATGTTACACCGGTTCTTGGACGACATGACCGCGGGGGAGAGCATCTTGCTGGGGTGGTGGCCGGAGGAGCGTTCCGGAATCGGCGCGGGCACGCGTCATGGCATATCCACCATCCCCTCCGATTATTATGACAACGCAACAGTATATGCTGGCATGAGCCACATTCTGCGCATTCCAACTGTACCGAAAAAGCAAAGGCTTGAAAATAAAGTTTACATCGCGATTTTCTTAAGTGACGGTGATAACGTTCAGTATTGCCAGCACCACATGAGCATCTTATGGCGTGATCCAAAGCGCGGTACCATCCCCATCAACTGGACAATCAGCCCCGGCCTCGCAGATATCGGGCCTGGTCTGTTGAATTACTACTACGACACCATCACAGAAAATGACTGTATGTGCTCTGGTCCGTCCGGTCTCGGTTATGCGTTAATCTATGATTCACATAATGAAGTTTACTATTTGCAAGATGGGGAGCTTGCGAACGCGTACGCCAAATTTTCCGAGCAGTATTTAGCCAAAACCGGCATTCGCGTCATCACCGTCTGGGATGTGTTGCGGGAAATTCACTTTGACGCCTACGCGACGCACTGTCGCACATTATACGGCGTGACGCTGGAGGATTGGTTCCGCAAACCAGCCGCACTCAAAATTCATGTTGAGCAAAATAAATTGACCTTTGCGCCGAATTATCCGGCGTACGCTGAAACCTGCGATGATATTTACAATCACATGAAAGAGGCCATCGCCACATTTGATGGAACAAAGCCGTTGTTCCTTAGTGGGCAGGGTGTATCCTGGTCAATGACAGCGGAGAATTTGGCGGAACTCAAGCAACGCTTTGAAGATCTCCAACCTGGAAAGATTGAGTTCGTCCGCGCTGATCATTTCTTTGCGCTGCATAATGAGGCGAATGGGGTGCCATTTAATTTAGCGCTGTCACCAGATGTCAAAGTGACAGCGAGCGACAGTACTTGTCATCCGGCCAAAGTCATCAATGGTTCACCGAGCGGCGACAATGTCTGGTCATCGAAAAATCCGGGGGCTTGGGTGTCGCTTGACCTTGGCGCAGCATATAGCTTGACGCGGTATACGCTAAAAAATGCGGAATTCTCCGGCATGGATGCATCGCTGAATACTGTGGCGTTGAAACTTGAAGTCAGTTTAAACGGCAAAGATTGGACACTCGTTGATGAGCAAACCGGCAACGAAAAAGCGGCGATAGACGTCAACCTCGACCCAGTGAAAGCGCGTTATGCACGCCTCACCGTGATCGACCCAGGCGCAGACGGTGTCACGAGATTGGCTGACCTAGAACTCTATGGCATCGCGTAGTATCAGATGACTTAGATGGCGCTCTTTTAAGAAAAAATAGAGTCCCCCTGTGGCTGCAAACCTACGGAGGGACTCTTACTTCTGCGGGCGACAAGGCTGGCTGTCATCGTTACGATAAATGCCAGTGGAGACCTTGTTCAATGAATTCTTTTTGTTCCGAGGATGTCTAGGCGTAAAATGAGGGGGAATGATAAACTACATCACAAGTCATTGCTGAACAAGGAGAAACGCTCATGAGAAAAATTCGTCAGTATGTCGCTAGCGCCCTCGCGCTGTCCGTGCTGGGGGTCATGTCAGGATGCGGCACTCCGGATTCCAAAGGATCTACACCGACTAAGCCGCACCAGAAGGTGCAACTGAGCCACCTTACTGTAATGGGAATCGGCGGTTCCATTGCGCTGGGTGACAAGGCTACAAATGACAACGGCTATTTGCAGCGCACTTTTAAGCACTTTCACGACACCTACGTCAACAAAGCCATTTACGGGGCCAATAGCACACAACTTTCTACAATATACAAAAATCGATACACGAAATGGCTGTCTACTGTTCATCCGCAGGTGGTTGTCATTTCATGGGGGCTGTTGAACGATGTCTTGCCAAAGACCCCGCTGTCCAAGTTCAATGAATATCTAAATCAGGAAATCAAGGATGCGCTGGCTATCCATGCGCTGGTGCTTGTGGTAACACCACCAGCGACAGAGTTTGCGTACACGTATGAGAAGCAAGAGGATATGTACGCACAGGACGAGATTCAACTAGTTCGAAAGATGAACAATCCCAATGTGTATGCTTTTGATTTATTGAGTCAGATGAAAAACGATATTGCCAGCCACAACTTGAAGATTGCTGACCTCTCTGGTGATGCGCACCACCCCAACAATAAAGGGCATCAACTGGCTGCGCAGCTTTTGATTCAGGATCTCAGCGCCCATTTTCAGTGAGGCCCAATTTTTCACATGTCGCCATATGTAACGTTCATCATCTTCCATAGGTTTTTGGAGAGAGGGGAGATTGTTGCCGAAATCCCATTCTTTGAAGTTGGTTTCAAGTGCCCTTCTTTCTCCTCGTGCACCCTATCGTGTTTCGCCGAAGTATAGTGTGTGTCCTTGGTCGTCCTCAATCACGAATTCCCTTGTGCCCCAGGGTGTCTTATGCACGTCCTTTACCAGATTCACCCCACGGGCCTTCAGTGCTTCGGCCGTGGCAACTGCATCGTCCGTTTCCAGGTAGAGATGGAAGTGTTCACCCTCGCGTGTGTAGGCGATAGAAGGATCCGGCTCGTCTACATGCTTGAGATGGAAGACCTGGTTGCCTGCACGAATACCAGCATAGAAATCCTGATGGCGGAATGCGAGTTCCATACCCGCCTGCGCGGTGTAAAAGCGTATAGAACCTTCGAGGTCCGTGGTTCGCAGTTGTGTGATGACGCCTGATATTTTCATTGTTATCCCCCTATTTAGACGTTAAAGTAGTCATTTATCATTCTGAACGTTTTCGGCAAACACAAACCATGAGTGGCTGTCCGCTCGAAATGGACTCAAATCAAAATTACCATACACTTTTGTCAACTTAAATCCATGATAGTGAAGCGCACAGCGCCAAATCGGAGCAGAGATGCATGACACATGCTTGATATAAAGTATTTGTTTACCTCCGACCCTGATTGTGTTATTCTAAATCTTCACGAATGACTCAGGTCTGGAGGTATCTAATGATGGAATCGAGATCTTTCGATTCTACCCCGTCGGATCCACTTCAGGAAGAAGCGAGCCATTTACAGTACGTCCTCGAACAGATTCGCAGTCAGCTCACAAAAGACGGTACGGTTCTTCTCGAAATTGACGATCAAGATGATGCAGACGAAGCGCAGACGGCAGATGAAGTGGCCGAAACGATGGTCGAGCGTTTGCTGCGCGAACGCTTGCGCAATCTTCGGTTTGCCGAACGAGAACCGTATTTTGGCAGGCTTGATTTCGCCGAAACAGGTCGGACTGAGGGCGAGCAACTGTATATTGGCAAGCGCGGGGTAGATGACCCAGATACCGGGGATAGACTGGTGCTGGATTGGCGCGCGCCAGCCGCCAGTATGTTTTACTCGTTTACAGGGCAGGGAAATGAAGCTGCGTATGAAGCGCCAGATGGCACCATTTCCGGAACCGTGTTGTTGAAGCGCAATATCATGGTGCGTGATGGCGCTTTACAGCGTGTGGTTGACAGCTATGTTGAAGGTCAGGACGATGTGCCAGTCACCGATGAATTCCTCCTCTATCGCTTGGCTGATAACAAAGACAGCCGCTTGCGCGACATCGTATCTACCATTCAGGCTGAACAAAATGATATTATTCGCGCAGAACGCAATCACGCAGTGGTGATTCAAGGGGTTGCGGGCAGTGGTAAGACAACGGTTGCGCTGCATCGACTCGCCTATTTGCTATATCAGCACCAGGATAGGCTGCGTGCGGAGCGCATGGTCATTTTTGCGCCTAACTCGATGTTTGTCGATTATATCTCCGAAGTGTTGCCGGAGCTTGGGGTCGGCGGCATTCAACAAACCACGTTCGCCAATTGGGCCTTGCGCGTGCTCGACTACGAAGTGGGGTTGGTAGATCAGAGCCATCGTTTAAGGGACTGGTTTGGCATGAAAGACGATGGTGTCAGGCAAAACGAATACGAAGAGGTGCACAAAAAAGGGACGCTCGGTTTTATGCAGCAACTGGAAGCGTTTATTCGGACGTTTCATACCGACATGGTGCCGCGCGAGGATTTTACAGCCTTTGAAGGCATGACGCTGCCGTATGCGACCATTGCCCAATGGTTCACGACGGAATATGGCAACTACCCACTCGCGCAACGGCGAGACAGGGTGTTGGCGCGGGTCAAACGCTGGATGGAAATTTCGGTGAAGGAAGCGCAGGTTGCCGATAAAAAGGCGTTAAAGCGCACTGGCAGCGCGCATTACAAAGCGTATGAAAAGCGCTGGCCAACATTGACGCCGCTTGGGTTGTATCAGACCTTTCTGGAAACCGTCTCTGATTTGACAACCAACAGCATTGTGAAACCCAAAAAGCGTGGCGCTCGCCATGAAGTGCAAATGGAAGACTTGGCGCCGCTCTTGTATATTCATCTCGCGCTCAAAGGTGTTGATCCACGGGATCGGTTCGATCACGTCGTCATTGATGAAGCGCAGGATTTTTCTCCTTTTCAATTGGCGGTCTTAAAGGCGCATTGTCCGAGTCAGGCATTTACCATTTTGGGTGATTTGTCGCAAAGCATTCACACGTATCAAGGCATCACGGATTGGCGCGATTTTCTCGATCTGTTCGAGGAACAGGCGCGCGGTTATTTTCAGCTCGATGTCAGCTATCGCTCGACATTCGAAATCATTGAGTTTGCCAACCGGATCATTGCTGGTTTTCGTCAATTCCGTGAAGCGAAACCTGTGTTTCGCAGCGGTGAACCGGTCGTGATCGAATCCGTGTCTTGGAAAGAGCGGCTGGAGAAGGCTGCTGATAAATTGCACGTGTTGAAGCAGGAAGCCAATACGGTTGCGCTTTTGACCAGGACGGAAGAAGATGCGCATGTGTATCACCAGTCCTGCCTCGAAGCAGGAATAGACGCGCATTTGATTGACGCCAAACAGAATACGTATTTGGGCGGTATTTCAATTCTCCCGATTTATTTGGCAAAAGGCTTGGAATTTGACGCCGTGATGTTGGTCGATGTGGATACCAATCATTACGATGCGTCCGCGTTGTCAGCAAAATTGCTGTATGTGGGTTGCACACGTGCGCTACATAAGTTGTGTATCCAGTACACCGACACGATGTCACCGCTTTTGCATCCGGAAGAGCGCGAAAGCCAAGGCGCGCGAGTAGATGAGGAATAGACCGCCATGCGTGATGCATCCCGCACCAACAGCATCATGAAAATGCCAATCAATCGGAGCATCGCGGATGGCGCACGCACAGGTATCGACTTTATTTTTAGGATAGTCATCGCGCGAAGGAGACTGGCGGTTTTCCAGTCTCCTTCGTTTGTAGGACGCTTCAAGTGCCACATGTGATATGCTGTTGCTGAGGCATAGAGACGCCATGTGTCGGGTGAAATCATTTAAACACTTTAGTAAGCGGTTACAGGAAATGACCTGTCGATGCATAGGTCTCAAATTGTGCGTTTGATTGAAAAACAGTTTGATGTGGGTTGCATACGACGATTGTGAGACTTCAATTTTTGCATGTACGTTGACGAGGGAGGACTGGATTTGGAACTGTCTTATGCACAAAAACACGAAATCTATGAAAACGGTTTTGTCAAAATTCCAGGCGCTGTTCCGCAGGTGATGGTGGATGCCGCATTGCGGGCGATTAATCATTCGGTGGGAGAAGGCATGAAGTCGGAAGATGTGAACATTTTCCGGGCGCGTTCCTTCTGTCCAGAACTGCAATCATCTCCGGTCATCACAGACATGTTCAACAAGACTGTCGCTTGGGACCTCGCACAGAGCGCACTTGGACAGGGCAAGGTTCACCCAGTGCGCGGCGGTCAAATCGCCCTGCGGTTTCCGGGGATGGAAGATCCGCCGAGATCGCCAGGTTGCCATATTGATGGCATGTATTCGCCGACCAATGGCGTTCAGAAAGGGACCATCCAAAATTTCACCATGCTCGTCGGTGTCTATCTCAGTGAGACCGCTTGTGAAAATGCTGGAAACTTTACGGTGTGGCCGGGCACGCATCGCTTGTTTGCGTCGTATTTTCAGGAACATGGCGCAGAGGCGCTGCTTGATGGCATGCCGAAAATCGAGATGCCTAAGCCCGTGCAATTGATGGTTGAACCTGGAGATGTCGTGCTCGCGCACTATCAGTTGGCCCATGGAAATGCGCCGAATGTCTCTCCGAATGTGCGCTATGCGCTTTACTTCCGCTTGACGCACGGAGATTTTGACAGGGAAAATTGGCAGAAGCCCATGCAGAATATCTGGATGCATTGGCCTGGTATTGATTTTGCTTAGTCGTGCCTAAATCTTGCTGAGCGAGCGGCTAGGCAGGGCTGGCCTCGGGCAAGTGTGGTTCGAGCTTTGCGCAATCACGTTCCACACAAATACGCTATGGTTGTTGCATGGATAAAAAGTTAGATGGTTATAATATAGAAATAACAAGAGCCCTGCCTGCGCAAACAGGACAGAGGCTCATGAGCGGATACGGTCTATTCGTTGCGCTGATTACGGATCTGCGTTACGACAAAGAGTAAGCGGTGGCCGGGTCAGGGCTGCCGCTTATTCGTCTTTAGAGACGATCTCGGTGTGTATCGTAAAAAAGAACCAGAGGTGGCCAGCAATATGTACTGGCGTGACATTGATTCGGAAGATTCGCTTCATGACCCCACCTCCCCGGCTCACTCCTAGAACTAAAGAAGAGCCGTATCTGGCCCACATAAGTGAGCCGTAAAGAGGTGGTCGAACCAAACGAGGAGAAGTCATCTTATGATGAATCCCGCCAAACGAAGTATACCATGTTAATCATCCTCTATTTTCTTTTTGTAGTTAATTTTTCAATAGAAACAAGCGCGAACATCCATTCCACCGTCATCTTCAATTGATCAGTTATCTATGTCGACATTCATATCACTCCGTCTCCAAAAACCTTGTCTTTTCACTGGAATAGAATACACACGCTAGGGATTTAAACGCGTACGCAGCATATACATCTAAGAATAACCGTCAATAAACTACCACGGTTCTCAACCCCAGTTGAAGGGAGGTGTCGACTTAAGTTGTGCCACACCTGTGGCTGATATCAGACGGGGGTGATATGGTTGTCATTGACAATGACCGACAAAAACAAGGCCTCACAGTTCAAATCAGGGCGTAACCCGCGGGTACGACGGAATCGAATCATCGGCTGGTTGTTTATTGCGCCGTGGGCCATTGGCTTTTTGGTGTTTGCCTTGTATCCATTTCTTTCATCTTTATATTACAGTTTTACGAGTTTCGACATGCTGTCTCCGCCAAAATGGATCGCTTTTGGCAACTATGGCCGTCTCTTGCATGATCCTTTGTTTTGGCGCTCTCTTTACAACACGCTGTACTACACCATCATCTCCGTTCCCGTTTCCACTGTGCTCGCCATTGCCGTGGCGCTGTTGCTGAACATGAAGGTGCACGGTCAATCCATTTACCGCACCATTTTCTATTTGCCTAGCGTTGTTCCGATTGTGGCTTCATCTGTGCTCTGGCTGTGGTTGTTCAATCCGTCATTTGGCCTCATCAACTCTTTCTTGCGCGCAGTGGGACTCCCGGCGCCGGGCTGGTTGTTTTCCCAACTGTGGGTCAAACCCTCTCTCATCATCATGGGGCTGTGGGGACTCGGCGCGCCCATTGTCATCTATCTTGCTGCTTTACAAGGTGTGCCACAGGAATTGTACGAAGCTGCAGAACTAGAAGGGTGCGGCAGATGGCGGCGGATTTGGCATATCACAGTGCCGATGATCAGCCCTGTCATCTTGTTCAACGTCATTATGGGCCTCATCAATTCTTTCCAGTATTTCACACAGGCGTATGTCATGACGCAAGGCGGACCGGATAACGCGTCCCTGTTTTACGCCGTCTACCTCTATCGTCAAGCGTTCCAGTATTTGAATTTCGGCTACGCTTCCGCAATGGCCTGGCTCTTATTTATTGTCATTTTGGCAGCGACGGTGCTGGTGTTCAGATCTTCCGCCAAATGGGTGTACTACGGTGGGGATAGATAGACCACGAGGGCGTGATGTAATTCACGAACCAGCACAATCACGCGTTTCAAAAGGGAAAGGAGCTACCGGCTGTGAAAGGATGGTCTAAGCGTGTCACTTTGATGGCTGCGAACATGTTGCTCGTCGCCGGGGCCGCTGGCTGCAGTAACAGCGCGTCCACAAATGGAGCTCAAGGGGTCGTTCAATTGACCTACTGGAATATGTGGTCAGGCCATTGGGAAGATGTCGTCAAGTCCCTTGTCGACCAGTTCAACAAAACCCATCCACACATCCATGTCAACGTGCTTTCGATCCCGACTGATGGTGAAACGAAACTGTTGACCGCGATTGTAGCGGGCGATCCGCCTGACGTCTTTACCGAGTGGTCGCCGTATATTGGCCAATTCGCCGATAAGGACGCCCTGATGCCGCTCAACCAATTCATGACCGGAAAGTATAAAGACGTGCTCAACTGGCTATATCCTGTCGCCGCCAATTGGGGCACTTACAAAGGGAAGCTGTACGGTCTTCCTTGGACAATGAATTCACTTATGCTGTATTACAACAAGGATTTGATGAAACAGGCGGGGCTCAATCCGAATGATCCACCGAAAACCATTCAACAGTTGGACGCGGATCAGGCGAAGATGTGGAAGATGAGTAAAAAAGGCGCTGTACAGCAAATCGGTTTTTATCCAAATAACTATGAGCAATGGATGCCGACGTGGAACGTCAACGTGTTTCAGAACGGCCAATACCAAATGGAAAATAATCCGCAAGCTTTGAGTTTGATGCAATGGATTTCGTCTTACAGCAAATATCCGTATGATCAAGTTTCGGGCTATTTGCAAACGTTTACAACGAATTCGGTGGATCCGTTCTCCATGGGCAAGGAAGGCTTTTATATCAACGGCATGTGGGAAATTCCGACGATTCAACAGTACAATCCGAAAATGAACTATGGTGTTGTCCCATTGCCAGCTCCACCTGGCGGAAATTCCGATGTGACTTGGATCAATGGCAACTACAACGAAATTCCCAAGGGCGCCAAGCATCCGCAACAGGCTTGGGAATTCATCACCTGGTTGAGTGGTTACGACAATGAGGCGTGGGCGGCCAAAAGCGATCCACAAGGCGGCTGGATTCCTCCGTCGCCCAAAGTGACAGCAGAGCCTGCATACCAAAAATGGTTGAATCAAAATCCACTTCGCAAACCGTTTGTCAATCTGATGTTGAATCCAAAGGATGGCATCACGCCGGTGACGCCGGTCACGCAGTTGTTCTCGCAGAATTTAAGCGATGCAGTGAACTACGTGTTACAGGGTCAAAAGTCGGCGAAAGCAGCGCTGGCCTCGGTTCAACAAACATCGAATCAAGCGTTGAAAACGCAGGGGTAGTTCTTCAGAATATTCACGATAAGGGGGTAGTCGTGTGGCTGTTCCGAGCTTCAATCCTTCCGATGAATCAGTCCTACACCATTCGCGAAAACCGCGTAAACGTGCGAGGCACGTCTGGCAGTTCATCGTGAAACATGGTGTGTTGATCATCTTGAGCTTGGCTTTCTTGGTGCCTTTGTTCTGGATGGTGTCGACGTCGTTGAAACCGAGTCCTGAGATATTTGTCTGGCCGCCAGTCTGGATTCCGCATCCATTTGAATGGCACAACTACCCAGACGCGTTTCATTTTCAACCGTTTCTTCTTTATCTGCGCAACACGTTGATTTACTGCGTCTTCACCGTCATCGGCACGGTGCTGTCCAGTAGTCTCGTCGCTTATGGTTTTGCCAGAATCCGTTGGCCAGAACGAAATATCTTGTTTGCCATCATGCTCGCGACCATGATGTTGCCGTTTCAGGTCGTGATGATCCCGATGTTCGTCCTATTCCGGGATTTAGGTTGGGTAGGCACCTTTTTGCCGCTCGTTGTGCCCGCCTTTTTTGGCAGCGCGTTCAACATCTTTTTGTTGCGGCAATTTTTCATGACGATTCCGGAGTCCTTCTCGGACGCCGCGCGCATGGACGGCGCCACTGAATTTCGGATTTACGCGCAGGTGATTATGCCATTAGCGAAACCTGCGCTGGCGACAGTCGCCCTATTCCAGTTTATCTTTGCCTGGAATGACTTCTTAGGTCCATTGATTTACCTGAATAAACAATCCTTGTACACCATTTCACTCGGCTTGCAATCTTTCTTAAGCTCCTATGGCACCGAGTGGGGTCTGCTGATGGCCGCTTCCACCATGGCCACACTGCCGATCATCATCCTGTTCTTCTTGACGCAGCGCACATTTATCCAGGGCATCAACCTCACCGGCATCAAGGGATGAAGACCGTTATGCGTGACGTGTCCTGCCCCAGCAGTGCCATGTAAATGCCAGTCAATCACAGCATCGCGGATGGCGGCGGCGCCAAAGTACTCTACAGGGTAGAAACAGTGTTGCTGGAGGACATGTGGAGGAGGGGGTATCTATCATGGTTCATCAGGCATTGGGCAGATTTTTCAAAGTTGCCGCCATCGCCGCGAATATCGTCGTTTTAAATCTGCTTTGGTTGATCACGTCGTTGCCTATCATCACGGTGTTTCCCAGCACATTTGCGGCGTACGCGGTCGTCCAGGACTGGAAAAGAGATGAAAATGGCGCCGTCATCGGCCCATATTTTCAAGCGTGGAAAAAACAATTTGCCCGCAGCTACATGATGGGCGTTCCCACGCTCGGGATCGGGCTCATCATCTATGTGGAACTGAGGTATTTCGGGCAAGCGCACGCCCTGTTCGGGTACTTGATGTTGGGATTGGTCGCGAGCCTTGCGCTCATTTACATCTGTTGTTCCATCTATTTGTTGCCGCTTGCTGTGCAAGCCAATTTGTCTGTGGGGCAGACGATGAAAACCGCGCTTTATGTGGGCATTCGCAAAATTCTGCCGACCTGTTTGCTGATTTTGCCGATTTGGCTCATCAGCATTGGGCTTGGCATCGCAGTGCCCTTCTTGGGCATTGTCTGTTTGGTCAGCTTGACATTTTGGCTGACGTCGCTTTTGACAGGCAAACACATTGCGGCACTCTTTGGTTGATCGGCTGCACTCAAATGCTGAAAGCACGGGTCTTATCCCCAAAGCCAGGTTGGCTGACGGGATAAGACCCAATTTGTCGTACATCACGGCGAGAAGAAAGGCTGTCACGCTCGTCTTGGCAGGCGCCAGCTCATCGTGATGACACACAGGCCAATCAGCGCCAGGATGATGCCAAGCAAGTGTAGTTGGCCGGTTGACAACTGATTGCCGAACAACAATCCCAAGAGCACAGTGGATAGGATGGTGCCCATGTAGCGAGCCATTTGAAAGAGACCGGATGCGGTGCTGATGACATTTTGCGGGCTGACTTTGAACAGGGCGGTCTGCAGACCGACATTGTTAAATCCGTTGCTCAAGCCGAGCACCGACAATACGATGATGAGCCACCACACTGGCGTTTGCGCATGCAGGGTCAAATATAGGGCGCTGCCGATGGTCATGCAAAAACCAGCGAGTAACAGTGGGGGACGCGACCCGGATTTCGCGACCCAGCGACCTGTGATCGGGGAGGTGATGACGCTGAACCCTGCAATGAACAGCATCAATAAGCCAGCTTGTTGGGTGTCATCGTGCCGTACTTCCTGTAAATACGACGGCATCCCAAAAAATACAGAGTAAAAGATGATGTTGACGACCGTGAATTGAATCAATACCCAACTCAAGGGGATGTTGTTTTTAAACAGTGAAAAACTTAAAAAAGGTGTTTTTGCGCGATGTTCCCGCAGACCAAAGAGCACAAACGCGACGATTGCAACTGGCAAGGCCCACCAGCGAACCTGGGCAATGAGAGAGAGTAGGAAAATGAGTGCGCTCACGATGCCGACGGCAAACAAGAGGATGCCAGGGATGTCCATTTGATTCATCACCGCTTTGATATCTGTCGGGCCAGCCGCCGGTTGTTGCCCTTGTCTCGCAAGTTTGTCAGAAGGTAGCATCCAAAGCGCAAGCACGAAACTGGCGACGATGAAGGGGAAGTTGATCCAGAAGATCCCCGACCAATCGCTGATATGCATCACAATGCCGCCCAAAGATGGACCGAATGCGGCTGCCCCTGATGAGAACACGGCCAAGAAGGCGAGCGCCTGCGATTGACGTTCAGTGATATACTGCCGAACGATGCCCATCCCTGCTGGAAAGATGGCGCCGCTGCCCAGTGATTGCAGCAGACGAAAGACGATGAGCCAAGCGAAATTGGGTGAAAAAGGCGCGAGCAGGCAGGCGGCAGTCACCACGACCAACCCCAAAAGGAAGAGCTTTTTTCGTCCGAGCAAATCGGCCAATTTGCCCATGATCGGTTGAGCGATGGCGCTGGCCAGATAATATGACGATATCACCCATGAAGCGCTGGTATAATCGACTTGAAAGACGTGTTGAAACCGGGTCATCGCCACGGAGATCATGGATGAATTGAGTGGATTCAGCAGCACGCCAAGCGCGATGGTGATGAGAAACCAGACGCGATGACGCGCGACGTTGTCGTGTAACGCGACGGAATGTTGTTGAGTCACGGTGTAGTCCCTCCCGGGCAGATAGTGCCGCTTTGCGCACGGACGAATGTGTCTATGCAAAATTATGTACGGATGTAAGTCGCCTATTATTATAACGTCTGACGAGTTACTTCCCAAACGTTAGTGGCGGCCAATTCGGGAGATGCGAACGAATATTGGAATGCGGGGGATACGTGTGGAGCAAAGAAGAGAAGCGCAGCCTGGCAAGGTTGTGGTCATCAATACAGGCGGAACGATATCCATGGCGCTGGATGAACAGGCTGGCGCCGTCAGCATTGGCGAAGGACAGCCGCTGCACCATCTGGAGCCACTGTTGCGCCAGTACGCAGCGAGTGAGATGGTGGATCTATTTCAGGTTCCCAGTCCACATATGACGCCACAGATGATGCAGAAGTTGGCTCTGGTCGTGCAAGGATATGTGGAACAAGACGACATCAGCGGTGTGGTCATTACGCATGGGACCGACACTTTGGAAGAAACGGCGTATTATCTCGATCTCACCGTAGACACGGAGAAACCGATTGTGATCACAGGGGCAATGAGATCGAGCAATGAGGTGGGGGCGGATGGGCCCATCAATCTGGTCGAATCGATGCGCGTGGCGGCGGATGCGCGAAGTCGCGGCAGGGGCGCTTTGGTCGTATTCAACGATGAGATTCACGCGGCCCGTTTTGTCACCAAGACGCATACCAGCAATGTGTCGACATTCCAGTCACCGTCCTATGGACCGATTGGGTTCGTAACGGCGCGCGGGGTCAGTTATCACCAACCCGCATCTCGGTTGCAGACGTATGCTGTGACGAGAACCAAACTGGCGAATATACAGCTTGTCAAAATGGTTGCGGGCATGGAAGCTGCGTGGCTCAAATGGCTGCTGGATACACCGGTCGACGGACTTGTCATTGAAGCGATGGGCGCGGGCAACATTCCGCCTGCGACGTTGCCCATTGTACTGCAATTGCGCGCGCGGCATTTGCCGATTGTCATTGTTTCGCGGTGCTACAATGGTTATGTCCAAGATGTTTATGATTATGAAGGTGGTGGCAAGCAATTGCGCGCGGCAGGCTGTATTTTTTCCAACGGACTCAACGGGCAAAAGGCGCGTATACGGCTTTTGGTCCTACAGGGGGCCGGTATTCCACCAGAAAATATGCAGGCGCATTTCTCGTTTTGATGGAAGTGCGCATGCTTATACATCATTCGCAGTCGGAGGTTGGCGGAATGCAGATTGTTTATGTAAAGACACAACAGGAATTGGAGCAGTACCTGGCTGTTCGGCGGGCCGTGTTTATGCTGGAACAAGGCGTTGCCGAAGAAGAGGAAATCGATGAACAGGACGTGCTCGGTGTCGGCAATCATCTCTATATTCGCGATGAAGACGGTACGGCTGTGGCCACAGCCCGTTTCAAAGCGTACGACGCAGATACCGCCAAAATCCAACGCGTGGCGGTGTTGGCCACGCATCGCAAATATGGGTACGGTCGTAAAGTGATGGCCGCTATTGAAAAAATGGCCGCTGAACAAGGATTTCAAACGGCCATTTTGGATGCGCAATGCCATGCAGAAGGGTTTTATCAAAAATTGGGTTATGAGACCATTAGCGAGACGCCATTTCTCGACGCAGGCATTTTGCACGTGCGCATGAAAAAACAGTTGGGACAAGCGTAGCAACGCACCTCACCCAAGGAAAGTTACTCTTTTGTCAGTCGATTGATGATCTGTTCGTGCTGTGGGTGCATTTTAAGCAATACAGCGCGATCAAACAGTTCAAAATCAGCGAAATCGAACCCTGGCGACACCATACAGGATACGAGTGCAAAGCCGTCGGGGTCGTCCACTGTCGCACCGAAGATATGCTCGCGGGGGATACATAGCTGTGGGGCTTGCTTCCCTGCGGGCGACAGACCAAGCGCGTGCGTCTGATATGTCCCCTTTGGGTCAATCACGTGCACAGTCAGTGCGCTCCCCGTGTGAAAATACCACAACTCATCAGACTTTAACCGGTGAAACCGGGATACATCGTGCCCTTCCAACAAAAAATAAATGGATGTCGCCGTCCTTCGTTTGCCATCATATGTTTGTAGCGTCAGTTCATCATGAAGCCAGTGGTTTGCGTGATATGTTTCTCGATAAAAACCGCCTTCTGGATGGGGAGCAAGGTCTAACTGTGTAATCCACTCGCGTGCGTTCAATTTCAGGTCAACTCCTCATATCGGACGTTTAAGTTTAGGGGGTTCGAGTCACCGCTGGCGCATTCCTGCTTGACGTAAGATTCAGATTTGCATTTGGCAAGAATTTTGGCAGGATAGAAGCTGTAGATTCTAATTTTAGGGGGGTATGCCAGTTGACACTGATGCCTTACCACAATGAGCCAACCATCGATTATGGTGTCGCCGAACATCGGGACAAGTTGTTGGCCGCCTTGGAACAGGTCAAAGCAGAATTTGGGAAAACCTATCCGTTGTATATTGGCGGGAAACAAATCACCACAGATACCACGCTAAAATCCGTCAATCCAGCGAAACACGCGGAAATTATCGGCCATGTCAGTCAGGCGCACCAAGCGCATATCGACGCTGCCGTGATGGCTGCAAATGAGGCGTTTTCTTCCTGGAGTCAGACCACGTTTGAAGAGCGGGCGATGTACCTTGTCAAAGCGGCTGCCGTCATTCGTCGCCGCAAAGCAGAGCTGATGGCATGGCAGATTTATGAGTCCGGAAAGAACTGGGATGAAGCGGATGGGGACGTCAATGAAGCCATCGATTTCCTGGAATTCTACGCTCGTCAAGCGATTGAATTGGGCAAAGGCAAGGAATTGGTGCCATATCCGGGCGAAGACAATCGGATGGTCTACCTGCCGCTCGGCGTTGGCGCGGTGATTCCACCTTGGAATTTCCCGCTCGCCATTTTGACAGGGACGACGGTTGCTGCTTTGGTCACTGGCAATACGGTGATTCTCAAACCTTCGCCGCTGTCATCGGTGATGGCCGCAAAGTTTGTCGAGATCATGAATGAAATCCGACTTCCGGCTGGCGTGTTGAACTTTGTGCCTGGTCCGCCAGAGGAAATTGGCGATTATATGGTTGCCCACAAAGACGTCCGTTTCATCTCCTTCACGGGTTCCAAAACAACTGGCTTGCATATCGACGAGACCGCGCACCGTGTCTCCGAAGGGCAACGTTGGATCAAGCGCGTCATCGCCGAAATGGGCGGCAAGGATGGCATTGTGGTCGATGAAACCGCAGATGTCGAGGCGGCTGCGTCAGCCATTGTGGCTGCGGCGTTCGCTTTCCAAGGCCAGAAATGTTCGGCTGGTTCCCGCGCCATCATCCATGAGGATGTTTATGATGAAGTGGTTGAAAAGGTCGTGGCCAAGGCGAAAGTGCTCCAAGTCGGCGCGCCTGCTGAAAATGCTGCAGTGGGTCCGGTGATTGACGAAAAGTCGTTCGCCAAGGTCACGAAGTACATCGAAATTGGCAAACAAGAGGCGCGGCTCGTATTGGGCGGCACTGCGGATGACAAGGTTGGATACTTCGTGCAACCGACCATCTTTGCCGATGCGAAACCAGATGCAAGAATTATGCAAGAAGAGATTTTTGGTCCGGTGCTCGCCATTTGTAAAGTAAAATCGTTTGAGGAAGGCATTGATGTCTTCAATAACACGGAGTATGGCCTGACAGGGGCCGTATTTACCCGTGAACGCGCCCGGTTGGAATATGCGCGGCGCTACATGATGTGCGGAAACTTGTACTTCAACCGCAAGTGCACAGGTTCCTTGGTCGGCATTCAGCCGTTTGGCGGTTTTAATATGTCTGGCACCGATGCGAAGGCGGGCAGTGGTGACTACCTCCTCAACTTCGTGCAGCCGAAAACGGTAACGGAACAATTCTGATGGAGTTGACGGCCATTTGGGTGGGTGAGCAAAGCTGTATGTCGCTCACCCACCGTGGCTGTGATGCGTGACGGCCTGTTCTCATTTTGGACAGGTTTGTCAAGCTATTTTCGAATCCAAGGACCACCAGCGGTGGTCTTTTTTGGTCTATCAAGTTACCTGAACCATTTGTCCCTTGAGACGGGATAATATTCTCCTGCAACCAGTTCTGAAGGAATCGCCGCCTCAATTTGCAAAAGATCTTCTGGGTTTAAGTTTAGGCTAAGGGCACCAAGAGATTCATGTAGTTGCTTGGGCTTCCGTGCGCCGACTAATGGTATGACATCATCTCCGCGTGATAAAACCCACGCGATTGCCAATTGTGCCGCGGTCGCTTGTTTTTCCACAGCAATTTTACGCAAAGCTTCAACAAGTGCTAAATTTCGCTCAAGATTTTTATTGGCAAACCGAGGTCCATTTCGCCGTTTGTCATCGGAATTCAATACTCGATCCCGTGACCAGGAGCCACTAAGTAAGCCTCTTGAAAGCACACCGTAAGCCGAAAGCGAGATACCAAGTTCTCTGAGCGTTGGTAAGATTTCTTGCTCAATCCCCCGATTAAATAGGGAATACTCAATTTGTAACCAACGAATTGGATGTACAGCGTGTGCGCGACGAATATTTGACGCACCTACTTCTGAGAGTCCTATATAACGGACATATCCCGCCTTCACCATTTCAGCAATTTCTCCGACAGTTTCCTCTATCGGTATGTTAGGATCGATTCTCGCTGGCTGATACAAGTCAATATAGTCCACACCAAGACGTTGCAGCGTGTCGGCAAGGAACGACTTAACGTTTACGTGTCGATTGTCCACGTTTCTTTCAGCTTTTTGTAATGGGTGTGATTTTCCATCAAACTTCACGGCAATAAACACATTTTCACGTTGAACTTCTGATAACGCTTCACGTAAAAGGAGTTCGTTATGACCATCTCCATAGAAGTCGCCAGTATCGAAAAAATTAATGCCTGCCTCTAATGCGGAGCGTATTGTTGCGATACTTTCGTCACGATCCGCTTGTCCATATATCGATGACATGCCCATGCATCCAAGACCAATTGCTGATACAGACGGACCTTTAGAACCAATCGAGCGATGGATCATCTGTATTCCCCCTCTTTCAAAGTCTTGTCGCAACGCTTGAAATGAGAAGCTGAAGACACATTTGCGTCAACCTAAGCTTAAGCGGCAATTTTACAGAATCTCGTTATAGATATACAATATATTTATGTAAGTATGTAATGTAAGTGAAGCGGATTGCCACAATTCGAGAGGTTCGCTAGACTTAAGAAGGATTGATAGGCAAGCGTTCATATTGAAAGTGAGGGAGTGCGAATGCAACCGATTGATCGCGATGCGGTGCAGTCCAAGTTGAAGCAATACTTAAATCGAGATGTATATCTGCATTTGGAGACCACGAATGGCGCTTATGCAGCCCATCGTTTTGGTCAGCAAATGGCGGTTTGCGCTTACATTCGAAATGGCAAAGTGCAGTTTCATCGGGCGCAGATAGAAGGGGACAAGCCGTATCGAGTTGGCCTGAAAATGGAAGACGGTTGGATTTTTGCGCAAGGCCTCACCGATTTCGAAGTGGATGAACATGGGCGTTTGCTTTTGGCTGGCCATGATGACGAAGGTCGCCTTGCTGTTGCGCTGCAACTGTCCGAAACACCGTTTCCAATGAGCGTGATTGACGAGGAGGAGGCGTGAATGGTGCAAAAGGAACGTCATTTACTCTTGGTATTCCCTCATCCAGATGATGAATCGTTTGGCAAGGCGGGGACGGTCGCGCTGTTCACGAAGGCGGGGACGCCGACGACCTTGATTTGCGGCACGCTGGGCGAGATGGGGCGCAATATGGGAAAACCCGCGTTTGCAACGCGTGAGAACCTGCCGCGCATTCGCAAAGTTGAGTTGGAGGATGCATGCCGTCATCTCGGCATCGGTGATTTGCGCTTGTTGGGATTACGTGACAAGACCGTTGAATTCGAAGATCCAGAAGCAGTGGCGGACCAGATTGAAGCGGTGATTCGGGAAGTCAATCCCTCTATCGTCATGACCTATTATCCCAAGCACGGCGTACATCCAGATCACGACGCCTTGTCAGAGGCGACTGTGCGGGCGGTGAAGCGGATCGCCAAGGATGAGCGGCCTGTGGTTTATGGTTCTGCCGTCACCCACAATGCGCAGGAAGTGCTTGGCCCGCCGGATTTTGTCTTTGATGTATCCGAAGTGTACGAGACGAAGATGGCGGCCATGCGCGCGCACAAATCGCAGTATGAGAGCATGTTCTCCAAGATGGAAGAGCAGATGGCGGAGGATCCAAAGATCAAGGAACAAATTGAAGTGGGCATGAAGCGGGAAGTGTTTTGGATTTATCCGACGGAGGACTAATCCGACAAATCGTCATGTATCCCCATATCGTTTATACAGCCTGATGCTGATGCAGCCATCAGGCTTTTTTCTATGGGCTGACAAGGCTGGACGTGTGACAGGCGTGGCTATTTATAACGGACGGGTTTCATCTCGTCCACATACGATGCATTGTGTCAGGTTCAAGGAATTGAAGGAGGTCATGACACATGCACAAGAAAGCCATTTTTGCACGTCAGGCACTGGTCAATCATGGACAAGGGTATTTCCCTGCAGACATTCGCAGGGCTTACCACTTTCCTTCTAGTTATCAGGGACAGGGGCAAACGATTGGTATCTTGGAATTCTCCAACGGATACAGCCTGCGCGATGCCCACACGTTTTGGTCGATGCATCAGATTCCTTCACCGCAAGTGGCATTTGTGTCGGTTGACGGAACACGCAATGACAATGGACAGAGCCCAGATGACGAGGAGGCCTCGCTTGATTTGCAGTGGGCGGGAGCGCTGGCGCCGCAAGCGACAATGGTTGTCTATGAGGCAAATGGCGGTGAGACCTACGCTGAATTTGCGCAATCGATCA
The DNA here is from genome assembly GCF_042678105.1 of Alicyclobacillus fodiniaquatilis. NCBI lineage: Bacteria > Bacillati > Bacillota > Bacilli > Caryophanales > Alicyclobacillaceae > Alicyclobacillus > Alicyclobacillus fodiniaquatilis. The sequence goes on from NZ_JBHUCX010000004.1 coordinate 52,172, forward strand.
TTCGGGCTTTGACGTATGTTCGCGATGACACGCAATATCATCCAAGCGTCTTGTCCATCTCTTACGGTGACGGTGAAGTTTCATTTGCGGAAGATGACTTGCAGGCGATTGCTGAACTGATTCGCCAGTTGGACAGCAAGGGAATTACCGTCTGCGTCGCATCGGGTGATCAAGGCGCATATGGGCTCCACGATACGAGTGGTGATCGCGTCCGGCACGCGGATGCGCCAGCGACTTCGCCGTATGCTGTGGCGGTGGGCGGCACACACCTGGATGAGCAATACGGTGAGACGGCCTGGACCTATTACAGCATGCAAAATGGCGGCGCCACTGGTGGCGGCTATTCAAGCATCTTCGCGAAGGCGCCATGGCAACAGGGCATTGGTGGAACGATGCGCGGGCTGCCCGATGTCGCTTTTAACGCGGATCCGGCAACAGGCTATCAAATCGTGTTCCAAGGTCAAGCTGCGGTGGTGGGCGGCACCTCGGTTTCTTGTCCAGTCTTTGCCGCGATTGTCGCGCTCGCAAACCAAGCCCGTGCGGTTGTCGGGAAAGCGCCGATATCGAAGTTGGGGAGCTTGCTTTACGAGTATAACAATCAGATTTCGTATCGGGACATCATTGCTGGCAACAACAGCTTTAATGGCGTGGTCGGTTATCAGGCGCAACCTGGTTGGGATGCGTGTACCGGTTGGGGATCGCTGGATGTCACGCAATTCATTTCTTTCTTGGCAGCCCACGCTTGAAGACAGTCGAGATCATGCAGCGCTTCTCTTGTTACACCGTTGATCCATAAAAAAACAAAGAACCCTGTATGCAGAACGCGTACGGGGTTCTTTGCATATGATGGGCGAATGAATATTAGAGTGCAGAGGAGAAGCCGCGATGGAAAAACGCAAGTCGCCGAAGTTTCGCCCTCAAAAGTTGCATACGGTGATGCTTGAGGGTGTGACACCGGACGCCCCTGTTGAAAATCGTCACTATACGTTGACCCATTCGGATCGAACGGGAGATCTGTTTTTAAGTATAGGTTTGGATTACAATCAAGCCCAGTTATCCGGTTTATACACTCGGTATATGCGCGACGAGGTCTTGGCCCAGTGGTTGACGACTGAGACGTCGGACGGTCGTATATTTGAGTTGCACGCGTATGTGCACGTGAGCGGCGGACGGGTGCATGGCCGAGCCAAATCACGCAATCAGGTGTTTATACGGGAATTGCCGCTGGCGCTCATAACCATTCATTATGGGGATCAAATTTTAATTAAACAGTTCCCTGAATTAGAGAAAGCAGCAGTATATGTGCATTTTGAATCTGAAGATGAGAAGTATCACCGCATTGAACCGTGGGGAACTTGGAAGGATTACGAGTTTATTCAACCCGTTGGCATGCGCCGCTAAACATTGCACGGGAAATGTCGAACGCGATCCAATTGCAAGCAATGCGCTTGATCCGAATGCACATCGGCGGAAAAGTGAATCCACTCCACAAAAGGCATGCCCATCGCTGGTGTGCCTTTTGTTTTATTTACATGGTTTTGCGAAATATGGGCATAGCTTGTCACACAACAAGATGAAACAGCGAGATCGAATCATCAAAAATTAACACAAATTGAACATTTGACGTTAAAACATGATAAAATGAGGGGTAGCAAGATAAAGGATGTGATCGTGATGTATCCGCAACAACGTCGCGATGCGCTGCTTACCCTGCTTGCGAAACACGGCTTTGTCTCCTATGCGGATCTCGCCAATGAGCTTGGCGTATCGGAGATGACTGTGCGGCGCGACTTGCGCGCGCTCAAAGAAGCGGGGCTGGTGGAGACGGTCGTGGGCGGCGGGCAGGTGAAAGGGAGCGCGAATGAAGTTGGTTTCATGGCGAAGCGCATTTTGCAAGCGGAAGCCAAGGAAGAGATTTCCCGCCTGGCGCGTTCCTTAATTGAACCGGGGATGACGGTCGGCTTGACCGCTGGCACGACGACGTGGACACTGTCCCAATCCTTGCGTGGGTTTCGCGATGTGACATTTGTCACCAACTCGACCAATGTCGCTTTGGCGCTCAAAAGTGGGGGCTTTGACGACATTTATCTGACCGGAGGACATTTTCGCACGCCGTCTGACGCGCTTGTCGGCCCGTTGGCCGAAGCGGCCGCCATGCAAGTGCACACGGATATCCTTTTTATGGGCGTTCATGGGATTGACGTGGAAAAAGGGATGTCCACGCCAAACATGCTGGAGGCGTCGGTCAATCGGGTATTGATGAACAAGACAGACCGCGTCGTCCTGTTGTTCGATCACACCAAGTGGGGCGTTGAAGCGTTTGCGCATATTGCGCCGATGGATGCGGTGGACGATATCATCACGGATGTGGCGCGGCCGGAGACAAACGCCGCAATGCAATTGGGCATTCGCGTGCAAGTCGTCTGATTTTCGGCGGACGCGTCCAGCAAAAGGAGGAAGTACATTGGCAGAATTGCGTTATAATCCGCTGCTGCGGGATTGGACGATGGTGGCTTCAAACCGGCAAAAAAGACCGGACATGCCGAAGACGGGTTGTCCATTTTGTCCAGGGTCGGGGAAAGTGCCGGACGACTATGACGTCTATGCGTACGACAACGATTTTCCGGCGCTTTCATCACAGCCGCCAGAACCGGATGCGGTAGCGACATCGCTGTATTCGGTTGCGCCTAGTTACGGCAAATGTGAGGTTGTCTTGTATTCACCAGACCATCACACGGCGCTGTCGCAACTTTCCGTGCCGCATATTCGCAAACTGGTCGATCTCTGGTCGGCGCGTTATACGGCGTTGGCGGCAGATGCGCGGCATAAATATGTGTTTATTTTTGAAAATCGCGGCCCTGAAGTCGGCGTGACCATGCCGCACCCGCATGGCCAGATTTACGCTTATCCGTATGTGCCGCAAAAAATTCGCGTCGAGCTCGATTCCTGTAAAGACCATCACGAGCAGACGGGCCACTGTCTTTTGTGTGATATGAATGCAGAAGAGGCTTCATTCGCAAAGCGGATGTTGATGGAGACTGACCACTTTGTCAGCTATTTGCCGTTTTTCACGGATTATCCGTATGGGGCGTTTATTTCGAGCAAGGCGCACAAATCCAAAATCACCGATTTCACAGATGCCGAGAAGGACGATCTCGCTTTGATACTCAAGCAGGTCACGGCTGGGATGGATGAACTGTTTCAGCGGCCGTTCCCCTACATGATGGCCATCCATCAACATCCGGTCAATGGGGAGGACGCATCCGAATATTATCATTTTCACATCGAGTTTTACCCGCCGCTAAGAGGTCCACAGCAAATCAAATACCTCGCCTCTTCGGAGACTGGGGCATGGGCGCCTTGCAACCCGATGGCAGTTGAGCAAACCGCAGTCGAATTGCGATCCGCCATTGAAAAAGCAAAGGGGGAAATGGCATGAGCAGCAGCGATTTGAGCGCTTTATGGCAAGCATTTGAGATGTTCTCACCGGGATCGAAAACGGATGTGCGCATGTTTTTTGCGCCGGGGCGTGTCAACTTGATTGGAGAACATACCGATTACAACGGTGGTCACGTATTTCCGGCGGCGCTGTCGCTTGGCGTATGGGCGTGGGTTCGGCCGCGCCAGGACGGCATTGTCCGCTTCTACTCACAGGCGTTCCCAGAGGTGGTAGAGGCCCGCGTCGATGCCTTAGACAGCGCGACTGGCGCCGAATATGCCAGATATCCAATGGGTGTCATTGATGTCATGCAAAAGCAGAGATCATTCGCATTTGCTGGCGGGGACTTTTTCTATTACAGCAATTTGCCCAACGGGGCTGGCTTGTCCAGCTCGGCCGCGATTGAAGTGGTGACAGGTTGCGCAGTGCGTGTTTTGGCGGGAGAGAATGTATCCAATCAGGAGATTGCACTCATCTCCCAAAAGGCGGAAAACGAGTTTGTCGGCGTCAATTGCGGCATTATGGATCAGTTTGCAGTGGCGATGGGTCAAGCGAACAAGGCCATTTTTCTCAACTGCCAAACGCTAGATCATCGCTTGGTGCCAGTTGCCCTGGGGGATTATCGGCTGGTGATGACCAATACGAACAAGCGTCGTGGCCTCGCGGATTCCAAGTACAATGAACGGCGCGCCGAGTGTGAAGCGGCGTTTGCGCGGGTCAAACATCTTGGGGACGGTTGGGCAAATCTCGCCGACATTCCGGTGGACATGTGGTCAACCGTTGCGGCGGCGCTGGCGGACACCCCGAATTTGTTGAAGCGGGCCAGACATGTGGTGTTTGAAAACCATCGCACCATCGAGGCGGTCAAAACGCTTAGCGCTGGCGATTTGCTGGGGTTTGGCAAGCTGATGAACGAATCGCATGTCTCGCTGCGCGATGATTATGAAGTCACAGGCGAGGAATTGGACGCCTTGGCGGAAGCGTCGTGGGAGGTGGACGGCTGTATCGGGTCGCGAATGACGGGCGCTGGTTTTGGCGGGTGTACGGTGAGCATTGTGGCGGCAGAACAACTGCCGACTTTTGAAGCGCATGTGAAGGCGCAATATGCGCGGCGCACGGGGCTTACGCCCAGTTTTTATGTCAGTGAAATTGGCGATGGCGCACATGAGTTACAAAAGGAGGCGTTTGCGCAATGACGATTCTCGTCACAGGCGGGGCTGGCTATATCGGCAGTCATACGGTCGCGGAACTGGTTCAGCACGGCGAATCGGTCGTGGTGGTGGATAGTCTGCAGACAGGTCACAGAGGCGCCGTCCTGGCGTCGTTGAACGTGCCGCTGTACGACTTCGACATTCGCGACACGGCGCAAATGGTCGATGTACTGCAGCGTCATGCGGTAGATACGGTCATTCATTTTGCGGCCAATTCCCTGGTAGGCGAAAGCGTGCAAAATCCGCTCAAGTATTACGACAACAATGTCGCGGGTACGGCAAAGCTCTTGGAAGCCATGGTGCAGGCGAATGTGCTCTGCATCGTGTTTTCGTCGACGGCAGCTGTGTATGGCTTGCCTGAACGGATGCCAATTCGCGAGGCGGATCGAAAATTGCCGACGAATCCGTATGGGGAGACCAAATTGGCCATTGAGCGGATGTTTCACTGGGCGAATCAGGCGTACGGCCTATCCAGCGTCTCTCTGCGCTATTTCAACGCAGCAGGCGCGCACCCCACGTTGCCCATCGGCGAGGATCATCAACCAGAGAGTCATTTGATCCCGATTATCTTGCAGGTGGCCCTTGGTCAGCGGGAGAAGGTCAATATTTTTGGCGATGATTATGACACCGCCGATGGCACCTGCATCCGCGATTACATTCACGTGATGGATCTGGCGAAGGCCCATCGGCTCGCAGTACAGTATCTGCGCAATGGGGAAAAAGGCGCCAGCGCGTTTAACCTCGGCAATGGCAGCGGCTTCTCTGTGCAAGAAGTCATCGATGTCGCCAGAAAGGTGACTGGACATCCGATTCCAGCGCAAGTTTCACCGCGCCGGGCGGGAGATCCGCCGCAGTTGATTGCAGACGCCACCGAAGCGCATCGTGTGTTGGGCTGGACGCCTGAACGGACCGAACTGGCGGAGATTGTTGCGAGCGCGTGGCAGTGGCATCAGGCGCATCCCCAAGGGTACCAGGATTGATGTGAACATGCGTGGGGATGCTTGGTAAAACAGGCGCGACCCCCATAGAATGACGACGGTTCTCGAAATCTGTCGAAAAAGACAGTTCGAGGATGTGCGCTGATAAATGAGTTTGCTGATTGATTTTGGGACAAGCGTGTTGCGCATGCTGGTGGCGCGTACGGACAATCTGATCGAAGCGGCCAGTATGGTTGCGTTGCAGGAAGGCGCTCCTACTGTGGCAGGGGACGAGGCGCTGAAAATGGTCGGACGTACGCCAAAATCGGTGCAGTTGATCGCCCCGATTGAAGCGGGTGTCGTCAAAGATGGACCGGCGGCCACGGATATGTTGAAGTTGACGATTGCCAGCTTCTCCTCGCGGGGAGGCATGTTGCGTATGCCAATGACCTTTGCCTTACCGGCCAATTTGACATCGGTGGAACGGCGCGGCTTGGAAGAGGTCGCGAAAAACGCTGGCGCGCGCCAAGTTGAATTCTACGATTCGTTGGTGGCTGCTGCCGCTGGCGCTGATATCGAAATGGATCAACCTCACGGCGCGCTCGTCGTCGATATGGGCGCAGGCAAGACAGAGGTCGGACTTTTGTCGATGCGGGGAATTGTCGAGATGCGGCGTATGCCCTACGGGGGACAGGCTATTGATCAGACGATAATAGAGAATATTCGCCGTGAACATGCCTTCATCATTGGCCAACAGTCGGTGGAACGAGTCAAGCAACTGCTTGGTGAAGCGGAAGCGGGCGATGAACCCACTTTTGAAGTCATCGGCCGCAGTCTCACCACAGGATTGCCTGCCAAGATGCGTGTGGACAGGGATTTGTTCTGGCAGCCACTCAGCAAATACTACAGTCAAGTGAAAGATTTGATCCGTCAGACGATTGAACATTGTCCGCCAGAACTCGTCGGCGATGTCATGGACAACGGTGTCGCTTTGGTCGGTGGCGGCGCATTGGGCTATCGCGCGCAGGCGGAATTGGCCGAGCGCATTGAGGTGCCCATTCGTGTTGCGGCTGAACCGACCACCTGTGTCATTCGCGGTTTGGCCAAACTGGTGGCCAGCCAACGGAAAAGCACGGAAAAAGTGCGGTTGCGGGCATAAATGTCGACATCGAGTGAATGGCGGATCGCCATGCTTCACATACAAAACGGTTCACAGCAACTGTCACTGTGAACCGTTTTGTATGTGCTTTTGTTTTTTACAGTGCGCGGATTGTCGTTTTGACCAGACCAATGCGCTTTGGCGACATGCTGAGCTCATCGTAGCCCAACTCAATCAGGCGGGGCACGAACTCAAGCGTACCGGCCAGTTCGCCGCACATACCAACCCATGCACCGTTCGCATGCGCGCCTTTTGCGACTTGTTCCAACAGGCGCCACAGCCCTGGATGGCTAGGATCGTACCACTTTGTAACCTCCGGATTCATTCGATCCGATGCGGTCGTGTACTGAATTAAGTCGTTGGTGCCCACGCTGACGAAATCGAGTTTTTCCGCCAGGAGATCCGTGATCAATGCGGCTGCCGGGACTTCAATCATCGCGCCCAATTCAACTTCACCAAATGATTTGCCTTCCGCCTTTAGCGCGCCTTTGGCTTCGTCAACCGCTGCGAGTGCGGCTTCCACATCGGCGACACTGGTCACCATAGGGAACATCAATGCGATGTTGCCATGGTCGGCCGCGCGCAATATTGCCTTGAGCTGCGTTTGGAACAAAGTGGGCTGTTTGAGCGTGTAACGCAGTCCTCTTACGCCGAGAAATGGGTTTTCTTCCTCGTCAAACTGCAGGTAGGCGACCTTTTTGTCCGCACCGGCATCCAGTGTGCGAATGACCACTCGTTTCCCGCTCAATCCTTGTGCAACTTGTTTGTACGCCTCGTACTGCTCGTCTTCTGTCGGGGCTTCCTTTCTGTCCATGAACAGAAATTCCGTACGGAAGAGGCCGACGCCGTCCGCGCCGTTTTCCAACACGTGGGCAAGATCATTTGGGCTCCCGATGTTGGCTGCCACTTCAATGAGTTGCCCGGCTTTTGTCTTGGCCTCAAGATGCCGGTTCGCGTAGGCGTTTTTCATCATCTTTTCGTATTCATCGCGCGTGTTGGTCAACTCAGTTAACGCTTGCGCATCCGGCGCTACAATGACTTGTCCACTCTGACCGTCCAGGGCAATCTCTGTCTCATTTACAACATCTGTCAAAGAGAGACCGGTGACCATCGGAATGCCAAAATTGCGTGCGAGAATGGCGACATGGCTGGTTGAACCACCTTGTTCTGTGATGATGCCAGCAATGCCGACAGAACGGACTTGGAGAAATTGGGACGGCAGCAATTCGGGGGCATAGATGACCGAATTTGCTTGCACGTTGGCCGCAGTTGTCTTGCCAAGCAACTGTGAAAGCCATTGAATGCGCAAATCACGCAGGTCTTGTGCGCGCTCACGCAAATATTCATCGGGCAGAGATTCCAGCATGTCCGCGTACGACAGGATATTGTGGCTGACAGCGTACTCTGCGGTGTCGTGTTGTGTTTGAATGGCGTTCTCGATGCCAGCAGCCAGTTCGGGATCATTTAATATCGTCAGATGCGCTTGCAGGATTTCTGCGTGTGGATCATCGCCAAATTGGGCCAACTGCTTTTGCAAGTTGGCTGCAACGCGCGTTTTGGCCTCTTGCGCGCGTTGCCATTCGGCAACTGCATCTGTTGATTTGGCCGGCTGAATGTCGAGATCACTGTTGTCTAGGCGGTAACATGGGCCGATGGCGATTCCTTCTGAGACCGCCACCCCGAAAAACTTCTCCAAACTGCTTCGCTCCTAACTAAAAAGTAAATCGGCACCTTTGTGCCGCGTCATTCGCAATGTCTAGATTGATTCATATTTTGATATTTTTGGATCACATGACGCATGACGTCTTATTCTGAATCGCAAGTCTGTATATGGCATTACCATCAGCCATGACATCTTGCGTTGCATGGGCGTTCTCACAGACGAGCGCGCCAGTAAACACAAGCGTCATGGCTGGGTATTGTGTCTTGTCCGTCGGATTTCAACGAATCAGGATGTGACAATTGGAACGATGGCCTTCAGCGCTTCTTCTTCGTCTGGCCCGTTTGCTGAAATCTCGATTTTTGTTCCTTTGGCGATGCTCAAGCTGAGAATGCCTAAAATACTTTTGCCGTCGACTGTTTTATCACCGACGGTCACTTTGATTTCCGATTTGTAACGTTGCGCCGTATTGACAAAATCTGACGCCGGGCGCGCATGCAGCCCTGCCGCACTTTGGACTTCCACTGTTTGTTTTTGCATCCACAAACTCCTCCTTATTTCGCTATGTCTGGAGTACAAGGTGTGTCCGTGTTCGATATCAGTGCCCTGAATGACACCTTTCGATGTTGTGCACACAAAGTTGTGGGGATGTACATTCTTATCAGGGGCAGCTCAAGCTTTGCTTGATACCCTCGGATTCTACACCATCAAAGGCCTGTATTCAATCGGGAAGGAATACTGGAAATGATGCGAATGGTGCGAAAGCTGTGAACCAACTGCCAAATGAGGCGCTGTCGTCTGGTAAATCGTAAAAAGGGGACGCCCTCCGTGAAAAAGGACGTCCCTGTCCCTGGACATCGTCCTGGATGTCATCAGTGCAGATAGATGTTGGCTGTATTTATTTTCGTCCGCGCTGCCCATACGGCGGAGGTTGTAGTATGCCGCGCCGCTTTGCCCCTTGATGAGCCATCTTAAATAGCTCCTGCACTTTTTCATCACGTACCACATTGAATGCCAGTGAACCCAACTTGACGAATGTACCCACCTTCATTCTGGCCACCTCCAACGAAATGGTTTTTGGTTTACCATATGAAGACAGTCCCGGCGCGGCTCGTTACTCGCCTTGGGTATTGGCCAAAGTTTGCTGCGCCTGTGCAAAACGGGCGTTCAGCCGTTCAACCGCGATGGGATCATCCAGAGACTGTGCAGCGTGAACCGCATTTTCAGCATGTGACAGCGCGTTGTTTGCTTGCGCGATGGTCGAATGCGTTTTGTGCGACAGCACCTGTTTGACCGCGTTTTCCGCTTTCTCAACCGCGTTGTCAGCGTCTGCGAAAGGGGTTTGGTTGTTCAAACTGGAGTGATGGTCAGCCATGTATGGCGCCCCCTTGTGAATGATGTTTGTCCGGTTTAATATCCACATATCTGCTGAACAATATCGTGTCGGGTTTTTCCACACGTCCAAAGGCGTTATAATTGAGATGAACCACCGTGCGTGATGCATCTAGCATCAGCAGCAGCATGAAAATGCCAGTCAGTCGGAGCATTGCGGATGGTTGGCGCCAATGTACCCATTTCATTTTCAATAGAGGATAGGAAAGGTGGCCCAATTTTCGATGAAAGAATTGAAGACGAACGAAGCATACGCTGACGCAACGCAAGCGGGTCGTGTCATGGTCGAGTTTTATGCCAATTGGTGTCCAGACTGCAAGCGCATTGAACCGTATTTTGATGAGTGGGAAAACAAGTATCAACCTGATTTCACGATGGTTCGGGCCAATCGAGATGAGTTGCCGGACTTGGGTGAAAAACTAGAAGTTTTGGGCATTCCCACTTTTATTGCCTATGAGGATGGCAAAGAAGTTGCCCGCCTGTTCAGCCGAGACGCAAAATCAAAGGAACAAGTTGAGTCATTTCTCAACAATGCTTATCAAAAGTGATCCGCTGTTTGATAGACTGCCGTTTTTGATGCGCACGTAGCACTACGAAAATACGAGTGAATCAAGACGGGCGGATGGCGTGTGCCAAAACGCCAGCTGTATTTTCAGGAAAATCTGTCGCAAAGGAGGAACAGGGCGCTTCTGCACCTCCTTTTGGACAACCATCAGCAGATTTAAATCTGAAATGGCCTACCCGGAACACGTGTTTACGGGTAGTATTTTTTATAGGGAACTTTATTTTGCAAGGCAGGTGGATCATGATATGGCACGGGTTATCCTGCGTGACGGCGGTGTCGCGGAGTTGCGCAAGGCTCGGTTTACCAAAGAGGACGTTGGACAGATCCGCAACTTGCTGCAGTCTGTATCAGAGGAGAGTCTCTATTTTCGTTTTTTTCAAGTGATCCGAGATTTTGATGATAATGCCATTGAAAAATTGATTGGAGATGGCGGGCCGACGGCGTTGACGCTGATGTGCAGCGATGGCCATCGCGCACTTGCCATCGGCAGTTATCAAAGGCTTGGCGAAGACAGCGCTGAGGTGACGTTTTTGGTCGCCGATGACGTACAAAAACGCGGTCTCGGTTCACTGTTGCTAGAGCACCTGGCAGAAGTGGCATATCTGAACGGTGTCAAGCAGTTTGAAGCCAGTCTGCTGACGGACAACGAGCGGATGATGCATGTCTTTAGCGCCAGTGGTTTTGCAATGACCAAAAAAGAGGAATCCGGCATCATCCATCTGGTTTGGCCGCTGCGCCACAATGAGCGCAGTCGAGCGCTGCAGGAGACGCGCGAACGGCTGGCGACGGCCGCTTCTTTGCACACGTTCTTCCATCCGAAATCGGTCGCCGTCATCGGGGCATCTCGGGCGCCTGAACGGCTTGGACATGTGATTTTTCGGCATATTTTAAGCAGCGATTTCAAGGGGACCGTCTACCCAGTCAATCCGACTGCTGCTTCAGTAGCCGCCGTCAAAGCTTATCCGTCGCTCAAGGATGTGCCCGAGCAGGTTGATCTCGCGGTCATTGTGGTTCCTGCTAGCCAAATGCTGTCCGTTGCGGATGAGTGCATTGAAGCAGGCGTCAAAAGCGTGATGATTGTCTCATCAGGCTTCTCTGATACGGACCCGCCTGGGACGGAACTGGAAAAAACGGTTTTGGATCGTCTGCGTGCGGCTGGCTGTCGGATGATAGGACCATCCAGCCTCGGTTTGATTCAGATGGATCCGCACGTGCAACTGAATGCCAGTTTTGCGCCGAACATACCGGATGTGGGGAATGTGGCGATTGCTTCGCACTCTGGCGCGCTTGGCATCACCATTTTGGATTATGCCGCGCGCATTGGCGTTGGGGTTTCCAGCTTTGTCAGTTTAGGCAACCGCGCGGACGTCTCCGGCAATGACCTCTTGCAGTATTGGGAGTCTGATCCAGCAACCGAAATGATCCTGCTGTATTTGGAATCGTTCGGCAATCCGCGTAAATTCACGCGCATCACGCGACGCATTACGCGGCACAAACCGATTCTCGCCGTCAAAAGCGCGAGAACGCCAGTGGGCGTCAATGTGGCCAAGAGCCATACAGTCGCTGTGGCTGCGGAAGATGCCACGGTGGAGGCGATGTTTCGCCAGACGGGCATCATCCGGGTGGATACGCTTCAGGAATTGTTCGATGTGGCCATGTTGATTCGCGCGGGAAAATGTCACTCCGGTCGACGTGTCGCCATTGTCACCAATACAGCCGGCGGCGCTGTCATGTCGGTAGATAGACTTTTGCGTGAGGGCTTGGAATTTGTCGAACCTGTCATCAATCTGGGCTTTGAGGCGCTTGCAGAGAGCTATCGGGTCGTTTTGCCGCAAGTCATGCGGGATCCTTCAGTGGATGCGGTGATTGTCCTGTTTACACCAGTCGGTTCATCAGAGGAAGAAGCGGTGCGTGTCGCCATCTCTGCAGCCTTGTGCGAAGTGGCCAACGATCCCGCTGGAGAGGGACGCCATCCCTACGACAAACCGGTGGTTGCCAACTTTTTGACGACAGGTGACTATCGAGTGCGTTATCTGGAAGTGGATTCGGACAGGTGTATTCCCATCTATCCGTTTCCCGAACAGGCCGTGCGCGCTTTGGCGAAAATGACCGCCTATCACGAGTATCGGGATCGAGATTTTGGCCACATACCGGATTTGCCTGACATTGATACCCAAGCGGCACGTTCGATTGTCCGGTCAGCGCTCACAAGCGATGTCGAGCGGGCGGAACTCACGCGCGACGCCATTAAGGAAGTGCTCAAAGCGTTGGGGACAGGTGTGACGCTTTGCGATTCTGTCGCCCCTGCAGGGATGACTGTCGAGATTCGGGTTGATTCCGATCCGCTGTTTGGACCGTTGTTGCGTCTTGATTTGGCTGGGCAATCCGCATCCAGCATCATGCAAGTGCCTGGTTTGTTGCCGGCGGTGAGGCTGGTTCCACTGACAGATGCGGACGCAAGGGAAATTTGGCATGATGCATGTGCGCGCGCCAACGTTGGAGCAGTGGAACAGGAGCATCAGGCATTCGTGCTTGATTTGATTCTCCGCCTGTCACAATGGATAGAGGACGTCCCGGAAGTGAGCCACGCGAAATTCCATCTGAAGCTGACGGATCGGTTGCAATGTATGGAGGCGAAAGTCGAGGCTTCGCGCGTGCCATACAACAGTTGGACCATCGATTTGGCATAGGGTATCCGTTCGGACAAAAGCCAAACGTTTCTCTTTTTGATGAGCGTTTGGCCAATTCCGGGCTTCCTAAGTGTCACAAATGGCAAATAAGTGCCCATCAAGCCGAATACGGAGGCGTATAAATGTCGGGGGCATTGGCCTTTGCAATTTTTATTGCGACTTTAGTCGTGGTCATCTGGCGGCCTCGTGGATTGTCCATCGGTTGGACTGCGATGTCAGGCGCAATCGTCGCCTTGTTGACTGGTGTCGTGCATTGGCGCGACGTCTGGACGGTGACCACGATTGTCTGGGATGCGACGTTTGCTTTTATCGGAATTATTATTTTTTCCACGGTTCTCGATAAGATCGGCTTCTTTGAATGGGCAGCGTTGCACATGGCCCGTTTGGCCAAAGGCGATGGTCGACGCCTGTTTATTTTGGTCAGTTTGCTTGGCGCCGCAGTGTCCGCGCTTTTCACAAACGATGGTGCAGCTTTGATCTTGACACCCATCGTGCTCGAAAAGATGCATTTGTTGAAATTCGACTTGCGACGGACGATTCCGTTTGTGCTTGCAAGTGGATTTATTGCAGACAGCGCATCTTTGCCGCTCGTTGTCAGCAATCTCGTCAATATTGTGACGGCGGACTACTTTCACATCGGGTTCCTGCATTACTTGTTACATATGATTGTTCCGTATTTTGTCAGTGTGGGGATCAGCTTGCTGATGTTCATGCTGCTCTTTTATAGAGAAATTCCATCCACGTATGACGTTCGCATGCTGCGGCCGCCTGGAGAAGCCATCCGTCATCGCGGGATGTTTGTCATCTCATGGGTATTGTTGGGCGTATTGTCTGCGGGTTACATTGTCACGGACTTATTGCACATTCCGGTCAGTTTCATGACTGCGCTCATCGCCATCGTGTTTTTGTGCTCGGCCAGGTGGACAAACGTGTTGAGACCATGGCCCATTTTGCGCAATGCACCGTGGTCCATCGTCTTTTTCTCGATTGGGATGTACGTCGTCGTGTTCGGACTGCAAAATGTCGGCCTGACGCACGTTCTGACCAAGCTGATAAGCGTGTTGTCGGCGCATGGAACGTGGATGGGCGTCTTTGCGACGGGGCTGGTGATGGCCTTTGTATCGAGCGTGATGAACAATTTGCCCAGTGTGATGATAGGGGCGATTTCAGTTCACGGTTTGCACCATTTGCCTTGGTTGCAGGAGATGTACGTATACGCCAATGTGATTGGCTGTGATTTAGGACCTAAGATGACCCCGCTCGGATCACTTGCGACATTGCTTTGGCTCCATGTGTTGGCGCAAAAGGGTGTGCGCATTCGTGTGTGGACTTATTGTAAGACCGGTTTTTTGCTGACTGTGCCCACACTTGTCGCCACGCTGGCCAGCTTGTACGGCTGGGGTCTATTATTGCATTGACGACTTTATTTCAACGTGGTACATGTGGCAAGATAGAGATGGAGGGATGTCAAATGGAACATCGTAAAGTGATGATTCTTGGAACTGGACCAGCTGGTTATACAGCTGCGATATACAGTGCGCGCGCCAATCTTGAACCCTTGGTCATTGAGGGTGAGGAACCGGGTGGTCAACTGACGTTGACGACCGAAGTGGAAAACTTCCCAGGGTTTGTCGACGGCGTCATGGGCCCAGAGTTGATGGAGAACATGAAGAAGCAGGCCGAACGGTTTGGCGCGACATTTCGACGCGGCCGCGCGACCGCAGTTGACGTCAAAGCGCGTCCGATGCGCGTCACAGTGGATAAGGAAACCGAATATACGGTTGATGCGTTGATCTTAGCGACCGGAGCGTCAGCGAAAATGCTGGGCATTCCGGGGGAACACGACATGATTGGCCGTGGCGTCTCCACCTGTGCAACCTGTGATGGATTCTTCTTCCGCAACAAGAAAGTGATCATCGTCGGAGGTGGGGATTCGGCGATGGAAGAGGCCACCTTTTTGACCAAATTCGCATCGGAAGTCACCATTGTTCATCGCCGCGAAGAGCTGCGCGCTTCGAAGGTCATGCAGGATCGAGCGCGGGCAAATGAGAAAATTAAATGGGTCTTGAATGTGACTTCAGAAGAAATCGTCAGTGATGGCAACAAGGTGACCGGATTGACCGTGGTTGACAATGCGACAAAAGAGCGCAAAACACTGCCAGCGGATGGCGTCTTTATCGCGATTGGCCACCAACCAAACACTGCGTTTTTGGCAGGGCAGTTGGAGACAGACGATGTCGGCTACATCGTCACCAAAGGGGCGACCTCTGAAACGTCTGTGGAAGGCGTCTTTGCGTGTGGGGATGTGATGGATTCGCGTTACCGTCAGGCCATCACGGCTGCCGGTTCTGGTTGCAAGGCAGCCATTGATGTCGAGAAATACCTTGAAGGCAGCGCAACACACGACTGGTCCATGTCGACCACCTAAGCAGCGTTGGCGCTAGATGATAAATAGAGCATGGATAGAGGTCTTCCTGTCACTGTTGACGGAAGGCCTCTTTTTTCATCTGTGAATTTTTGCGTGAAATATGCATGTTGTCCTGGCGTAGTGCGCATACTTTACGCGAAAATCCAATTTTGTAGGTACAGAAAGGAAGTTGATCTGTTTGCAACAGTATTCAGGCTATCAGCCGAACCAAGGGGCCCAAGGAGGCAACATGGGCTATTTCAATCAAGCGCCACAAGGATATAACACCCTTCGTGAATTTGCGACGGACCCCCAAGTCGTTCAGCAGCACATCCAACAATCTTTACAGGGGCAACCACAACAGTCGTATCAGTCACAAATGAGCCCGTTTGCAGGTGGCATGCATGACGTCATGCATGCAGGGGCGACCAACCCACAAACTGTGCAACAACATATTGCACAAGACTTAGGCTATCAAGGACCGCAGGCAAACCAGTACGGGTATGCAGGTCAAAACCAGTTCAACCCTGCGGCAATGCAGCAGGTTATGCATGCCGCTCCTGCTCAAGTACAGGGCGCACATGGTCAACAGTTAGGATACAATGCACAGCCCCAGTACGCGAATTCGTATTTCCCGCAGGCGCAAAACAGCGCTTTTGGCGAATTCGGCACCAATCCCCAAGTCGTTCGTCAGCACATCCAACAGGATTTGGCCAACCAACAAGGCGCAATGACCTCGCAGCAGGCTGGTGGATATCGTCCACAGCAAATGAGTTACGGGCAAGGCATCACAGCGCAACAAAACTATGGTCAGCAGCCGCAGGGCGGCATGTTCTCCCAGTTTGGCACCAACCCACAAGCGGTTCGTCAACAAATCCAACAGGATTTGAACGGTTATCAATAAGCGGCAATGTGTCAATGATCATGGGCTGTCCCAAACGTCATCGAGCAGATGACTGAAGGGGCAGCCCTTCGAATTTGCAAACCAACATATTTGCTGGTTTTTGGAATACTTTTTTGCATAATTTTCCTTACGTGTGAGAGTCTACGCATAGAATGGAGGTCATTTCTATGCGCAAACTTTTGCTCACGATACCCGCGATTTTTTTGGGTGCCACGTTCATGGGAGGATACGCACATGCGCAAGCAGCGACATCCACATCCTCGAAGGCAAGCGCCCATCATCAAGGAACGGTGTCCGACGTATCAAACAAACCAGGGTTGAAAAATAGACCTTCGCTGTCGAATCAGGCCTGGCTCACACTGCACATTCGCGAGCAACATGGGCAATTGTTGGTGAACAGTCAAACAGGTGGAAAAATGACCATTTCTCTTCCTGTCAACACCATGCTGCGATTGACGGTAGACAATGAGACAAGCCAGTCTTTACAAGCGGTTCATTTTCTCCCTCTACATGAACAAAACAAATCTGTTGGCATGTTTTCGTTTCAGACAGAAGAAAACCCCTCCTTTCAGACATCCACCAGCATTCCAGCAGACCAAAGCCGTATTATCCGCTTTCGTGCGCAGCAAATGGGTAAATTCACTTGTTTCGCCCACATGCCAGGCCAGCGCAAACAACCGTTATTTCAAGTTGCGATCACGCCGGTGGCAGCGAGCGTAAAGATACTGTCCACGTGATGCAGCAGCGCTTGGGTGCTCGTGTTTCAATGCGAATTAAGCGTTCATTTGAGTGATATATCAAGTTGATGTATACAAAAATGAGCCTGTGCAGGATGGCGTCAGCGACGTGCACAGGCTTCTTGTAGTTGTCAATCAAATGCGGGTATGCGACACTCGAAACAGGACAGGAGGAGAGAACATGGGATTTGCTGTGTCAGGCGCTGTATTCGCATTTCTTTCGGTAGCGCTGGGCGCGTTTGGCGCCCATGCGTTGAAGGGACGAATTTCAGCCGACATGCTCGATGTATTTCACACGGGCGTACAGTATGAAATGTATCATGCGCTGGCGCTTATCGCTGTCGGTGTGATGTTGAAATTAGGCATCGGTGGACGGTCGATGCACACCGCAGGTTGGTTGTTTGCCATTGGTATTGTGCTATTTTCCGGCAGTTTGTATGTGTTAAGCACCAGTGGTGTAAAAGTGCTGGGCGCCGTCACGCCGTTAGGCGGGCTGTGTTTCCTCGCCGGGTGGGTAATGTTTGTGATTGGTATCGTTTGATTGCTTTAAGCGCAAAAACCAAAACACGCTGACGAGACAGATGCCGCCGCCCAATGCCTGGATGACGTCGATGGGTTGACCTAGCAAAAAATACGCCAAAATGATGGCGCCGATGGGTTCACCGAGGATGGTCATGGCCACTGTCGTGGCGGACACGCTGTTGAGCAGCCAATTGAACAAGCCGTGCCCGAGGACGGTAGAAACCACCG
This sequence comes from Alicyclobacillus fodiniaquatilis, assembly GCF_042678105.1. Classification (NCBI taxonomy): domain Bacteria; kingdom Bacillati; phylum Bacillota; class Bacilli; order Caryophanales; family Alicyclobacillaceae; genus Alicyclobacillus; species Alicyclobacillus fodiniaquatilis. The sequence continues at coordinate 70,003 of NZ_JBHUCX010000004.1, forward strand.
CCAACAAGGCGAACAAGAGCCAGTTGCGCCCATTGTACGCGACAAGCGACGTGCGTGTGGCGACGTTAAAAATAAATAAGACAAAGCCGGCGATGAAAAAAACGAGTACGTTGTAGGTGGTGCCAGATACGGTTTTGCGCACTCTTTGCCCGGCCAACATATAGACCGAAACCGCCATTGTGCCGATAAACGACAAGAAATCGCCGTAAAAGTGGTGGCCGCCTTGACCAAAATCAGCGGACGCCACCAGTGCGCAGCCCAAAATGGCAATGGCCATACAAAGGACAGGGCGCAGTTTGACGCGCTCGTGAAAACAAAGGACTGCGCCAATCAAAACGAACATCGGCTCCAACGAGATGATGATGAGCGACGACGCGACAGACGTTTCTTTCAGTGACTGTATCCAAAACAAAAAATGGAGACCGAGAAAACAGCCAGACAACAGCAGGAGCAATATATCCTTGCCCGACAGTTGGCGAAATTCGCGCCGCTTTTTCCAAGCCAGCGGCAGAAACAAGATCACAGACATCCACAGTCTGTACATGCCGATGATGGCGGCAGGCGCGTTCGACCATTCAATAAAAATGGCGGAAAATGATACGGCGATGAGGCCAATCAATAAGGATGTAAAGATGATAGGCTGCGAAGTAGGCGCATTTTGCATGCAGGCTCTCTCCCTGTAAGGTGTGAAGGTACCTGTCACACTCTACGCTCTTTTCGAATGATCGTAAAGCCTTGACGAATTGGTCCTTGCTTTGTACAGTTTCTTTAACTTTTCATAAGAGATACTGCGGATGGCGCGGCACCAAGCGCCGAGGATAGACCGTCATGCGTGATGCGTCCCGCACAAGTAGAATCATGAGAATGCCAGTCAATTAAGGCATCGCAGATGGCGCACGCAAAGGGACCGATTTCATTTACAGGTTAGAGAGGATGACAAGAACGTGAAAATAGAGACGAAACTCGCCCAAATTGGCAACCGCGTAGACCCCGGAACGGGTGCGGTTTCTGCGCCGATTTACTTAGCCACCACGTTTGCCCATCCGGGCCTGGGAGAGAGCACTGGTTTTGACTACACGCGCACCATCAATCCGACGCGCAAGGCGTTGGAGGAAGCCATCGCAGAACTGGAAAACGGCGCGCGCGGTCTGGCGTTTGCCTCGGGCATGGCTGCTGTTCACGCGGTTTTGTCCCTGTTTAAGCCAGGGGACCACCTGATTGTCTCGAATGATCTCTACGGTGGTACATATCGCCTCATTGAACAGATCTTGCAGCCACTTGGCATCACCGCATCTTACGTGCACACGGGGCGGATGGCGGACATTGAGGCGGCATTGACTCCAGCGACACGGGCGATTTTCATCGAGACGCCGACCAATCCGACGATGCAAATCAGCGACATCGCCGCTTGTGCTCGTTTGGCTGCATCCCGCGACATGTTGACCATCGTCGACAACACGTTCATGACACCGTTTTTACAGCGCCCGCTCGATCTCGGCGCAGACATTGTCATCCATTCGGCGACGAAGTATCTTGGCGGACACAATGACGTCTTGTCTGGTCTTGTCGTGGCCAAGGACGCGGAACTGGGCGAACGCCTGTATTTTCTGCAGAATTCGATTGGCGCCGTCTTGGGGGCGCACGATTCTTGGCTCCTGATGCGCGGTATGAAGACGTTGGCGCTGCGCATGGAGCGCCATATACAAAACGCATATGCCATTGCCTGTTGGCTCGACGCGCGCGATGACATCACCGAAGTTTACTATCCGGGATTGGATACACATCCTGGACGCGACATATGCCAAAAGCAGTCCGCCGGGTTTGGTGGCATGGTTTCGTTTGATGTCATCGACGCACGCATGGTTCCACATATTCTAGCGCATTTGCGCCTCATCACGTTCGCCGAAAGCCTGGGTGGCGTCGAGTCGCTCATGACTTATCCAGCCCGTCAGACTCACTTTGACATCCCGGAAGATGTGCGCAATGCCATCGGCGTGACGGATCGGTTGTTGCGTTTGTCGGTGGGCATCGAGCACATCGGCGATTTGATTGACGATTTAGGCGCGGCCATCGATTATGCCAAAGACAAAGTCTTAGAGCACGCGCGGAGTTGATGACGAGACATTCATCAAACTGCGTAGCGGTATGCCCAAGGAAATAAATGCCTCATCCAGACTGGACAGCGGCAGTCCGACGACATTGTAATAGTCACCGACAATGCGTTCAATGAGCAGGCTGCCAATGCCCTGAATGGCATAGGCGCCAGCTTTGTCCAGCGGTTCACCTGTCTGAATGTACCAGCGCAGCCAGTCATCATCTTGTGGTCGCATCCACACTTGGGTGTGGACATGTGTCTGTAGGTGTATTTGCTTATCGACGTCGTAGAGACATACGCCTGTAAACACGTCATGTTGTTTGCCTTGCAACTGTTGCAGCATGGACAGCGCATGCTGCTCATCGGTCGGTTTGCCAAAAATCTGCCCATTGATGCTGACCACTGTATCAGCGGCCAAGATGATGGCCGCGTGGAACGCGCGCTCATGGACGGCTGCGGTCGCTTTTTTCAAGGCCAGCTGTTCAACGGCCACATGTGGAGACCAGGTCGGATCCAAAGATTCGTCCGCATTGGTGACGCAGGTTTCAAAAGGGATGTGCAGCATCTCCAGCAATGCCCGTCGCCGGGGAGATCCTGATGCGAGGATGAGTCGTTTTCCGGTCATTCCATCTACTTCCTTTGTTTGTCGTGATTGCCGCGATGATGTGCAGCTCGTTCGGTTATATTATGCATGATTTGACGCATCCATCGAAGGGGGACTGCACATGTCATCTCGGCGAAAGTCGATTGGCCGTGGCGATGAGGCAAGCGGGCCAATCATGAGCAGTGAGGCCAGCGCCAGTATGCGCATAGGGGAAAGCAAGGATAAACCGCATCGGTACGGCACGCCACAACAAGGCATGTACAGCAGAAAAGTCGGTGGGGAATACGGCGCATCTGTCTCTGACTTGCAATGACGGATGTCAGTCAAATTGTGGAGCGGACCTTGCTGTCCGCTCTTTTTATCGTTGTGGAGGAAACATGAAAAAAGCCATTGTCTTCTATTTCATCAGTGAATTTTTTCTTAGTTTTGGCATCGGGATCGTGCAATATGCACAGCCATTTTTTTATGCGGCTGGCCACATTGGCGATGAAAAAATTGGTTATTTATTTGCCGCGAACGCTTTTTTCGGTGGCTGTGCAGCGCTGGTGGCCGGACCTGTCGCAGACAGGATTGGCGCTTCACGGATGTTCAAGGCAGGGACGTTGTTCATTGGCTTGGGCGACCTTGGCGTCGCAAGCGGGCATACGTTTGGCGTCTGGTTGATCACGTCCGCCATTGCCGGTATTGGTGGTTCCATGTTGACCAGTACGGAAAACGTGGTGTTGAGTTCCTTGTTGGTGGGGCGGGATCGAGCGCACTTGATTAGTCGTTTTACAGCCGCGTATATGTTTTTGATCGGAGCGGGCATCGTTTGTGCGGGGTTTATGGTGGCCGCATTTGGGCTTGCCAGCACGATGTGGATGGGTTCGCTCATCGCGCTAGTAGCGCCTGTCATCCGCATTTTCGTCAAGGCGCCTGACGCTAGGCGGGAGAAAGGGACCATGTGGCCTTCTCGTCCACTGCTGCTGATGGCGGGGTATGCCATCCTGTTTGGCATCGCTGGCGGCTTGTTCAATCCATTTGTCACACTGATACTCAATGAACATTATGGCGCAACCAACCGCACGACGGCCATCGTTTATGCGGTGAGTATTTTTATGATCTCGTTGGGCGCTTTTCTCGTTCGGCCGCTGATTGAACGTCTGCGCCAGCAGGCGACGCTCCTCTTGGCCTTTGTCTTCAGTGTCATCAGCACGCTGCTGTTCGTCATTGCGACGACAACGGCAGCGTTTGTCGTGCTCTATTTTGTCGTGACGGTGACGACTGCCGTACCACCGCCCATCATCGACGCGATGTTTCTCGATTTTGTGCATGCCTCTGCCTTTTCACAGATGTTCGGTATGCGGGTGTTTGGCATCAGGCTTGGCAATGCCATTGGTTCAGCGTTGGGCGGTGGCTTGTTGAAAAGGGACGCCTACAACTGGGTGATGTGCCTCGCGGCGATATTCTTTGTCATGTCTTACATCTATCTGCGCATTGTGCGGCGATTACTCCGCAACCGCGCCGCGGCTGGAGATGTCATCCACGGCGCGACATCGGATTGAATGGGGAATTTCTTTAACGGGTGATGTCCGCCTCCATTCGCGAGGCGATGGCCTGCATTGCGGCGCTTTGCCCAGCTAACCGCCCGGTCGAGAAGGCCACCGTGATATTGTAGCCGCCTGTGTGAGCATGGACGTCCATTACCTCACCGGCAAAGAACAACCCATGACAGAGTTTGGATTGCATCGTCTTTGGATCAATCTCTTTTACCCGAACACCGCCGCCTGTGACCGTTGCTTGTTCCAGTGGCAGGGTGCCCGTAATGCGCATGGGGCAGGCTTTGACGACGGTAGCCACGGCATCGGCGTCCTGTTTGCTCACATGGGTGAGTTGGGTGTCCCCTGTGACGGCTGACACATGCAGCAAGTAGGTGACCAAACGGTCTGGAAGTGCTTCATTGAGCTGGTTGGCAAGCGTTCGACGCGGATGTACCGTCCGTGCAGCCAACAACGACTGCGCAATTTCGTCGCGTGAACGGTCGGGCAATATATCAATGGTGATGCGCAATTTTGCGTCGGCTTTTTTGCGAAGCGCTGTAGAGACGTAATGACTGCAGCGGAGTGCGGCCGGACCGCTGATGCCCAGGTGGGTAAACAGAATATCACCATGTTCTGTGGTGAGCCGTTTCTTGTTTTCATTCCAGACGGTCACATCGACATTGCGCAGGGAAAGGCCTTGTAGTTTGCGCGTGACAATGAAGGGTTCGTCACTGGTCAAAGGCACCTCGGTTGGGTAAGGCGGCACGAGGGTGTGACCAAGCGCTTGCGCCCATGGGTATGCGTCACCCGTGCTGCCTGTCTTCGGTACACTGCAGCCGCCAGTGGCAATGACGACGGTGGCTGATGCGAGATTTTGGCCCCGGCTCAAACGAACGCCTGTGATGCGGCCATTGTCAACGAGCAAGCGCTGCACGGGCGTGTCCAGCATCACATCGACCCCGCTCGTATAAACCCGGTCCACAATCGCTTTGACGACAGTGGCGGCTTGATCCGTCACGGGGAAGACGCGCCCGCGGTCTTCTTCTTTCAAGCGGATGCCAAGTCCTTCAAAAAATTGCATGATGTCCACATTCGAAAACTGGCTCAGCGCCGAAAATAGAAATCGAGCATTGCCAGGAATATTCTCCATCAACTCTGGCAAAGGTTTTGCGTTGGTGACATTGCAGCGCCCGCCGCCAGAAATGCCGAGTTTGCGCCCGGGTTTATTACCCTTTTCCACCAATGCCACACGCGCGCCAGTTTCGCGTGCCGCAATCGCTGCCATCAGTCCAGCCGGGCCGCCACCAATGACAATTACATCGTATGGTTTCAACTTGTTTCATCCTCACCGTTCTCTTCGCTGGTCAATCATTGAAAATCATTTGGATTTTCACATGTCCCCTTAGTGTAGGTAAGCATGGCCCTGCTGGCAAGTGCACAGCAGTTCTATAGGCTGATGAGAATGATGCCGATGGCCACCACAACTGACGCGGTTGCACTCCAGTAAGTGAGGCGTTCGAGTTTTGGAAAGAAAATCACAGAGAAAATTGCGACCAGCACAGGCTCCGTGGCAACCAGCACAGATGCCTTTGCCAGCGGGATTTGTGTGACGGCAGTAAAAAACAGCAGTACGGCTACGGACGAACAAAAGCCCGCCGTGATCAAACTCAGGTTGAGCGATTTTCGATAGGCGCGAAGGATTGTTCCAAAGCGGCCTTGTAAAAGCAGCAGGCACACATAAGCGGCAAGTGCCGTAGTCACGTCGATGGCTGCGCCAAATATCGGCGGCAAGACGCCACCGACACTTAACTGGCGAAATGTATGGCCAACCCCTTGGGCTACGGCAGCGATGATCGCAATGAATATATTGTTGCTAAATAGCGCCAAACTGTATCTGCGCTGATGTGAAAACTTTCGTTCGAAGAACAGCAACAGGACGGCAATCAGCAGAAAACAGAGCGCCACCCAATCGTCGTCTTCGACGGTCTGACTGGTTGTAAAGGTGACCAGCATCAAAGTGACTACGGGTGCAAGCCCTTTGATGACGACGCCACGTGTGGCGCCAAGTTGACGAATGGCGCGATATAAGGCGAGTCGTCCAAACAAGGTGCCCACGATGCCAGACAGCGCAGCGAAACAAACCGCTCTTTGTGCGCCAGCTGCGACGATGTGAAACGTCCCAGGATGCAAATTTGCCAGCAGCAATCCAGTGCTGTCGAGCGTGAGCATACTGATACAGAGAATGGGCAGCAGGCCGTGATCCGGCGGCGCTGTGTCAGCTTGTCCTTTGCGGATGAGAAGATAGGACAGCGCATAGAAAATGGCACACAAAATCGCAGTCAATTCTCCTGGCATGGAAACCCCTCTTTCAAAACTGATGTATATGCCGGCTTGTCTGCAATTATTAGACGGAAGGGCACGCAGGATGGTTTTTGATTTTGGGTTTTCATCGCAGCTTGATACAATAGGTTTATGTCTGAGTAGGATAGACCACCATGCGTGATGCGTCCCGTGCCAGAATCATGAGCATGCCAGTCACTCGAGGCATCGCGGTTGGCGCAGCGTCAGGGTAGCGACTTTATTTTCAGGTTGGAGGAGGACGTTTCATGAACTCGTTTCGTTTTTACAATCCCACGGCACTGTACTATGGGAAGGGGCAAATTGAGTCTCATTTGGCCGAAGAGGTCACGCGGTATGGTAAACGCGTGCTGTTGGTATACGGTGGCGGCAGTATCAAAAGAAACGGTCTCTACGATAAAGTGCAGCACATTTTAGCGGATGCAGGCGTCACGCTTTTTGAACTGTCCGGTGTCGAACCAAATCCACGTCTGACCACGGTACATAAGGGTATCGATATTTGCCACAGTGAAAACATAGACCTGATTCTGGCAGTTGGTGGCGGTTCTGTGCTGGATTGTGCCAAAGCCATCGCGATGGGCGCGAAGTATGATGGCGACGTTTGGGATATTTATCAACGCAGAGGCCAGGCCACGGATGCGCTGCCGTTGGGAACCATCTTGACCTTGGCAGCAACCGGCTCTGAAATGAACGCCGGTGGTGTCATCACCAACTGGGAGACCAAAGAAAAGCTTGGCGGCGGATCGCCATACACTTTTCCGAAGTTCTCCTTCTGTGATCCGGAGAATACTTACACTGTGCCACAGGATCAAACCGTTTACGGGGCATGTGACATGTTGGCGCACTGTTTTGAACACTACTTCCATCCGACGCACCATACGCCGCTGCAGCAACATCTGATTGAGGCGGTCATCAAAACCATCGTCGAGCATACGAAAGCGGCATTGGACAACCCACACGATTACGATGCGCGCGAGACCTTGATGTATTGCAGCACGATGGCGCTCAATGGCATGATTAGCATGGGTATCAATGGGGATTGGGCATGTCACGCGATTGAACATGAAATCAGCGCAATTTATGATATCCCACATGGCGGCGGGTTGGCCATCATCTTCCCACAGTGGATGGAACACACGAAAAACGTCAATCCAACGCGCTTTGCCACGCTTGCGACAAATGTGTTTGGCGTGGATGGTGCAGGCAAGACGGACGCCGAGTTGGCCGATATTGCCATCGCAAAAGTGCGCGCGTTTTATCAGGAAATTGGCGCGCCACAACATTTGGCGGATTATCAAATCGGCGACGATCAGCTGGAGCGAATGGCGAGTCAAGCCGTGCGCTTTGGCGAGATCGGCAATTTCAAGAAACTAAACAAGGATGATGTGTTCGCCATTTTGCAAGCATCCTTGTGAGTTTGCAGTTCACATCAATTGAATCATAAGGGACTCACCGTGGTGGAAGCCAGGGATGTGTCGCAGCAGAGACCAGCGGTGTTCGCGCATCGGCTGGTCTTTGCGTTCGATGGCGGCTCTTGCTTGGACACTTATGGCATCCTGCCCCAAGATAAAGAAAAACGGCACATCTCCAGATTGGAAATGTGCCGTTTCTGTGTTATGACAGGCGGTCAACTTTTAAGCGTCTTGTCCGTCGCGCACGAAGTTGCGAAGCACGGTTTGCAGAATACCGCCATTGCGGTAGTAGTCCACTTCCACTTCGCTGTCCAGACGAACGTTTGCCTGGAAAGAGAAGCTGGAGCCGTCTTCACGGGTTACTGTGACCGTCACTTCAGAACGCGGCTTGATCTCGTTCGTGAGTCCGGCAATCGAGAATTTCTCTTTGCCTGTAATTTCGTACGTCGCTGCGCTTTCGCCCGCTTTGAATTCGAGTGGGAGCACGCCCATACCGACCAAGTTGCTGCGGTGAATCCGCTCGAAACTCTCGGCGATAACAGCGCGCGCACCCAGCAGGAATGTACCCTTGGCAGCCCAGTCGCGCGATGAACCTGTGCCGTATTCTTTGCCTGCGATGATGATGAGAGACTGATTGTCCTCTTTGTACTTCATCGCTGCATCGTAAATGGACAGCACTTCATCTGTCGGGAAGTAGGTGGTATAACCGCCTTCTGTACCCGGCGCAATCTTGTTGCGAATACGGATGTTGGCGAAGGTGCCGCGCATCATCACTTCGTGGTTGCCGCGGCGTGAACCGTAGGAGTTGAAGTCGTACGGTTTCACGTCATGCTCCTGCAAGTAGTGTCCGGCAGGACTCTTTTGCGCGATGTTTCCGGCTGGCGAAATGTGATCCGTCGTCACTGAGTCACCCAGGAATGCGAGCACGCGCGCGTCCTTGATCTCCTCGATGTTCGGCACATCTGCCGTGAGGCCGACGAAGAACGGTGGTTCCTGAATGTACGTGGACTCTGCATCCCAGTCGTACAGTTCGCCTTTCGGGGTATCCAGCGCATTCCAACGTTCATTGCTGTCGAACACGCCAGCGTACTGTTGTTGGAACAGTTCCGGTGTCAAGACAGCGCGGATGGTGTCCTGCACCTCTTTGCTTGTCGGCCAGATGTCCTTCAAGAAGACGTCGTTTCCGTCTTTATCTTTGCCCAGTGCTTCATTGGCCAAATCGATATCAACTGTGCCCGCGAGTGCGTAAGCCACAACCAACGGCGGTGAAGCCAGGTAGTTGGCCTTGACCAGCGAGTGTATGCGGCCTTCAAAGTTGCGGTTGCCTGACAAGACTGCGGAGACCAAGAGGTCGTTCTCTTGAATCGTCTTGCTGACTTCATCTGGCAATGGACCGCTGTTGCCGATACATGTTGTGCAGCCATAGCCGACGACATCAAAGCCCAGCTCAGCCAGCGGTGTGAGCAAATCCGCTTTTTCGAGATAGTCTGTCACGACGCGCGAGCCTGGCGCCAAACTCGTTTTCACGTATTTTGGCGTGGTCAAGCCTTTTTCTGCTGCCTTTTTCGCCAGCAAACCAGCGCCGACCATGACGGACGGATTCGATGTATTTGTACAGCTGGTGATGGCGGCAATCACGAGTGCGCCTTGATGTAAGTCGCTCGTGGTCCCGTCTTCGTACTGCACTTTGCCAACGGTGTCCTTGGCGTTGCCAAGACCAAAGCCGCCCTTTTCCAGTGGCGTATCCACAGCTTTTTCAAACGTAGATTTCATGTCGGACAGCAAAATCCGATCCTGTGGCCGTTTCGGACCAGCAAGCGATGGTTGCACATCTGCCATATCCAGTTCCAGTGTGTCCGTGTAGATTGGATCCACTGTGTCGTCTGTGCGGAACAGTCCTTGTTCTTTCGTGTATTTGTCCACGAGTGCGATAAGGTCTTCATCGCGGCCGGTGCTGCGCAGATAGTCCAACGTTTCTTGGTCGACAGGGAAGAAGCCCATGGTCGCGCCATATTCTGGACCCATGTTAGCGACGGTCGCACGGTCGGCAACACTGATGTTGGATAGACCAGAGCCAAAGAACTCGACGAATTTGCCGACAACGCCTTTTTTGCGCAACATGTTGACGACGGTCAATGCGAGGTCAGTCGCTGTTGCGCCTTCTGGCAGTTGACCTGTCAGTTTAAAGCCGATGACTTCTGGTTGCAGGAGATAGAGCGGTTGACCGAGCATGCAGGCTTCTGCCTCAATGCCGCCGACGCCCCAGCCCAGCACGCCGATGCCGTTGATCATCGTGGTGTGCGAATCCGTACCTACCAAGCTGTCCGGGAAAACGACGAGATCTCCATCTACTTGACGCTGTTGGACGACCTTGGCTAAGTACTCCAAGTTGACTTGGTGGACAATGCCCGTACCAGGCGGTACAACGCGGAAGTTGTCAAATGATTCGGCTGCCCAGCGCAGGAAGTTGTAGCGCTCTTCGTTGCGTTCAAATTCGCGGTTGATGTTGAATTCAAGCGCAGCGTCTGAGCCGAATGCATCGACTTGCACTGAGTGGTCGATGACCAAGTCAGCTGGAATCAGCGGGTTGATGCGGTCCGGATTGCCGCCCAAGCGATGCATTGCCGCGCGCAAAGCCGCCAAATCGACGACAGCAGGCACGCCAGTGAAGTCTTGTAACAAGATCCGCGCAGGCTTCAGTGGCACATCTGCTTTTTCCGGTGAGGCTGCGTTCCAATTCGCCAATTGGCGGACGTGATCTTCCGTGATGACGCGGCCGTCATATTGGCGCAGCACAGCCTCCAACAGGATTTTGATGGAGAATGGCAAACGAGAAATATCGGCGATGCCTTTGTCCTGAATCGCTTGTAGACGATAATAAGTGTAAGATTGCTGACCGACGTTCAGGTGTTGCTTGGCATCAAATAGATTTTTGTTGGCCCCCATCTTTTTCACTCCTTTGTTCCAATAAAAGTTCTACGTTCATTTTGCAATCTCGCAGGTGCTTTGTCGAAGCTTCATCAGAAATGCCGATGAAGTTATGCCGTTTTGCAATTGGGCATTACAGAGTTAGGCTGTCCGCCTTGAAAGGGGACAGCCACTGTGCACACAGCGATCCATAAAACAGTCCATTGTCACTCTACTACCATTTTGTCCTATGTGCAAGGCATTGCAGTCCATATGCTGGATTTATTTACTTTTTTGAGGAGTTCGCGGTGGCAAAGGCCCCAAAAACTGATACAACTGTGTTTCGATCCGCCCGTTATACAGTTTGCGCCGCTTATCTGCGCGTGCGCCATAGAGCCGTTCGAAGTTCGGATGCGATGTCAGGAGAAAGACGGACCAGGTGTTTAGCTTGCGGAACGTTTGGCCGATTTGTTTATACAGTAATTCTGTCTCTCGCACGGTCATCAACCGCTCGCCATATGGCGGATTGCTGATGATGCATCCGTATGTTTCCTCTGGCTGAAAACGGCGCGCGTCTGCTTGTTCGATGTGAATTACGCGGTCCAAGCGCGCATACTGGACGTGGCGGCGGGCCAATTCCAGGACTTCGGCATCGTGATCGGAAGCGGTGATATCAAGCGGGACGTCTCGTTCGAGATCTTGCGCTTCATTGCGTGCCGAGGTGAAGACATCGCTGGCGAGCGACGGCCAGTCTTCCGCCGCAAAGGCGCGCAACAGCCCAGGCGCGCGGCGCAGGCCGTAAAGTGCAGCCTCGATGGCGATGGTGCCCGAGCCGCACATCGGATCGACAAATGGGCGATGGGCGTCCCAGCGGCTTAATAGGACAAGTGCTGCCGCCAACGTCTCTCTGAGCGGCGCTGTGGCGTTCAGTTTGCGGTAACCGCGCCGATGCAAGCCGCTGCCACTGGTATCGATGCGGATGGTCGCGACATCTTTCAATAGAGAGACTTCAATTTTGTATGGCGCGCCAGTTTCGTCAAATGACGCTTGCTTGTATGTGCGTTGCAGCCGTTCGACAATCGCCTTTTTCGTGATACTTTGGCAAGCGGGCACACTATGTAAAGTCGATTTGACAGACTTCCCGATGACGGGTATTTGGGCGTCGCGGGGCAAAATTTCCTCCCATGGCACGGCGAGCACGCCTTGGAACAACTCCTCAAACGTCGCAGCGGGAAAGGATGCGAGTTCAATAAACACGCGTTCGGCTGTGCGCAGCCAAAGATTGGCGCGCGCGATGGCCGCATTGTCACCGGTAAAGCGGACATGCCCATTTTCGTTTTTTGTTTCGTAGCCGAGGTCTTGCAACTCGCGAGCAGTCAGTGCTTCGAGGCCGAAAGCGCAGGTGGCGACTAAATTCCAGGAATGCATGGCGATCTCCTTTGTAAATACGCGCATCACGCGTTCTGTATCTATGGCGCGACATCTGCGCCAAGACAAAAAGAGCGGCTCCATGCCGCTCTCTTTCACTTTCTTGCGATTACGGATTCAATAATAGCACGATGACCGAGGCCAGCGAAAAACAGACGCTGATGAGGTAGACGACAGTCACCGTCTGCACCTGTGTGAGGCCAGCGCGCAACAAGTGATGATGCACATGGCTCTGATCCGGCTTGTAGACTGGCTTTCCCGCGCGCGCGCGCACGAATACCACGCGTACAGCGTCGAAAATCGGTACGCCCAGCGCGAGGATGGGCACGGCAATCGAGATGATGGTCGCCGATTTGAAGGCACCGACCGAAGCGATGGCCGCCAAGAGATAGCCAAGCACGGTTGAGCCAGCATCCCCCATGATGATGCGGGCTGGGTAGAAATTGTGTCGCAAAAAGCCGATTGACGCCCCTGCGACACCGAGCGAGAACCAAGCCGAAAGGGCATCGCCCTTAATCAATGCAATGAAGAACAATGTAGTCGCGGAGATGGCTGCGATACCTGCGGCGAGTCCATCCACGCCATCTAAAAAGTTGAACACGTTGGTGACTCCGACAACCCACACGACGGTGATGACGACGGAAAGCGCCGTTGGAATGGCGGTAAAATGGTGATCTCCAAACGGGGCAGTGAACCCTTGAATGCCGCCGCCAAACAACGGGATGAGTAGCGCCGAAAGAATTTGGACGCCAAACCGAATGGAGACGGAAAAATCCTTGCCGCGCGTCTTAAAGTAATCATCGAGCATTCCGATACCAAAGAGCATGGCCGCGCCGATAAGCACGCCGAGATAGGGCGTTTTCAGCCAATTGTTCCAAAACAGCCCCACCAGCGCAACGACCAACACGCCTGCGAACATGGCCACACCACCGAGCAACGGCAGGGGATCACGATGGATCTTGCGTTCGTTTGGCAGATCTACAAACTTCCACTTCATGGCCAGCGATCGCATGCGTGGCGCCAAAATGAATGCCACCAAGAACGCGATAATGCCAGATAGCCACAAGGGCATGTGCGCTCGCTCCTTTAGACACAATTCAACAAGGATTATACTAAACCATTTGCAGACAGGCTATACTGGATTGGGTTAAGTCGACGGTTCGTGACAAGATGTTTGTCAGATAGGTGACATTTCTGCTTGATTTGTTGAGTTTCCCGTCCATATTTGCAAAGATAGTTGGCGTGGTATAACAGCTCTCATAAAAATGATACGGCCAAGTTCAATTTTGATGTCACGGGGTATCTATCTTTAAACAAAGCAAAGGGATGTGATGTACGTGCAGGCAAGTGGGATGGCGCTCGACGAGTCACATGTTCAGGAGCTCGGCTCGGCGAAAGCAACATTTCGTGACTATATCTCCATTATGAAATGGGGAATTACCATCGCCAATTTGATGGCGACGTTTGCAGGGATGTGGGTGGCTTGCCATGGTCATCCTTCACTGTTGGCGATGTTGTTTACATTGGTTGGCACAGCGATGGTGGTCGCTGGCGGCGCGGCGCTCAACAATTATTATGATCGGGATATCGACCAGTTGATGCCCCGCACGAAAAAACGGGCTGTTGCGCAAGGTAAAGTGGCGCCTGGCGCGGCGTTGGCCATCGGGTTGTCCATGAGCGTGGTTGGACTCGCGGTGTTGTTTTTCTTGGTCGATTGGCAAGCGGCGGCTTGTGGTTTTGTCGGTCTGTTTGTTTACTCATACCTCTATACAGTTTGGTTTAAACGGCATACGACGCTCAACACGGTGCTTGGCGGCGTATCAGGCGCGATGCCCCCACTTATCGGTTGGGCTGCAGGCAGTGGCGGTTCACTTGGTTTAGGTGCTTGGGCGCTCTTCTTTACATTTTTCCTCTGGCAGCCACCGCATTTTTTGCCGTTGGCGATGAAAAAGACCGAGGATTATCGGGCGGCGGGGATTCCAATGTTGCCGGTCGTGCGCGGTTTTAACGAGACAAAGCGGCAAATCGTGCTCTACACAGCAGCGATGTTGCCTGTTTCACTGATACTGACGACGTTGCACTATGAGGGCTGGATCTATTTCGTCGTCATGGCGATGCTTGGCATTATGTTCTTGGTCATGGCAATTCAAGGGCTGTTTGTCAAACCGGAAAACGATTTGGTTTGGGCAAATAAATTATTCCGATTCTCACTGATTTATCTGATGGCTTTGTGTGTCGTCTTGGTCGCTTCCGTCTCAATTTTTTGATGAATATAGCAAAAATAAAAGAACCCTATGGTGCAAATACCCATAGGGTTTGTAATTTTACAGAAGCGTTTTTTTACGTGTCGGCGTTTGGTGAGGCCTATGTTTAGACAATCTTGGGTGCAGTCGTGCGTGTATGGTGATACAAAAAGCGTTATTTAGCGGCGAGTTTCTTCAAAATGCGAACGTCGGTTTCAGTATCGTCAAATCGAAGCAGGATATCACGAATGCCTTCATCAATTTCTTTGATATCTTTCTCCACAATATCGAAACGCCGTGTAACACGCTGTTCAAAGAGACAAAAACGATTTTCAAAAGAATCAATGCTTTTTTCAACCAAATCAATCCGCTGCGACAAATGCCGTTCAGCAAGAGATAATTCTTCGTGGACGATTTGTCGGAGTTCGTCAAGCAACTCTAGATTATCCATTTTCATTCCCCTTTGGAAATGAGGGTAACAAGGTTCGTCCGCCTCTGCATTTACATTTAGGATATATCCAATCCCATCGATAAAATTTCGCAAATAAAAACCGCCCCAGGAAACTGGAGCGGAGGCGTGATATGTTTTCACCGTTCTCTCAGCTAAACACTTTACGAATCCGATTCATCGCATCGTCCAACTCATGTTTTTCGATAATGAGCGGCGGCGCAAACCGGATGACGTTGTCGTGCGTCTCTTTACATAACAGGCCTTCGTTCATCAGGCGCTCACAGTAGGAACGGGCAGGTTCATCCAGTTCAACTCCGATGAACAGGCCACGGCCGCGCAATTGAACAATATGAGGATTTTGGAGGGTCTGTAGCTGTTCCATAAAATATTGGCCCAGTTCAAGTGAACGATCCGCCAATTTCTCCTCGATGATCACGTCCATTGATGCAATCGCCACCGCGGCCCCCAGGGGATTGCCACCGAATGTCGAACCGTGTGAACCTGGCTCGAACACATCGAGAATTTCGTGGTTTGCTGCAACTGCCGAAACCGGGAAGACGCCACCGCCCAGCGCTTTGCCGAGAATGTATACGTCTGGCTCAACGCCATCCCATTCGCAGGCAAACATTTTGCCAGTGCGACCAAACCCAGTCTGGACTTCATCGGCGATAAAGAGAACCTGATTGGCGCGACATAAATCCGCCGCTTCTTTGAGGAACCCGGCCGGGGGAATGATGATACCCGCTTCACCCTGAATTGGTTCAGTGATAAAAGCGCACGTATTTGGCGTGATGGCCTCCTTCAGTGCCGTGATATCGCCATACGGAACCACTTTAAAGCCAGGTGTCAAAGGGCCAAAGCCGCGTTGATACTCTGGATGTGACGACATGGCCACGGCTGTAACGGTGCGGCCGTGGAAGTTTCCAGCACTGACGATGATCTCAGCTTGGTTATCGGGCACTTTTTTGATGTCGTATGCCCATCTGCGCGCCGCTTTGACGGCGGTTTCCACAGCCTCGGCGCCGGTGTTCATCGGCAATACCTTATCCTTGTTCGTCACTTGAGCAAGCTTTTCGTAAAAAGGACCAAGTTTGTCACTGTGGAAAGCGCGCGACGTCAGTGTGACCAAGTCAGCTTGGCGCTTCAAGGCGTCGATGATCCGGGGATGGCGGTGACCTTGGTTGAGCGCGGAATACGCACTCAGCATATCCATGTAACGTTTTCCGTCTGCATCTTCCACCCAGATCCGCTCCGCCTTGTGAATGACAATGGGCAGTGGTTTGTAATTGTGTGCGCCAAAGCGCTCGGTCAGTTCGAGGATGTGTTTGGATTCTGTCGATGAAGCTGTCAAGACAAGCCCTCCTCTTCAGGTCATAGCTCCTCATACGCGATGCGTCCCGCACCAGCAGAACCATAAAAATGCCAGTCAATCGAGACAGCGCGGATGGCGCAACATCAAGGTGCCGTATTTTTTACAGAGTAGAAACAACATTGTTCTTTCATTATTATGGGTCAAAAGCGCAGAGGGCTTCAAAAATCCAAGCAAAAATGTGCAGAAGGCAGCGGCGAAACCGCCACTGCCCTGCACAGACCGCCATGTGTGCATGCGTCCCGCACCAGCAGAATCATAAAAATACCAGTCAATCAAGGCATCGCGGATGGCGCGCGCAAAGGAATCGACTTTATTTTCAGGGTAGATGGTCAACTGCGTTTATTTGTCTTAATGCGCCGCCATTTGCGATCCGAATTTGTCGTCTCGGGAAATTTTTCGCCTTTGTGCAATCGAACGCGTTTTGGATGGCGTAATTCGCCACTGTCAGGGTGTGTGCCCACTTCGATGTAAACCCCGGTATTTGGCACTTCATACCCAGAAGTAAATTCGGATCTTTCGCCCATTTTCACATCACCTCGATATGTAGTGTGGCCTGGTTCGGGCCAATCAAGGCAAGGGGATGGTTGGCATAAGTGTCATCAGCATGTGACAGGATCTCACAAACGATGGTTGAACACAACGAGCGCATTCGTTAAGATCAGGAATGGTGAAACGAATCAACACAGGTAAAGCGATGTCCATTTCATGGACAGACCACATAAATGGGGAGACGAAAACAACATGTATCGTCGAGAGCAAACAAGGCCGGTTCGTGTAGGAGATCTCACAATTGGCGGAAATTCGCAGGTGATCATGCAGAGTATGACCACTACCAAAACTGCGGATGTCAAGGCGACAGTGAACGAGATCCACCGCTTGGAAGAGGCAGGCTGTCAAATTGTCCGTGTGACGGTCAATACAAAAGAGGCAGCTGAAGCTGTCCGAGAAATTAAGCGCCAGATTCATATCCCGCTGGTGGCGGACATTCATTTTGACTACCGCTTGGCGCTGCAAGCGATTGAAAACGGCATTGACAAAGTGCGTATCAATCCGGGAAACATCGGCAAACAGGACAGGGTAGAGGCCGTGGTCAAAGCTTGTAAAGAGCGAGGCATTCCCATTCGCATCGGTGTCAATGCGGGTTCGCTGGAGCGCCATATTCTTGAGGCGCACGGGTATCCAACGGCGCAGGGCATGCTGGAGAGTGCGGAACATCACGTCAAAATCCTCGAAGATCTCGATTTTGAGGACATCATCATTTCCATGAAGGCATCTGACGTGCCGCTTGCGGTTGAAGCGTATCGCCTGGCAGCAGAACGGTTTCCTTATCCATTGCACCTTGGCATCACTGAGTCAGGGACACTGTTCAGCGGCACCATCAAAAGTTCCGCCGGACTTGGCACATTGCTTTCCATGGGCATCGGGAACACGATGCGGGTTTCACTGAGTGCAGACCCGGTCGAGGAAATTCGCGTCGCCCGAGAATTGCTGAAGACCTTTCACATCGTGTCAGATGCGGTGACCATTGTGTCTTGCCCGACGTGTGGCCGCATTGACATCGACTTAATCAGCATTGCGAATGAAATTGAAGCATACACGCAAAATATCAAAGCGCCCATCAAAGTATCGGTGTTGGGTTGTGCAGTCAATGGGCCTGGCGAGGCGCGTGAAGCGGATATTGGCATCGCAGGTGCGCGAGGAGAAGGTCTCTTGTTCCGCAAAGGCGAAGTGGTTCGCAAAATTCCCGAGGCCGATTTGGTGACAGAACTCAAGCGTGAAATTGACATCATGGCCAAGCGATATCAAGAGACGGGATCGATTGATTGAGCAGGTTTTTTGACGATAGAGGACAAAGGGGCAGCGAACCGATTCGCTTGTCCCTTTTTTCGCAAGCGATGCTGCAGCGAATTGGGTCATTTTCGTTTGAACATCAACTGTGTAGCGAGTAACAGCATCGGAATAAACAGCGATATAGAAAAGGTATAGAAGGGAAAGGTAAATAAAATAAAATTATTTAGATCCATATCATTTTGAAAAAAGAATGAACTCCCCTCCCATACTGCGAGCCCTAAGGACCAAATGATATCCCGTTTGTCTTCGATCCTTACGATGGTCTGCACAGAATTCGTAAACACTTGCTGAAAGAGTGTCAGCTTGATGAAAACTGACCCAATGACCAGCACGACATACAGGGGCTCTAAACGTTGGAGAAATATGCCGATTGAAATTTCACGGATGGCTTTCAAGAGCGGGTAAACCGCGAACATGCCTACACGTCCCAACACGGATATCGATAAGACCTCAATCAACATGGCAAAACTACTGATGATGGAACCAGAGATGATCAGATACTTGGCGATTTTTTTCGGCGTTTTGAGCGAAGGTAAGAGAAAGAGTGCGATGATGAGCTCAGAGGTAAATGCCCAGGGATAAATCGAAGCTTCGATAACTGGTTGCCAACCTTTGGTGAGCAAGGGCAAGAAATACAACGAATGCCATTTGGTTGCCATGAAGATACAATTGATAATCAACCCGATACAAACTGAAAAACTCACCAGCAGTGACATTCGACTAAGTGTCTCAATGCCATTGTAGATGCAATAGCTGGTTGGCAGCAAAATGAGTGCTGCAGTGACACAGATTGGAGTTCTGGGTAAAAAATTGATCTCAATAAAAACACCAAACTCTCTGACAATGGTGCAAGTGCAGATGTAGAGCCAAATTCCAATCCAGCTACTTAGCGCGATGCCAATGGTGTGGCCGAATGTTTGTTCTAAAACGCGCCAAAAATCGCGATTCCCATTGATTTGAAAATAGATTCGCCCAAACACCGCCAAAATGAGTGGTACGATGTACATCAGTGCAGTGACAATCCAACCATCCTGGAAGCGGGCAAACTGGTTTATTGAAGAGGGCAAGGTCAAAACACCAGTGCCGAGAATCAACCAGATCATCAGCGTAATAAATTGTATACCAGAGATTTGTTCCTTCATGATGGGTTATCACCACCTAACAAAAGATGATGTGCTGCAATCGTGAGAGAGCGAAACATCAATTCCAGCGGTTTTAAATTGTCAGTGTTTGTCTCACTTGGCTGGACAAATAAAATCGACATCAGCAAGCTGACGGATATAAAAAAAAGATTGACAATGACGGGTTTCCGAGCATGATTCTTCCACAAAATTGCACACCGCCAAAGAATACAAATCGAAACGACGCAGCAAAGCCAAACCAATTGATCACCCCAACCGCGATGATTTTAGGAATCTTCCTGATTATAGTAATCTAAAGGATTATTTTTACTCATGCCGTGACGAATAATTCTAAAGTTCACTTGATAACGGATGTCTAAATTTGCAAAGTGCTGCGGCCAATGTTGTACTTGCTTGAGCCAAGCTGCATTGTCCTTCTCACTGATAAGTGTCCCCATTCCGAGCGCGTCCACCTGCGTGGCCTGCAATTTTTGCACTGCATGTGCGATGTTGCTTTGCAACGCGCTGTTTAACATATCGGTCATCTTCTCTAAGTTGGTCTCGTTCAGCGTTGTACCGTCTGGCATCCGCGTAATTTGAGCATACCCCTGCAAATGAACGACCATATGGACGCGACCTGTTGTATCCGAACGACAAGTGATGGATGGTCTGGTAGACAGCACGCGGAATGAAGCCGTTTTGCTCTTGGATACGGGCAAATACAGATTGATATCATAAAGCGGTCGCACTAACCATAAGAGGTTTTTTGAATCTGTTTGATCCAGCAGTTGTACCAGCTTGTCACCTTGAAATGCGCCCATTCCGGCGATCTCCGGCTGACCTTTTGTCTTACTGAACCAGGTGACCAAAGCGCTGTGGGATGGTGAAAGCAACTGGTTGATGATGTCCACCTCAATGCTTGATACCGTTCGTTTGTCTGTAAGGGTGAGTTCATTGAGGTATCGCGGGTTTAAAGATTCACCGCTGGTTTGATTGGTCAACAACTGCTTGGCTTCGCCATCCGTCACCGCGATAATTTCATTTTCACGAAATTGAGATGTTCGCTCCGTGTAATTTAATACATCACCGATGCCTTGTTTTGACGCAAATTTCTCACTGAACACAATTAACATGTTGTGCGGAAAAAAGAGCCTGCTCGATGTCCGTCTGGCCGCATCTTCAAGTGTCGCTTCAAACGTACGTCCAGTGCCTACAATTGTCGTGGTCTGCTCTCCAGAGTCTCCCTTTTGTCTGTTTGTTGTCCCCGTTTGCGATTCGGCTACCGGAACATCAAAGGTGGTTTGGACAGAACCGTCGTCCGTCAAATCCACTGCAATGGCGATGACGGGTGAAAGATCACTGATATCGTGAGCATCCCAGCAACCAGTTAACCCAGCGGAGAGGACAATCGTCACAGCCCATGTCCATATTTGCTTCATATTAGCCACGGCTTTTACCCCGTGACGGCGAGGGACGCACATTGGAACTCCGCTTCTTGTCAAGTGGTTCATTCAGCTGTGATCTCGGGACATTTGCCCACATGGGTCCGCGAAAGATCACTCGTTTCCATGAACTGAAACGCTGGGATGAGAGCATGGAGATGTATGGCACGCCAAAGGATCGGATACTCAACAAATGGACGAACAACATCAACATGAAGATGGAGACGCCATACAATCCGAACATGCCTGCGGCAAACATGCAGGGAAACCGCAGCACGCGCGTAGCGAAGGCAAGATTGTAAGACGGGATGGAAAAAGAAGCAATGCCTGTGGCGGCAACGACGATGACCATCCCCGGTGAAACGATGCCAGCGTTGACGGCCGCATCGCCAATCACAAGGGCGCCGACAATACTGACCGACTGTCCCACCGTTCGCGGCAGGCGAATCCCTGCTTCTCGCAGAGATTCAAACGTCATTTCCATGAAGGCGGCTTCGATGATGGTCGGAAATGGAATTCCTTCGTGTGTCTGTTGCAGTGCCAGCAGCAATCTTGTCGGCAACATTTCTTGTTGGAAAGTCAGCAATGCAATATATAAGGATGGCCCCAGTAAAGATAGCCAAAAGTTAAAATGTCGCAACAAGCGAATCGGAAACGACAGCAAATAAGAGGTATAGAGATCCTCGGGTGTTTCAAAGAAATCAAACAACCCTACAGGTGCAACAATCGCACCCGGACTGCCGTCGACGAGAATCGCGAACTGCCCTCGGAGCAGGGAGGCGGCAGTTCTATCAGGTCGCTCCGTGGATTGGATCGTCGGGAACAAGGAACGTGGCGCATCTCGAACCAGCTCGATCACATAATTGGAATCGAGCACAGCGTCAAGTTCAATCGATTTGAACCGGGTTATCACTTCTTCAATCAAAGTTGGCTTTGCAATGCCCTCGATGTATGTGAGCGCTGCCTTGGTTTGCGAAACGGTTCCCACAGTGAGAAAAACGACTTTTAAACGCTGGCTTTTCAATCGAGCGCGCACTAAAGCGATATTTGTCGCCAAGGTTTCGATAAATGCCTGTTGCGGACCCAGAATGGTCGGTTCCAGCTCTGGCTTTTCGATGGCGCGTTGCGGCAAATTCTGTGTTTCGATCGCGATGGCTTGTGGTTCATCATGCACAAAGATGAGTATCCATCCATCGCACAATGCTTGATTGACTTGATGGAAATCGTCGATCAAATCGCATTTGCCTACGTTGATCAAAGACTGCATTTGTTCAATGCTGGAAAGTGGCGCATCTATTTCATGAAGTGATTCGAGCACACTATGAAAAATGGCGTCGTCAACTAGTGTGCCAATGGTCACAAACATAAGGTGTCGCTGGTGGATGTTGCGAAATGTGCAGACAAAATCATCACAGTTTGCCCATTGTTGCTTGAGTTCTGCTTCGTTTGCATGCACATCAAGGTGCAGTTTGTCCTGTGTCGTTTCACAGTCCTGCCAGGCGACCATTTCACGGTTTTTTCTGCGATTTTGTCTTCTGAAACGTTGGCTTGCAGACATATTGGCCTCCCAATCAACCAAAACTCCATCTTTAATCTGTTCAAAATCAGGATCCATATACGATATGGACAGCTTATTCTATATTCTAAGAAGCGATAGAAAGGCGTCGCCCATTGCATTTGTCTGGCATATGATATAACATGCTTTATTATATTAGCGAACTAAAGCGTTTGGTGTTGAGTATGGTTATGCCCGCTTACCAAACGCATGGATCATGTGATACATCAAACTTTTGTGTGGTGATATAGGTGAATTTGAACGTGCCTTCAGGATTTGCGGATAGGCCGATGGGGATGCAGGACGGCTATCCGGATTTTGCAAAGCGGCGCCGTACGTTGGAATCTTTGCTCGTAGACTTTTTTGACGAAGCGGGATACGAGTTGGTTTCAAGCGGCGCTTTTGAATATGTGGACACGCTCTTGCGGGCGCGGCCAGTGGAAATTGCGCGGGATTGGGTGCAATTGTTCGATGGGACAGGCAACACCATTGCCCTGCGGCCAGAGATGACGCCGTCCATCGCGCGCATGGCAGCGCCGCTGGTAGCGGCAGGCAAGACGCCGATTCGGTGGGTATACGCGGAGCGTGTGTATCGGCGCACGAATGATCCGGCGTCCCTGTCATGGGCGAGCGGCAAAGCGGCCGAATCGACGCAAGTGGGCATCGAATGGATTGGTCAAGCAGGCAACGCCACCGATGCGGCTGTACTCGCCTTGTGTCACGCTGCCACAGGGGCGCTTGGCCTTGATGAGACGCAGATTGTGGTTAGTCATGCGCAATTTGTGCCTGCGCTGTTGAATGGCCTGGGCGCTACGGAGCAGGACTTGCCACATCTGCTCGATTGTTTGACACGGGGGGATTATGTCTCGTTTCGCGCGGCCATGTCTGCGACGAGCGAACTCGACGTCCTGTCCTTGCTGCAACAGTTGACACCATATCATCCTGACAGCTTTAAAGCATGCTTGGCGCAGACTGGGTGGCGCAATGAGGAAGCTGGGAAGCAGTCGGAGGTGGCTTGGGACAGCCTATGCCAGTTGGCGGACGAATTGGAACGCGGCCGTTTGACGCATTGTGTGACATTTGATCTGACATTGCACCGTGACATCACTTATTACACTGGATTGGTCTTTGAAGTGTTTGCTGCGGATGTCGGTGCGCCGATTGCGCAAGGAGGCCGTTACGACGAGCTGTTACAGCAGTTTGGCGCGCCAGCTCCGGCGATTGGCTTGGCATTTGAAGTAGAACGCGTGCTGGCCGCATTGCATGCACATACAGCCAAAACGGAATAGACCGCCATGCGTGATGCGTCCCGCACCGGCAGAATCATGAAAATGTCAGTCAATTGAGGCATCGCGGCTGGCGCACGCGCAGGTATCGACTTTATTTTCAGGTGATTTACAGGATAGAAAGTGGGTGACCCAACATGTTGACCATCGCATTGGCAAAAGGACGCACGGTGGATGACCTATTGCCGTTGTGGCAAACCGCGGGCATCCCGCTGCCGCGAGAAATGGATGACAGCCGCGCCCTCGTCTTCGAGGTCGAATGGCAAGGGCAGACGACTTTGCGCTATCTTCTGGCCAAGCCTGCTGATGTGCCGACTTACGTCAGTTATGGTGTGGCGGATGTGGGCGTGGTTGGCAAAGACGTCCTGTTGGAACAGCAAAAAGAGATGTATGAATTGCTCGATTTGGGCGTTGCGCGCTGCCGGTTGTGTGTCGCGGGTTTGCCGAAGGACAAAACGCTGCGACCAGAACGGGTAGCGACGAAATATCCGAAGTTGGCTGATTTGTATTTTCGCGGCCAAGGGCAGTCGGTGGAAATCGTGCCGTTGTCGGGATCGATAGAATTGGCGAGCGTCATTGGTTTGACAGACCGGATTTTTGATTTGGTGCAGACTGGGTCCACATTGGAGGCCAATGGGCTTGTCGTGTTTGACGAAGTGCACGACATTTCGGCTCGTTTGGTTGCCAACCGTTCTAGTTTTCGCATGAAACACCAAGCGATTCAGGAGATGCAGCGTCGATTGGCGGCCGCTTTGCGCAAATAGACGATACCAATGGCGCTTTTACACGCCAGCGTGATGGTGAACATGCGCGTCAACCAAACAGTTCGCATGGCGCGGCACCAGGGTATCGACTTTATTTTCAGGATAGGAAAAAGGATGTCTGCCAGGATGGGGAGGGAATTAAAATGCGTTTGCCAATCGTAGATGGTGAACAGTTTACTTGGGCGCGCACGTCGGCGTCGGCGCCCAGCGAGACGGATACTGTGGCCAACATCATCGGAGATGTGCGGGCAAGAGGGGATGTGGCCTTACGCGAATGGACGGCGAAGTTGGATCGCGTTTCAGCAGCGACGCAGGATGATTTTGCTTTGCGGGTGCCGCAATCGGCATTGGCGGCCGCTTATGAGGCGCTGCCTGCAGAGATGCGCGAGGCGCTTATCGCGGCGGCGGATCGGATTCGGCGTTTCCACGAAGCGCAATGGCCGGAAGATTTTACGATGCAAGGCGCGGAAAGTGAGCAGTTGGGTCTGGTTTGGCGCAGTTTGCGGCGCATAGGTGTGTATGCACCCGGTGGCCGCGGCGCATATCCTTCCACCGTTTTGATGGATGTGATTCCTGCGCAGGTCGCGGGCGTTGCGTCCATTGCGCTCGTATCGCCTGCCGGATCTGATGGATTGCCGCACCAAGATGTGCTGGCGGCCGCACATCTGTTGGGGATTGAAGAAGTCTACAGGCTTGGCGGTGCGCAGGCGATTGCGGCGTTGGCGTACGGCACAGACAGCGTGCCCAAGGTGGACAAGATCGTCGGACCGGGAAATCTCTACGTCGCTTTGGCCAAGCGCCAGGTGATGGGCGATGTCGGCATCGACAGCATTGCGGGGCCCAGCGAAGTGTTCATTGTCGCCGATGAGACGGCGAATCCGCGCTGGATCGCCGCAGACATGTTGGCGCAAGCGGAGCACGACATCGAAGCGGGGGCCATCTGTGTGAGTGATTCCCGCAGGTTGCTCGAAGCGGTGGCGTTGGAACTGGAACGGCAATTGGAAACTTTGCCGCGCCGAGAGATTGCAATCCAGTCACTTGAGCGTTGGGGAGAATTGGTCCTCGTTGAGCGCCTTGCTGACGCGATGGATATTCTCAATGACGCCGCACCGGAACACGTTGAGGTGTTAACTGCAGAGCCGGAAGTTTGGCTGCCGGAAATTCGCTTTGCAGGCGCGGTGTTCCTCGGCCACTACACGCCGGAGCCGGTCGGGGACTATTATGCGGGGACCAATCACGTGTTGCCGACGCACGGCAGCGCACGCTATGCGAGCGGGCTTGGCCTGTACGATTTCTTGCGCCGGATGAGCGTGGTGGCTTACGGAGAGGAAACGCTGCAAAAACATGCAAAACACATTGTGACACTGGCGCGGGCGGAATCGCTGGAGGCGCACGCGCGCTCGATATTGGTGCGGACGGAGGATAAAAACGATGGCAACTGAGTTGAACAACCCGAGATTTGTTGCGGACGTCGAGCGGCGCACAGGTGAAACGCAAATTCGCCTGAGTCTAAATTTGCAGGGCAGTGGCCAAGCGAACCTCGATTTTCCAGTGCCTTTTCTGCGTCATATGCTGCATTTGTTTGCCGTCCACGGGCAATTTGATTTGACCATTGAAGCGACCGGAGACGTCGACGTCGATGATCACCACTTGGTGGAGGACATCGGTTTGTGCATGGGCAAGGCATTGACCATCGCGTTGGGTAACAAAGCTGGCATACGCCGCTATGGTGAGCGTCACACTCCGATGGACGAAACGCTCGCCCGCTGTGTGTTGGATTTGTCCGGCCGTCCTGCGTTCGTATTGCAGGCGGATTTTACAAACGAGCGGATCGGCACATTTCCAACCGAATTGGTGGCTGAATTCTTTAAATCGCTGGCCAATGAGGGACGCATGGCATTGCATCTGGCCGTGCTGTATGGCGACAACAATCATCACATGGTCGAGGGGCTGTTCAAAGCGCTGGGCGCAGCGTTGCGTCAGGCAGTCGAGCCGTCTGGACGCGGTGTTCCGAGTTCCAAGGGGGTTTTGGAATGATCGCCATTTTAGATCCGGGGGTCGGCAACCTGTCCAGTGTCAAGAGCGGTTTTGCCCGGGTATCAGCAGAGACGGTTGTCATTGACAGCGCGGATGCCTGGTACAAGCTTGTTGAAACAGATGCCAGACAGGTGTCTGGGGTTGTGCTGCCCGGTGTGGGGGCGTTTGGCGATGCGATGTTCCAATTGCGCGCATCCGGTTTGATCGGCGTCATTCGCCAAATTGCGCGGGAGCGGCGACCGTTGTTCGGCATTTGCTTGGGCATGCAGCTGTTGTTCGGCGCGAGTTATGAGCATGGCCGTCATCTGGGACTCGGCCTTTTGCCAGGTGAGGTGGTTCGTTTCAAGGATGGCGTGAAAGTGCCGCATATGGGCTGGAACTCGCTGGACACCTTGAACAAAAATCATCCGTTGACAGCGGGCGTGGACTTGGGGGAATACGTCTACTTCGTTCATTCCTACTATGTCGCTGCAGAGGCGCCTGCAGATGTGCTTGCGGCGGCGACCTACGGCCTGGTGCAGGTACCGGCGATGGTCGGGCGCGACACGGTGATGGGCGCACAGTTCCACCCCGAAAAAAGCGGCCGCGTCGGTGAACAGATTTTGCGCAACTTCGTTGAGTTGTGCGATCGTTGGCAAATGGGTGAGGAGGTGGCGCTGTGAATGTGAATCAGCAGATTTTCACGTTGTTTCCGGCCATTGATGTGTTGGAGGGCCGCTGTGTTCGGCTGTTCAAAGGCGACTATGCGGCGAAAACAGAGTATAGCCAAGATCCGGCTGGCGTTGCCGCGAAATGGTGCGAACAAGGCGCTACTTACTTGCACGTGGTCGATCTCGATGGCGCCAAGGCTGGTGCAGGCGTCAACGGTGATGTCATTGGCCAGATTGTCGCCACTGCGGCGGATCATGGTGCAAAGGTGGAAGTGGGCGGCGGCATCCGGACGAGCGCGGCGATTGACGCTTGGCTATCTCGCGGTGTGGCGCGTGTGGTCATTGGCACAGCCTCGCGCAATATCGCGTTGATGCAGTCGTTTGTCGAACAGTTTGGCGCAGATGCGATTGTCGCTGGGTTGGATGGCCGTGATGGCAAATTGGCGGTGGATGGCTGGTTGGAACAGACCGATACCTCTATCGTCGAACTGGCGAAACACCTCTACGAGGTGGGTGTGCGTCATGCGCTGGTGACCGATGTCGAGCGAGATGGCACGCTTGGCGGCGCGAACCTGGAACTTGCGCAGGCCGTGCAGGCAACCGGATTGGGCGCCATTGCCTCCGGCGGGATTCGCGATGCCGCAGACGTGCTTGCGGCGGCGAACGCGCATCTGGCAGGGGCTGTCGCAGGCAAGTCGCTGTACGATGGCACGCTCGATTTAGCGGATGTGCTTGCCGCGTTGCGAGAGGGGGCATAAGGTTGCTGACCAAACGGATTATCCCTTGCTTCGACGTCCTGGACGGGCGCGTTGTGAAACATGTCGGTTTTTTGCATGATCGGCGCGATGCGGGCGATCCAGTGGAACTCGCCAAAGTGTACTGTGATGAAGGGGCGGACGAGTTGGTCTTGCTCGATATCTCGGCTTCCGAGGAAGGGCGGCTGGCCACCTATCGCGTCGTGGAAGAAGTGGCGGCGAAGACGAATATTCCCTTGACTGTCGGCGGCGGTGTGAATGCGGTGGAGGATGTGCGCAACTTGCTTTTGTCGGGTGCGGACAAGGTCTCCATGAACACGGGCGCAGTCAAGAATCCGAGTCTCATCAAAGAGGCGGCGCAGCGCTTTGGAGAGCAGTGTATCGTCGTGGCGATTGACGCCAATTTGAACGAGACAATGGGCGAATACGAAGTGATGATCAAAGGCGGCAAGGTCGGTACGGGGATGGATGTCATCGCCTGGGCGCACAAGGCGGAAAAACTGGGCGCGGGTGAAATTTTGCTCACCAGTTTTCGCCAGGACGGCACGCGCGACGGGTTTGATTTGACACTGACCAAAAATGTTGCCGGCGCGGTAAACATCCCGGTGATTGCCAGCGGCGGCGCAGGGCGTAAAGAACATTTTTACGATGTGTTGACCGAAGGACAAGCGGATGCGGCGTTGGCGGCGAGCGTGTTCCATTTCGCTGAGACGCGTATCCAGGATGTCAAGGCGCATTGTCGCAGCCGGGGGGTGCCTGTACGATGGATTTACCAGTGAGCAAAGAAACGGTGGATTTGGCGAAGGTGCGCTACGATGCGCAGACCGGCTTGGTGCCCGTTGTGGTGCAGGATGCCGACACAGGGCGCGTCTTGACGCTCGCTTACGCCAACCGCGAGGCCATCAAGCGGACACTGGCCACGAAAGAAACATGGTTTTGGAGCAGGTCTCGCGCGGAGTATTGGCATAAAGGGGCGACTTCGGGCAATATTCAGCAACTGGTGGATGTTCGTATGGACTGTGACGGCGATGCCGTTTTGTACTTGGTGCGTCCTGTTGGTCCGGCTTGTCACACGGGGGAAGAGAGCTGTTTTCATCGCAGTGTGTCACATGTGGAAACCAGTGCGGGCGCAGAGGGTGAACAGGCCCCAGTCGTCAGCGAGGTGACCGTGCGCAGTGAGGCAAACGGGTTCGGGTCGACCGATACCTTGGCAGACATTGATAGCACGTCATTTACAGGGCTTGCCGAATTATGGCGCGTCATTGACGGACGGCGACGGGAGATGCCCGAAGGTTCTTACACGACGTACCTTTTCACACACGGGGCAGAAAAGATCGGCAAGAAAGTGGGCGAGGAAGCCGTCGAAGTGGCATTGTCCGCCTTGCGCGCCGAGTTGACGGGCAGCGCCAGCACGGTCGCGTCGGAATCAGCCGATTTATTGTATCACCTATTTGTGTTGTGGCGGTCAGTCGGCGTATCTCCTGATAAGGTGATGCAGGCGTTGGCGGATCGAAAATAGTTGGCTTTGTTGTTATGATAATCTTGTTCGCTTTTGTTTGGAAGCTCGTAAATTCGTTTGAACAGCAGACGCACCTAACTGCAGGGGAAAATTGTCGTTGTCGATGGCGAACGATTTCCTGTGCAGTTGGGTGCGTTTTTACAGTATGCGCTGTTGCACCTCGAACGGACGGTGATGGAGCGGCTATCTAAAGTTGGACGATATCATCCGGATAATGAAGTGGACTATGCTCGTCCTTCTTTTTTTTAAACACAATACGCTTCATAAAGAAATAGCTACAGGAAGATGAAATCAACATGGCCAATCCTTTCGAAAGATTGCTTCCGAAGAATATGGGGATATCTTTACTAAAAATCAAGAATCGAGAAAAAATCACAGTTGTCGTGTCATTTAATCCAAGATTAATAAAGGCTTGAATGATAAAAAGAAAGCCCTCCTTGAGACCTCCGTTTGCACGATCCGAAAATGTCCAAAAACGATTTAAATAATAGCTACTTACAATCGCACAAATAACCGCGATTGTATTGAACAGTAATATATCAAATGAGTTTTTAGAAGGCGATATCAGCATTAGCGCATTTAGAATGGTAAGATCGACTAAAGCGTTAATCACGCCTACAGATAAAAATTTAAAATAGGATTTTGGTTTTCTGATCATGATTTGTCCTTTCGACAGCATTTAATCACACCGCAACATCGTCAAACTCAATAAACAGCTCACTTACCTCAAGGTGAGCTTTCCCCATTCTATCTCCAATTGATTGATAAAGCATCTATTGAGCGGTGGAATAGCTAACTATAGATATTATCCGCAGAGACGCTCACGAATGCCTTTCAGCAGGATCACTTCTATTCATAGTACTTATTAAAATTCCATATTATATATTTGGTTTTTTTATTTGCCCCTCGTTTTACTCTAATTTCCAATGTTATTTAGCTTAATACCCTCATGTTCACGGATCAATTTACGAATTGTAGTGAAAATGGCCCTAAACTCAAATTCATCGAATACAAAGCGATGGTGCATTATGTTTTTAACAACTTGAGATACGGGGGGGGGATTGGATGAAGCGCTTCGAGAAATTTGGCGTATCAATCGGTGCTGTTAGCTTATTGCTAGGTGTTACAACAGGTTGTGGCAACAACGATTCGAGCGCCGCGGGTAAAACCACAACCATCAGCTGGTTGGTCAGGGGTACGCCTGCGGAACAGGTGTGGGAACATAAAGTCATTCAATACTTCGAAAAAGAACACCCAAATATTCGAGTACAACTCATCGTCATTCCCCAATCCGAAATTGACCAAAAACTTCAAACCATGTTTGCTGCAGGGGATCCACCAGATGTCTTTGCGCCGAATTGGGTGAACGCTGGCTTTCGGACATACCAACAGGATTTGTTGGATTTGACACCGTTTCTTAAAAAGGATCCGAAGCTGCTTGCAGGTTTTAATTCAAAAGCAGTATCCACTTATACGGTAAATGGGCATGTGCTGGCGATTCCGATGAACCAGTTAGGATCTTTTCTATTTTATAACAAGGACATGTTTAAAAACGCTGGATTGTCGGATCCCCCGACGAGTTGGAATGACAAGTCATGGACGTGGGCCAAGATGGTGGAGGATGCAAAGAAGTTGACGACAGGTAGTGAGGGAAACAAGCAGTACGGATTACTCGATTCATTTGATCCGAACGGGGATGCTTGGTTGTGGGGCGGCGATTTCTTTACAAAGCAGACGTATCAAACGGGTGTTGTGCAACCAGCGTTAAACAATCCTCTTAATAAGAAGTCCATGCAGGCGCACTATGATTTGGTATATCAAAGCAAAGTATCACCGAGCGCTTCCGAGTCAAATGCACTGAGTGCATTGGGGGACCCGTTTTTGACGAGTAAAGTAGCCATGGAACTCACCGGTGGATGGGGATTATGGACGTATCAGCCCGCAACTTTTCACTGGGGTGTTGCGGCCCTGCCGTATACAGATCCTGGTGAACGCGACTTTCTATATACCGACTGTATGGGGATTGCAAAGAAAAGCAAACATCAACAGGCTGCTTGGGAGCTCTTACAAACCATCGTCAACCCAAAGACAGGTTTGAAGTGGTATACGGAAATCACCAATGCTACGCCACCACAAAAAGATTTGTTGCAAGCCTGGTATCAAAGAATCTCAAAGCAGACTGGAATCCCTGTGAAGCAACTTCAGCAGCTTCAAGAAGGGGCAGTGGCTCACGGCGACGAGTCACCGAATCACGTAGTGGCCCATTACAACGCGATCTTGAATGTGCTTAGCCAAGCTGGTAACTCTGTTTATTCGAACACCATGAGCATTGATAAGGCCTTTGCGCAAATCAAGTCTGGTTTAAAGCCGTTTGAGTAAGCGGATTCATACCGGATGCAAAGAGATGGGTATTGGCCAACAAATTTGTTGAGGACAGAGGAGGCGCATACGTGTGAGTATTCAGATGAAAACCACCAGCAAAATAAAGGCGAGAAAACAGAGGCGAGGATTGTCTGAGCGCCAGGAAGAACGCATGTTTTGGGTTTTTATCAGCCCATGGGTAATCGGTTTTTTGGCATTTTCAGGCGGACCCATCCTCATATCACTGTTTCTGAGCTTTACAAAATATGACGTCATGTCAGCTCCGGTGTTCGTGGGTTTAAAAAACTTTATCGATCTGTTTCAGGATCCATTATTCTATAAATCGCTTGGCGTTACGCTCTACTATACCGTTCTGTCCGTGCCGTTCGACATCATCCTGGCACTGTTATTAGCGGTACTGCTCAACCAAAAGGTCAAAGGACAGGCGTTGTTCCGAACCATCTTTTACGCGCCGTCGATCATCTCAGGTGTTGCCATTTCATTTCTTTGGTCCTGGCTGTTGAACCCTATCTTCGGTGTTGTGAATTACCTGCTATCGTTTATTGGTGTGCACGGCATTCTATGGTTTTCTGGGATCCACACGGTTGTGCCGTCTTTCGTGCTGATGACCGTTACCTCTATTGGCGGCACGATGATCATCTTTCTCGCCAGTCTTCAAAGCCTGCCTTCGGATGTTTACGAAGCAGCAGCTTTAGATGGAGCCAGCAAATTTAGTCAGTTTCTGAAAGTGACCATTCCACTCATTTCGCCCGTGATTCTCTTTAACGTGATTATCGGGATCATCAATTCCTTTCAGGTGTTTACACAGGCATATGTCATTACACAAGGCGGACCAAACTACAATTCGTACTTTTATGTCTATTATCTATTTGATACCGCATTTAACCAGTTTCGGATGGGCTATGCATCCGCACAGGCTTGGATTTTATTTATTATCGTCGCGCTGTTGACGTTCCTTTCACTCCATGTTTCAAAAAAATACGTGTACTACGGAGATTCATCACAAGGAGGGAATTAAAATGGCAAAAGAGATCAGCACAAAATACGCGCCGGGAAGCCTAGGTACATCTGGCAAAGTCATTACGTATACACTGTTAGTCTTGATGTCCGCCTTTTTCCTATTCCCTGTGGTGTGGATGCTATCCACTGCTCTAAAGACGCAAGGTGCGGTTAGTTTAATGCCGCCTCAATGGATACCGCATCCGTTTCGTTGGAAAAATTTTATTGACATCTTTACCGTGGAGCCTGTAGGAAGGTATCTGTTCAATACGGTTCTCTATTCTCTGGCGTGTGTCATCGGTTCTACATTGTCATGTGCATTTGTGGCATTTGGTTTTGCCAGAATGCGCGCACGTGGGAAAAATACCATCTTTGGTTTGGTTTTAGCCACCATGATGGTACCAGCGCAAGTGACGATGATTCCACAGTATTTAGAGTTTGTGAAACTGGGCTGGATCAATACCTATCTGCCACTGACCGTACCAGCATTCTTTGCGGCAAGCGCATTTAACATCTTTCTCTTGAGACAGTTTTTTGTGGGCATTCCACGTGAACTCGATGAAGCGGTCAAGGTAGACGGGGGTGGTTACTTCACCATCTTTTTCCGAGTTGTTTTGCCTTTGTCAACACCAGCCTTGGCTACTGTGGGGATATTGGAGTTCATGGCACGGTGGAACGATTTGATGGGGCCATTGATTTACTTGAATACCACAAGTAAATTTCCCATTGCGCTGGGCCTTGCAAACTTTTCTGCAGCGTTTGGTTCAACTCCGTGGAACCTTTTGATGGCGGCCTCTGTCGTGGCAGTCATTCCATTGCTCATCCTGTTCTTTATGGCGCAGAAATACTTCATTAAGGGCATTGTCATCAACGCTTCTAAGTGACATGTTTACACTGAGAAAGGGCTTTCCCAACGGCGGGAAGGCCCTTTTTGTTTAAATATCATTTGTATAAAATCAGCAGGGTTCCTTACAGGTGCGTGAAATAGCTCCACATTGTTATGTCGGGATCCGCCGCTACCACCCCCCTGGGAAATGCCTTACAATGTCATTTCCCAATGTTCGCCCACCAAATCATGACCAAAACGATGGTGTGGTTCCTGCTTGACGAGTTCAAATCCAGCTTTCTGATAGATATTCCTCGCTGACACCAATATGCTATTGGTCCACAATACCAATCTCTTGTATCCCTTCCGTCTTGCAAAACGAATGCACTCGTCAACAAGTCGTGTTCCCAAGCCAGAACCGCGAGCCATTGGATGAACGAATAAAAGTCGTAGTTTGGCGATTTCCTCGCTATCTTGCACTACAAATATCGAACCGATGATCTGTCCATCCATTTCCGCCATCCAGCATCGTTCCTTGTCCGGGTTGTAATGGTTGATAAAATCCGAACAAATTTGGGCGACCAACGCCTCAAAATGTTCGTTCCAACCATACTCCTTGGCGTAATGATGACCATGCATATGCACGACCCACCCCATGTCACCAGGTTCGTGCTGACGCAGAAAATAAGGATCTGAATATTTCAACCCCCCACCAAGCAAGTGCTGTATTGTGTTCATAGATTGGATAAGACGCTTTTGATCTTGCTCGGAAAGCGCATCGAGCATCTCTGATATCTCTTCACGTGAACGGCTATCTAAAAGTGAAAATGCCTTTCTTCCATCCGGTGTGAGGTGAAGTAAACGCTGGCGCGCATCGTCACCTGAGGGCACTTTTTCAATCAAGCCCTTTTGTTCAAGGCGATCCAGAATGCGGCTTAGGTATCCGGAATCTAACCCCAGTTCCTTCGACAAATTCGCTGCAATCAAGTTGCGGCGGTTTGCAATTTCGTAAATGATCCGGGATTCAGTCAACGAGTATGGACTATGCAACAGACCTTCTCTCAATACACCTAAATTTCTGGTGAAAAAGCGATTAAATTGCCGAACACCTTCAATTCGATCCTCGAAAGCTCGCCTGGTCATTTCCTTTCCTCCTCGTTTGGATGCTTTTATCATCAATATATATGACTAAGGCAACTATTTGCAAATGATTTACACAATAAGTCCATTCGAGTTCGCTGAAATCTGATCATATTTATCACAGCGATTGCATCATTTCCAGTTGCCCAGATGGATGCCATCAGCGTAGGATGAGAAGACATCATTTTTGGAGGCAACAGTCCTGTTGAAATCATCTCGAATCTTTCTTTTTATTTTGTTGATCATGGCCAATCTCATTTGGTCAGGTAGCTTTCCAGCCACCAGCATTGCCACAAAGTCGCTTTCACCCGCGTTTTTGACAATGGTGCGTCTTTTTGTCGGAGGAATGGTGCTCTTTCCTTTCGTCATTCACAGCTTTAAAGTTCAACCGAAAATACGCTCGTTTCGCGCGCTTACACGGATGATTGTGCTTGGTCTTGGCGGATTTGCATTGCCTGTGACCCTTGAGTCAACAGGGATTCGCGTATCATCACCTGCGTTGGGGGCTGTGTCCATTGCGCTTGAACCTTTGTTCACCGTCTTGCTGGCCAGTCTTTTTTTACGGCAAAAACTGACGATGCGAGGGCGCGTCGCCATGTTCATCGCTGCGGTGGGCGCTTGGGTGGTTGGCGGGTGTCCGCGTCCTGGTGTTGCAGGTTTTTTGTTGGGGGACATTCTGCTTGTCATTGCCGTATTTTGCTATGCTTTCTACAATGCGTTTTCCTCCAATTGGATTCAGGATATTCCAGCCACAGCCGCGACTTCTATCATGTTGCTGGCCGGTGGCTTCGGCTGTTTGCCGTTTTGGCTTGCGACTGGACATGTCTTACCGCATCACTTGAGCTTGAACGTCCTTGTTGCAACGCTGTTCCTCGCTTTTTTTGCGACCGCAGGCGCATACCTGATTTGGGTCGTCGTCCTGCAGGATCAAAATGTCGCCAGCGCAAGCATTTCACTCTATCTTCAACCGATTTTCGGCGTCATTTTGTCGATGCTGATTGTCCATACTCGGCCAACGATGTTTTTTTACGTGGGTGCAGTCATGATCTTGTTCGCCTTGTATCTTGGTAGAAAAGGGAAAAATCAGCGTGTTGAAGAAAAAGGGATTCAAAGTGATGATAAATCAAATTGGGTAAATGACATGTGAAGAAGTACCACAGGGCATCACTAAGAAATCATGCGTTGTACGGACAGTTTTGCTCGACAATACTCGACAATACTCGATAATAAATGATGGCAGTTTGTCCGACGCATGGACGTATTGATGTCCAGGGGGCTAGTTGGATGAAGGAAACAACGTGGAAAATCTCTGTGCGGATGGCGAATCAGATGAAACTTGCCGCTGCACTCGAAGCGCTTGAGACAAAAAATCTGGATGCCTGCTTGGTTTATGATGAAATGGGGCAGGTGATTGGCGCGGTCTTGTCGCGTGAAGCTGCATTGTCATGGTCGCAAGCAGGGGAGCTTGCATATACCGCTCAACTTCCACATGAGGAACTGTTGGAAGATGCACTTTCTGCCACGTTATCGGAAGAGGATATATCTTTTCCTTGATGTTGATGCAACATTTACCATGTAAAATCCCGGGGAATGGCGTTACAGGCAACAAGCTTCGTGTAGAATCGAAGATGTAGACATTCGCGATGACGGGGTGCGCCGCCGTCCGCGAATCCAGCGGAAGCATAAAGGGGAGGGATCTCTTGAAGATTGAACAGCAAATTGTCATCCCCGCAGCGCGAACCATTAAAGATTTCGAATCCCTGCTTGCCACATCCATTGAGTACATCGTCGTACTTGATGTCCATATCGGTCAGTTGATTCATTTGAGCAAAATGGGCAGACAGCATGAAAAGAAACTGTTGGTTCACGCAGATTTGGTTCAAGGGCTGAAACCGGATGAAGCTGGAGCGCAGTTTCTCTGCCAGTGGATCCAGCCGACTGGGTTGATCTCGACGCACGCCAGTGTCATGGTGACGGCAAAGAAGCACGGTATCATCAGTATTCAAAGAATTTTTTTGCTGGATTCTCACGCTTTGGCGACGAGCGTGCGCGTCATCAAGCATTGCGATCCCGATTATGTAGAAATTTTACCAGGCGTGGTGCCGAAATTGGTGCGCGAGGTTGCCTCACAGACCAAACGCAAAGTCATCGCCGGCGGCTTTATAGAAACGATGGATGAAGTGACTGAGGTGCTTGCCGCAGGGGCCAGTGCCGTCAGTACATCTTCCCTTGAAGTAAGACAATTTTATTTCCCGACTTCATGAGCAACGAATTTTAGCAAATCCATCTGTAACAAATCCTATGTACCATTCGACTATTTTTACGTTGGGAATGAGGGATCGTATGGACGATTTCCAATCCAGTACGGCCAATGCGATTAAGGATTTATTTGAAAAGTATGGCGATGAAGTCTATCAGTACGTGCGTTATACACTTGGCGACGCGATTCAGGCTGAAGATGTAGTGCAGGAGATTTTTCTTCGCGCTTTGCAGGCTTGGCCTCGTTTTGAGCACCGCAGCAGTTCGCGCACGTGGTTGTGGTCGATTGTACGCAATTACCTAAGCGATGTGCTTCGCAGAAAAAAACGGAACAAGCGGTTCACCGAGATCGATTTGGAAATCATGGCTGACACATTGAGCGTGTCAGATTCGTTTGCATCTGTGGAATTGGACAGTGTGTTGCAAAGTGTGCCAGCAGTGTATCGTCAGGTGATTATCCTGCGCATCATTCAAGATAAAACTTCCAAAGAAGTTGCAGAACTGCTTGGTTGGACAGAAAACAAGGTTCGGGTGACATTGCACCGAGCTTTAAAAAAATTACAGCATATCATCGGGGAAAATGAGCTGGTCAGTGTATCTACACACAAAGGACGGGGTCGACATGGAATCGAGCAGACTTGAACACACACTCAAATCTCTCGCGGAACATGAAATGTCCGCAGAATTCCGGACGAAGATGCTAAATGCGATTGACGAGGCCGCCTCGACACTGCAGCCGCCGAAAAAAAGCAGGGCTTACCACAAGCGTCTGTGGCTGGGCAGTGGATTTGGCGCGACTGCAGCCGCTGTCATCGTGGCAGGTATCTGGTTGATGAATCCGATGGGTGCAACCTCATTGCCGAGCTCTGGTGCGGATACGTTTGGCGCAACTTCGAGTTCGACCGCGCAACAGTCAAACGTACATCAGACGGCTTCGGCTTCGGCTTCAGGGAAGGCAGGTACAGGTACAAGTCAAACGGCAGAAACTGGTCAAAAGACGGGTGTGGGCCAAGCGGTAGGCAAAGATGAAGCAGTAGGCACAGGCCAAAGAGCAGGAACGGGCCAAAATGAGGGCGCTGGCCACAAGGTAGAAACAGGTGAATCTGCGCCAGCGCAAGCATCATCCCAAACGGCAGGATCCAACCAGATGAAATCGAATAACACAAACACGAGCGCAGTCACAACGCATGGCGCGGTATACGGACAGCAGGCGGGTCAGCACACAGCGGATCAAACAAGCAAAACGCAGTCCGCATCAAAGGGGAGTGACACCCAACCGCAAACTGGCGGCGGTGCACCAACTACGCAAAATGCGCCAGGCGAAATCACGTCCGGGGCAGGTATCATCAATCGTCCGCACTCAGGAAGCGAGGCAAGTACGGCGGCAAACAGCGCTTCGAGTCAAACTGACGTGCAGTCTTCATTGAGCACCGGGACAGACGCGTCCGGGACACAAGTCAACCAAAGCGCCACAGTGGATTTGCCGAATGTGTTCTCTTGGAACCAGATGACGTATGTGGTTACATCGCAGGCGGTGCGACAACCAGGCCCACGGATTGGCATATACGAGCATTACAATTTATATGACGTTTCTGGCGCAAAGCAAAATGACGACGTTGTGATTTATGACGGAAGCAAATATTGGATGGCCGTGGCTGTAAAAAGTTAGAACGCCGTGCGCAATGCGACTTACTTTGGAAGAACGGGAGAGTTGTCATGGCCAAGTATGTGTTAGCGATTGATCAAGGGACGACGAGTTCGCGTGCCATCTTGTTCAATCAAGCGGGTGAAATATGTGGGATTGCCAAGCAAGAGTTCAGACAATATTTTCCGCACAATGGTTGGGTTGAGCACGATGCGATGGAAATCTGGTCCTCTGTGCAAACGGTCATCGCTGAGGTTTTGCAGCAACATGCGGTGTCTGCCAGCGACATGGTGGCCATCGGCATTACAAACCAGCGTGAGACAACTGTGATATGGGATAAACACACAGGCATCCCGATTTATCATGCGGTTGTATGGCAATCGCGGCAAAGTGCGCCTATTTGTCAGCAGTTGCAAGATGCAGGTCTGCAAAAGCTTTTTAAGGACAAAACCGGGTTGCTGATTGATCCATATTTTTCTGGAACGAAAATCAAATGGTTATTGGATCACGTCGAGGGCGCGCGCGAAAAAGCCGTCAATGGTGACTTGATGTTTGGCACGATAGACAGTTGGCTTGTCTTTAAACTTTCTGGCGGCAAAGTACATATCACAGACTATACGAACGCATCGCGCACACTGTTGTACAACATCCATGAATTGCAGTGGGATGAGGACTTGTGCGAGATTTTGGCAGTGCCGACCGCAATGCTGCCGGATGTCAAATCCTCTTCTGAAGTATATGCGATGACGGATCCTGCTGCGTTTTTTGGCGAGCGAGTGCCCATAGCCGGAATTGCGGGAGATCAACAGGCTGCGCTGTTTGGTCAAGCGTGCTTTGAAACGGGGATGGCCAAAAATACGTATGGCACGGGCTGCTTTATGTTGATGAACACGGGTGAGACAGCGGTCGAGTCGGCGCATGGTCTGTTGACCACGATTGCCTGGGGAATTGATGGAAAAGTGGAATATGCGCTTGAAGGCAGTATTTTTGTAGCGGGATCGGCCATTCAGTGGTTGCGCGATGGGTTAGGTGTCATTGAGCATGCGGCAGATAGTCAATGGTTGTCCAGTTCAGTCACTTCGGCGGATGGCGTTTATGTCGTTCCGGCTTTTGTTGGATTGGGGACGCCACATTGGGATAGCGAAGCGCGCGGTGCGGTGTTCGGTCTGACAAGAGGCACGTCAAAAGCGCATTTTGTGCGAGCGACGCTGGAATCACTGGCTTATCAAACCCGCGATGTCGTTGCGGCAATGGAAGCGGATTCTGGCATTTCGCTCAAGAAATTGCGTGTGGATGGCGGCGCAACGGCAAATGATTTTTTGCTGCAATTTCAAGCAGATATTTTGAATGTGCCAGTTGAACGACCCCATGTGCTGGAAACAACAGCCTTAGGCGCAGCGTATCTCGCAGGATTGGCCGTCGGATTTTGGGACACGCGTGCAACATTGACCCAACGTTGGCGGCGGGACAGGGCGTTTTCTGTCCAAATGGCAGAGGAAGAGCGAGCGGGCCTGTATCGTGGTTGGCAAACGGCAGTCGCCGCTACACGCGCGTTCAAATAAGGTTGTCTCTGTGCTTCATCTATCCAATTCAACTGCAGTGCGGGCTAATACACGTGGAACGGCTCATCATGATTAGGGATGACGTTGTGCGGAGGCGTAAAAAAGAGTGACCGACAGGCGCAAGAGCGGTCACTCTTTTGTGATGCTTAAAAGGAATGTTTGGTACGACGATTTAAATAAGTGCGTTTTGTTTATTGTTGGTGAGAGGCCGTTTGGGCATGATCATTTGATTTGTCGCTCATGTTCCAAATGGCAAGAATGATGGTGATTGCGCCCAAGATGATGCTCACCCAATCATCTGCCGTGCCAAGCGACATTGTGAGCGGTTGGATGATAAACCAAATGCCCAGAATAAGATTGACCCATGATTGCCAGACACCAACGCCGCCAGCGTTTTTTAGCAGCGCGGCCCAGACGGAGACGATGAGCAACACTGCGCCGAGGATGACACTGGTCCAGATGGCACCCACGTGACTTGAGAAACCAAGAGCCCATGGCGAAATGATGAACCAGATGCCAAAGATAGCCATCAGCACGTTTCTTGATTTCATGACTCAACACCTCAATTCTTATTTGTGTTTACTTTTTGTAAACTACAATCGTATTGTATATCCTTTACTTAAAAGATGTCAATGACTATGGTACAATTCATCATAAAAGAGGGTGAAATCATGATGAAAATAAACGCTGAAAATATTGCGCCGACATGCGAGAAATTTGAGTGGGCTTTTGAATTTTTGGGAAAGCCATGGACAGGATTGATCATCCGGGCACTTTTGCATGGGCCAAAACGGGCGAAGGAAATTGCAGAGAGCATACCCAACATCAGTGGTCGTGTGCTCAATCAACGCTTGAAGGAATTGGAGGATATCGAAGTGGTAAAACGCACAGTCTATACTGAGCGACCTGTGCGCATAGAGTACGAGTTGACAGAAATGGGCAAAAGCTTGGAACCAGCAATGGAAGAAGTGCAAAAATGGGCGGATATGTGGTGGGAAACCATGCAAAAGCAAGATAAATGAGCAGCTTCATTTTGAAATGCCGAACCGTTTTTGTGCGTGGTTCAACACAATCGGGTAAGGGTGTGTCTCTTTGGAACGAGAACTGGCAATGGAAATTGTTCGTGTCACCGAATTAGCTGCGCTCAACAGCGCGCGTTGGATGGGACGCGGCAAGAAGAACGAAGCAGATAATGCAGCCACAGAAGCCATGCGCAAAATGTTTGACACCGTGGCGATGGATGGAACAGTCGTGATAGGTGAAGGTGAGATGGACGAGGCGCCGATGCTCTATATTGGAGAACGACTTGGGACGGGTGCTGCGCCGGAAGTGGACATCGCTGTCGATCCGCTTGAGGGGACGAACATCGTGGCGAGCGGCCAGGCGAATGCGATGGCGGTTGTCGCCATTGCGCCGAAAGGATGTCTTTTGCATGCGCCTGACATGTATATGGACAAGCTGGCAGTGGGTCCGCGGGCGCGTGGCAAAGTACATATGGACCAGTCGGTGACAGAGAATTTACAAGCAGTCGCAAAAGCCAACGAAAAGGACATCTCGGATGTCGTGGCGGTCGTGTTAGACAGGCCGCGCCATGCGGCGTTGATCGAGGAAATTCGTCAGGCGGGCGCTCGGATCAAACTGATTGCCAATGGCGATGTGGCCGCGGCCATCAACACGGCTTTTCCGGAGCGCGGGGTGGACATCCTCTTTGGCTCCGGCGGCGCGCCGGAAGGTGTGCTCGCTGCATGTGCGCTCAAATGTCTCGGCGGCGATATCATGGGACGTTTGTTGCCGGAGACCGATGAAGAGCGGCAACGCTGTTTGGAAATGGGCATCAAGGATATCAATCAGGTGCTGATGATGGAAGATTTGGTTCGTGGCGAGGACGCCATCTTTTCGGCAACTGGCGTTACGGATGGTGACATGCTGCATGGGGTTCGTTTTTTATCGAAGACAAAGGCGCGGACACAGACCATCGTGATGCGCGCGAAGACCGGTACGGTTCGCTTTGTGGATGCGCTTCACAATTTAGATAAAAAGGTTGGCTGGGACAGGCTGTAAGTCATTTTTGCTGGACAAGCGATTGCGGGATATGGATTGACATGCTAAACTTGCGATTGACAATTTGATAACGTGAAGAGGGGCGCTAGGGGTGCCATGATGGCTGAGAAGCAGCTTGCTGCTAACCCTTTCGGACTCGACCTGGATAATACCAGCGGGAGGAAGTGCCCATCGCCATTGCAACAGCACCTCTTTTCACATGTCTACATGTGTTCTCTGGTGCTGTTTTTGTGATGTCGTGGCCTGAAACCGCGTCCGCGTCGGACGCTCAACTCCTCACGAACAAGGGAGGATGAATGACTTGGCACGTTGGAAATTGCGAGATGTGATTGTGATGGTTGTCTTGGCGATTGTATGTGGGGGCATCTATTATCTCTCCGATTTTTTGTATGATGTCATTTCGGGCGCTTGGGTGCCGCTGCAAGGACTGATCAACGGGTTGTGGATGATCGCTTCAGTTCTGGTCGCTTACGTCATCCGTCGCCCAGGTGCGGCGCTGCTGGCAGAAATGGTGGGCGCATCAGTTGAGCTGTTGCTCGGCAGTCAATGGGGATTTTCCAACTTGACATCCGGATTGGTTCAAGGCGTTGGCGCTGAACTGGCCTTCTTTATCTTTTTCTACCGCCGCTACAACTTGCCGGTATGTCTTCTGTCGGGATTTTTGGCTTCGCTTGGCTGCGCATTCCAATGGTTTTGGCAGTCCGGCGGCGACAAGCTCTCTGCAACTGTGATTGTCGGCTACTTTGTCGCGACGTTGCTGAGTGGCGTCGTGTTGGCTGGTTGGTTGCCGAAACTGGTGGGTGACGCGCTCAATCGGGCTGGTGTCGTCCGCAATTTCGCAATCGGTCAGCAAACAAGGACGTTGAATCGATGAATCGCCATATCTATGCGGAAGTTGCCAAGCGTTTGGCCATTTCCGCAGATCATCTTCGTATCACCTATGAGGGCGCTTCATCACCTGCCATTGAGGATTGCAGTTTGACAGTGTATGAAGGAGAAGCCGTCCTGATCATCGGTCCCAGCGGCAGCGGCAAAAGTACGCTGGCCATGGCCTTGGCGGGCGTCATTCCCCGTTCGATTGAAGCGACAGTCGAAGGAGAGTGCGCCTTGGCAGAACATCTGCAAGCGCCTGGCAAGATTGGGTACGTGTTTCAGGATCCAGAAGCCCAATTCTGCATGCGGCGCGTGGATGACGAAATTGCCTTCGGGCTGGAAAACATATGTGTACCAAGAGCGGCGATGCCAGATGGTATTCACGCTGCGCTGGCTGAAGTAGGCCTAACGGTCTCCACTTCGGCTGCGCATACACATTTTTCCGGGGGAATGAAACAGAAGTTGGCCATCGCTTCGGCCTTGGCGCTGACGTGTGAACTGCTGATATTGGATGAGCCAACCGCGAATCTAGATCCACTGTCGACGCGGCAGGTGTTCGAACAAGTCGCCCGTCTGCGCGAACAGGGGAAGACCCTGGTCATCATTGAGCATAAATATGAGCCGCTGTTGCCATATGTGGACAAAGTTGTCGTCGTCGATGCGACGGGTCATATCGAACAGGTGTGCACCTCCGCCGCTTGGCAGCAGCAACATCATCAGGTTCAATCCACCCATCAACTTTCTGCAAGCGCCAACGCAACCTGTATTGATGAGTCCCCCGTGCTCACGGTCGATCACGCTCGATTAACTTACGCCAATCAGCAAGTTTGGCGCGATATCACGTTTTCACTGCACCAAGGGGAGTGGGTCGCCATCCTCGGACCCAACGGTGCTGGCAAGTCCAGTTTGCTCGAAGTGATGGCTGGCCTGCAGCCGCCGACAGACGGTGCTGTGGCGTTGCACGGCAAGCCGATTTCCCGTGTGAAATCGAAACTGCGCTACCAGCAAATTGCCTACGGCTTTCAAAATCCGGAGTATCAGTTTTTGTATGAACGCGTTGGCGACGAGATGGCGGGGCGGGTCATCGCAGACTCCATCCCTGTTGACGTGCTCAAACAACTGGCCGCGTTTGGCCTTGAAGATCACGCTTTGCAATCTCCATACGCTCTGAGTCAGGGACAGAAACGTCGGTTGTCGGTTGCTGTCATGTTACAACAGGCGCATGATGTGTATCTGTTTGATGAGCCGACTTACGGTCAAGATGCAGTGTCGGAGAAGATGATTCTCGACCGTTTACAAGCGCTGCGTGAACAAGGCAAGACGATTGTCACGGTCACGCACGATATGGAACTGGTCAAACAATACGCG
Organism: Alicyclobacillus fodiniaquatilis; assembly: GCF_042678105.1. Classification (NCBI taxonomy): domain Bacteria; kingdom Bacillati; phylum Bacillota; class Bacilli; order Caryophanales; family Alicyclobacillaceae; genus Alicyclobacillus; species Alicyclobacillus fodiniaquatilis. The sequence continues at coordinate 114,488 of NZ_JBHUCX010000004.1, forward strand.
ACGCGCGTGCTCGTCATTGCGGAACAAGGGCTGCTTTACGACGGCGATGTCAAGGGCCTTTTGCAACAGGAGCAGGTGCTCGAACGCGCGCATTTGTTGGATGACGTCAAGCCGCTTGGTCAGTTGTACAGAGCGGATACAAACGAGCGCAGCGTGGGTGTAGCACCAGGAAAACCTTCGCAGGAAAACCAGCCGCGTCCTTGGTGGACGCGCGCGCCGATGCGATCGATTCATCCAGGCGTGAAGATTCTTACGCTGCTTGTGATTTCGGTTGTCATGTTTCTATCTAACCATTTGGCGCAAGTGGGGCGGCTTTGGGTTGTGCCGCTGGTGCTGACGTTCGCGCTTGGGTGGTGTGCGCCGTGGCGTGTGGCGAAGCGCGTGTGGGTCATTTTTCCGCTCTATGGCATTTACCTCTGGACATTTGCCGCAAATGCGGCTGTTCCACCCGGCGATAGGGCGCTAGATTGGCTGTGGTTTCACATTAGTTTATATGGCTTGTGGCAGGGCGTCATCGTCGCGCTGCGCACATTTGCCACGGTCTTGCTCGCCTACGTCTTTCTTGAAACGACCGATGGCACCGATTTTGTCGTGAGCTTGAGCCAGACGTTCGCTTGTGCGCCAAAGTTGTCCTATGGTGTGATGGCAGGGACAAGTTTCATCGCCAAGTTTGAACATGAGTGGCGCACATTGCGTCGCGCGCGTCAGGTGCGTGGTCGCGCTGGTCATCCAGTCTTGCGGCCCATCACATACGCCTTGCCGATTTTGAGCCAAGCCATTCGCTTGAGTGAGCGTGTGGCCACAGCGATGGAAGCCCGCGGGTTCTACGGTCCGCCTGCAGAACAGGCGTCCAAACGCACGTATTATCGGCGCACGCCATTGCGCGCCTGGGATTTTATGTTTGGCATCGGCAGCATCGTTGTCACGCTCGCGCTGTATTTTGCTTGAGTGGGTTGGGTTTCGGATGATCGCTTTATTGAAATGAAGCGCAAAGGTGATTTGGCCA
>NZ_JBHUCX010000004.1:115617-236829 GCF_042678105.1 Alicyclobacillus fodiniaquatilis
CAGTGGATAACGGAAGCGATCCCATGCCGGGAAGAAGAAAAAGAAGCATGTGTTGTAGAGGATAAACGCCAGTGGCAACCAGGCGCTTCGCGCCTTGTCGTTGCTGCGCGCGATGAACTGGATGAGTCCGATAAGCGCGAATGCCATCAATAGATAGTAAGCAGTCGTGTTCAAGTGATTGACGGGATCGACCCAATGCTTGAAAGCAGGGATGACGCGCAGCGTATACCATGTCGCATTCACATCTGTCTTGTACAGGTGATATATCTTCAAAAATCCATTCCCAATTGTCAGCACAATGTCGTCGAGGATGCGGTTGAGCGCAATCTCTTTGGCGATCTTGTTTTTGAGCACTTCATCCGCAATTTTGACCAGCGGATTCACCTGTGGATTCCACGACCAAAAATAGCCGTCATTTGTATGCGTGCCTTGCCACAGGTTGACACCGCCATTGGTGGAAATCAGAACAAAGCGGTGCAATGCCAGTCCGTTGCGGATGGTCACAGGTGCAATGGCCAGCAGCATCGCGGCGCATAACGCCAACGCGCGCCGCAAACTTGTCCACCAGCGCCGCCGCCAAACCAGCCATTCATACAACAAGATAAACAGCGGAAAAAAGAGCGGAATGGGACGGACATCGGCGGCGAACCCAAGGGAGATGCCCGCCAGGAGAATCCAGCCAAACGCCTGCTTTTCGCTTTGTTGCGCCTCTGATTTCACGTATAGATAAAGCGAGAAGAGCAAGAGTGCGGTAAACAGCGCTTCTGATCCCAGCACCGCGTTCCATTCGATTTGACTCGGCAACAGCGAGTACGCGATGGCTGCGCAAAGGGCGGCAGGTTCTGATTGGAAGATGTTGCGCGCGAGCGCGTAAACCAGCCAGACAATGACTGTGCTCAAAAGCACATTCACGATCATCCCGACGAGGATGTGCGCGCCAGTCAATCGGAAGATGAGCGAAAGAAAAAAGGGCCAGCCGATGGGCCAATAGGCTGTCGGTTGGCCGCCCCAAACATATCCCTGGTTTTCGGCCATCATTTTCGCGTGATTGAAATACCACAAAAAATCCGCCTTTTGCGCCGGATGGACAAACAGGATAAAGACGCCGCGAAAGAGGAGGTTCAGCGCGAGGATATCCCAAATCCACTGTTTGTGTTTGCGGTTTTCACTGGCATCCATTGCGGAACTCCTTTCGTTTTTGTCAAACCACAGCGAACTGCATATGGTGGATCGATCACGACGGGAGGATCGAAAAATGGCGACGAAAAAGGCAAGCAAACAGATGAGCGCAAAGGAACATCAGAAGGCCTGGCCCTTGGTCGTATCCAGTGTCTGCGAAAGCTGTGAGATACAATGTCCACGTGGACTAAGGTACGTTCATCAGATGGAAAATAGTACACGCATTGGCGGGGGGTTGTCTGCAAGAAGGAACTGTACTTAAAACGGCAAGCGGCGGGCTTATTTCCGTTTGTGGAATGACAGTTGGGATACTGTGGCGCCGGTGCAACGGAACAGCGAGATGTGAAGTATTCGTTTTCATGCGCCGGCTGGAGACGAATACTTCGATTTCTTGCGGAAACACGCAAGAAAACATCGTTTGTTATAAGTGAAAATGCTGCAATGTGGTATGATAAGCTCATCAACAAGTGACTATGTTGCGTGGTCCGAGAATGGAGTGGAGTTATGCCGTTTACAGAACAAGATCAACTAGCAGTAAAGACGATTCGCACACTGTCCATCGATACAGTGGAAAAGGCGAATTCTGGACATCCAGGATTGCCGATGGGTGCGGCGCCAATGGCGTATGTGCTGTGGAGTCGTTTTATGAAGTACAATCCCGACCATCCAGATTGGGTGAATCGCGATAGGTTCGTTTTATCCGCAGGTCATGGGTCTGCGTTGTTGTACAGCCTGTTGCACTTGACGGGGTACGATGTGTCAATTGATGACTTGAAATCGTTCCGTCAATGGGGTTCAAAAACACCAGGTCACCCGGAATTCGGCCATACGCCTGGCGTCGATACGACGACTGGTCCGCTCGGCCAAGGGTTCGCGTCCGCAGTGGGCTTGGCAATGGCTGAGCGATTCATGGCAGCGACGTTCAATCGCGAAGAACATGAACTGTTTGATCACTATACATATGTGCTTTGCGGTGATGGCGACCTGATGGAAGGCATCTCTGGGGAAGCAAGTTCTTTGGCTGGCCGCCTTGGACTGAATAAACTGATTGTACTGTATGATTCCAACAACATTTCCTTGGACGGGCCGACCGACTGGGCGTTTACAGAAGATGTGAAGATGCGTTATCGCGCTTACGGGTGGAACGTGTTGCGCGTCGAGGATGGCAACAATTTGGACGAGATCGAACAAGCGATTGCCCAGGCGAAGACATTCACGGACGCGCCGACGTTGATTGAAGTCAAAACCATCATCGGTTATGGCGCGCCGAACAAGCAAGGGACATCGAAGGCGCATGGCAGTCCGTTGGGCGCCGATGAATTAAAGTTGGCCAAAGAGACCTATGGCTGGGACTATGAACCGTTCTTCGTGCCGGAGGAAGTTCGTTCGCTGTTCGCCGATTTGAAGGCGCGGCTGTTGGAAGATGAATCGAACTGGAACAAGACGTTCGCTGCTTACAAAAACGCGTTCGCAGCGGATGCGAAGACACTTGAAAATGTGTTGGCTGGCAACCCGGATGTGGACTTTGACAGCGTGATTCCGGAATTCAACGACGCAGTGGCCACGCGGGACGCATTTGGCAAGGTCATCAACGCCATTGCGCCACACATGCCGACATTGCTCGGTGGCTCGGCGGATCTGTCGGGATCGAACATGACGATGATCAAGGATTCCGAGCACTTCGACAAGCCGGATTATGCGGGCAAGAACGTGTTCTACGGCGTGCGTGAACATGCAATGGGCGCAATGTTGAACGGGTTGTGTTTGCACGGCGGCATTTTCCCGTACGCGGGCACCTTCCTCGTCTTCTGCGACTACTTGCGTCCGGCGGCCCGCTTGTCCGCGCTCATGAAGCAACCGGCGCTGTTTGTGCTGACGCACGACAGCATCGCCGTCGGGGAAGATGGTCCGACACACGAACCGGTGGAACAATTGGCTTCATTCCGCGCGATTCCGAACATGATCGTGCTGCGTCCGGCAGATGGCACGGAGACTGGCTTGGCGGTGAAATACGCCTTGACACACCGGGATGCTCCCGTTGCTCTGGCGCTGAGCCGACAAAAGTTGCCGACGTTGGCGGAAGTGAAGGCGCACAAGGCCGATTTTGATAAAGGTGGCTATGTCGTGTTCCAACACGAAGATGGCTCGGACATCGCTTTGCTGGCGTCTGGTTCCGAAGTGCAATTGGTGTTGGAGGCGGGCAAAAAATTGGCGAGCGAAGGCGTCAAGGTGCGGGTCATCAGTTTCCCGTCGCTTGAAATCTTCGAGAAGCAAGACGAAGCGTACAAGGCGAATGTGTTGCCGCAAAGCCTGACCAAACGGGTCGCTGTGGAGATGGCGCATCCGATGAGCTGGTACAAGTATGTCGGATCAGCTGGCACGGTCTTGGGCATCGAGACATTCGGCGCATCTGCACCTGGCGGCATTGTCGTTGAGAAGTACGGATTTACGGTTGAAAATGTGTACAACAAAGCGAAGGCTGTTTTGCAGAAGTAAAGTCACTTTCAATTGCAAAAAGGCACAAAAGTCGCCAACTGGTCGGTCAATCGATCACTGGCGACTTTTGTTTGTCCTTGTGTGGCACAAAATTCTGAAATAGACTAGGAGCGTAGATAGATTGCCAGCAAGTATTGTGGAGGTGCTCGAATGGAGTCACGCAACTGGGTAGGTGGCGAGTGGATCACGCCGAAAGGCGGACAAGTCACCGTGAAAAACCCGTCTGATTTGGATGAAACGGTGGGCGTTGCCCATTTCTCGCTTCACGAGGACATGGTGGAGGCGGGACACGCTGCACGGCGGGCACTGTCCGCGTGGGCCAAGCGCATTGCGCCGGAGCGGGGTGAAATCCTGCAACGTGCGGCTGTGTTGCTCGAACAACAAAGTGAGGACATCGCCCAACTCGCGAGTCGAGAAATGGGGAAGCCGATTACGGAAATGAAGGGCGAGGTGATGCGTGGCGTCAATTTGCTGCGCTACTATGCCGCAGAAGGCGCGCGCGCCTTTGGCACCGTCATCCCAGCCAGCCAGACCCAGGCGCTGCAATATACGAAGCGGGTTCCCTTGGGTGTGGTTGGCGTCATTACACCGTGGAATTTCCCGGTCGCCATTCCGATTTGGAAGATTGCGCCGGCGCTCATCTGCGGCAACACCGTCGTTTGGAAACCGGCTGAGATTGCGTCTCTGACAGCGACGCGGGTGACCGAGGTGTTTGCAGCAGCCGGATTGCCTGCCGGGGTGTTGAACCTGGTGATTGGCGCAGGCAAAGACGTGGGCAATACATTGTTATCCGATGTGGAACTCGATGGCCTCAGTTTTACCGGCTCCACGGCCACGGGCATGCATGTGGCGGCGATGGCTGCACAGCGCAACATCAAGTATCAAACCGAGATGGGTGGCAAGAACGCGGCCGTCGTTTTGGCTGATGCGGATTTGGCCGTCGCGGTTCCAGCCATCTTGAGCGGCGCTTTTCGATCCGCCGGGCAAAAGTGTACGGCGACCAGCCGCGTGATCGTCGAGTCAGCGCTGTTCGATGCGTTCAGCGAGGCGCTTGGCGAAGGGTTGAAATCCGTCTATTTAGGGCTGGCGTCAGATCCAAAAGCGTATCTCGGCCCGGTGGCATCGGCGGATCAATATGAGAAGGTCACGAAGTTTGTGCAGATGGCAGAACAGGAAGCCGAATTGGTGGCCAAGGCGACGACGGACATCGACATCGCGCGCGGACACTATGTGTTGCCGATGGTCGTCACAGGTGTAGCGCAGGATCACGCGCTGGTGAAAGAGGAAGTTTTTGGACCGTTGGTGACGCTGCTTCCCGCTGACGATTTTGATGCTGCGCTGGCGTTGTGCAATGACACGATGTATGGACTTAGCGCCTCTGTATTCACACAAGATTTGCGCAAAGGACTTCGCTTTCTGGATGAGGCGGAGGTCGGTATGGTGCGCGTCAATCAGGAAACCGCAGGCGTTGAGTATCAGGCGCCATTTGGCGGCATGAAGATGTCGAGTTCGCATACACGTGAACAAGGGCAGGCTTCCTTGGATTTTTACAGCCAAATCAAAACGTGCGCCGTCTACTACGGCTGAGAGGAGCGAAACGCGTGTGAAAACCATTCGTTATCGGGATCCACAAGACGACGCTGTGCAACTGGGATTGCTTGAGGGGGATGCTGTCTACAGCATCACGCGCCAAGTGCCACAGTGGACGGAACCGCTGGCCATGTGGTACGCCCTGCGCGCGCTGGACGTTTCCCCGGCACACGCCGCAGCGAAACTGGCCGAAGGTTCCGCCGTATCGTATACGCAGTTGCAGGCCGATGGCTTACTCTTGCCGCCGGTGGTTTCACCGGAGGTGTGGGCGGCAGGTGTGACATATGAGCGCAGCCGCGAGGCCCGCAACGCAGAGACGACCATCAAAGACAATGTGTATGATCGCGTCTATACCGCCGATAGGCCGGAGTTGTTCTTCAAGGCGACTTATGCGCGCGTGGTCGCCCCTGGCAAGCCGCTTGGCTTGCGCTCAGACTCGCGTTGGATGGTCCCTGAACCGGAGTTGGGGCTTGTGCTGTCTGCTGGCGGTGAGTTGGTTGGCTGGACGGTTGGCAATGACTTGAGCTCACGCGACATCGAAGGGGAAAATCCCTTGTACTTGCCACAGGCAAAGGTGTTCGCCAAGAGTTGCTCGTTTGGACCTGCGCTGTTGTGGAACACAGGCGGAGAACAGCCTGAAACGTGGGAGATTGAACTGGTCATTCGCCGCGACAACGCCATCGCGTTCGAAGGCGTTGTCTCCTTTTCGCAATTCCGCCGCAGTTTCGCCGAACTCATCAGCTATTTGCGGCGCGACAACCCGATTCAGGATGGCACAGTGCTGCTGACGGGGACAGGTATCGTTCCGCCAGATGACTTTACACTGCAGGCCGCTGACACAATCGAGATCGCCATTTCGCCAATTGGGGTGTTGGTCAACCGTGTCGAGGTGCCGCTTGAGATGAAAGTGACATCCATCTGATAAGTCTCTGACACGAAAGGGAAAGGCAGCTCATGCACATGGGCTGCCTTTTTCACGTACCAACGTGAAATTCCCCAGGAGGGCTTTTTTAGATAAAGGCCTATGCGGGATGCTTGTGAAATCGCGATGTGCGGGCAAATGAAACTATAGTGGTTCTACGTGGTGGAGAAAGGTAAAATGAAGTGTGGCAAGTGCTCGGAGAATGTGGAACATCGATTCCTATTTTGATTTTGATATGAGCTGGGGTCAGATGTGCGCGTCACATCTTTCATCATGCGTGAAAGGGGCATCGACATGTTTTTGTTTGAAGCAGCGAGAAATGAGCCACTGGCATATCGGATGCGGCCGCGCACCATCGATGAGGTGATTGGACAAAAGCATCTACTGGCGCCCGGTAGATTTATATATCGGATGGTGAAGGCAAACCGACCGGTCTCCATCTTGCTTTATGGACCGCCCGGAACGGGGAAGACGACGATTGCCCACGCATTGGCCAACACGCTCCAGCTTCCTTTTGCCCAATTGAACGCGGTCGACGCAGGGCTGAAAGATGTGGAAACCATTGTGGAGAACGCAAAGGCGTATGGCCAAACGTTGTTGTTTCTCGATGAGATTCATCGCTTTAACAAGAAACAACAAGATTACTTGTTGCCATTTACGGAAAACGGATTGATTACTTTGGTGGCGGCCACGACGGCGAATCCGTATCACGACGTCAACCCCGCCATCCGCAGTCGGTGTCAGATACTGGAGTTAAAGCCGCTGGAACCAGAAGACATTGCGGAAGGCATTCGGCGCGCGCTCTCTGATGCCGACAGAGGCCTTGGTAAATATACGGTGCAAATCGAGGAAGCTTCTGTGGCGCATATCGCGCAGACGTGCGGCGGAGATATGCGCAAAGCGCTCAACGCCCTGGAAATTGCGGTGCAGTCGACCGATGAGGACGATGACGACGTCATTCACATCACATACGAGATTGCCGTCGAGTGCCTGCAAAAAAGAAGTTTTTCTTCTGATAAAGATGGGGACGGGCACTATGATTTGTTGAGCGCTTTTCATAAGAGTTTGCGGGGCAGTGACGTCGATGCGGCGCTGCATTATTTGTCCCGCCTGATGGAGTCTGGGGACTTGATAGGGCTCACGCGCCGCCTGCTCTGCGTCGCCGATGAAGACATCGGGCTCGCATTTCCGGCGGCGACTTCACATGTGGTTGCCGCCATCGAATCGGCTGAACGGCTTGGTTTTCCGGAAGCCGCCTTGCCATTGGGGAAGATTGTGATGGAGCTGTGCTTGCTGCCGAAATCGAATTCCGTGACAGCGGCGATTGGCGCGGCGCAAAGCGATTTACATTCGAAGCATCTTGGCGATATTCCCTTGCATCTGAAGGACGCCCATTACGCCAGCGCGAAAAAGTTGGGCAGAGGGGTGGATTATCAGTACCCACATGATTACCCAGAAGGGTGGGTTGACCAACAATATCTCCCCGATGCGCTGAAGGGCGCCCAATACTTTTTCCCGAAGGAAATCGGGCAGGAAAAACAGTTTGCCGACAGATATCGGTGGATTCGGCAGAAGCGCTCAAAATGAACACCCACTTGCCTTGAGGTAACTAACGATAGATGAGGTCACTTCTTGTGGCAATGTTTTTGACTTTCTATACTGGTACTAGAGCGCCATGCGCGATGCGTCCTGCTCGTAACATCATCAACATGCCCGCCAACCAGGGCATCGCGGATGGCGCGGCACGAAAAGGGACTTGTGAAGTCATTCAATTTGATAGATTTCACATTCCTCTTGGCGCAAGACGATTTTGGGCACCAGTTTAGAAGGGAGATCTGAAAGATGAAATATCGTCGTCTGGGAAAGACCGAATTGAAAGTCTCCGTTGTCGGTGTAGGCGCTTGGCAGTTTGGCGGCGCTTGGGGGAAGGATTTTAACCAAGCGGAAGTGGATGCCATTTTGGATACTGCGTATGAAAACGGTATCAATCTCATTGACACGGCTGAATGCTACGGTCATCATCTGTCGGAGCAGTTCATCGGCCAGTACATCGATGGTCGCAAAAGCAGGGACCAATGGGTGATTGCCACCAAGTTCGGTCACAATCACTTGGAGGGGAACAAGAGCGGCAAGAACTTCTGGTCTGCGCAAGAGGTGCAAATACAACTGGAGGAATCCCTCAAATCGCTGCGCACAGACTATGTGGATTTGTATCAGTTTCATTCGGGACCGGATGAAGTATTTGACAACGATGAGCTTTGGACCATGCTCGAGAAGCAAGTCGAAGCGGGGAAAGTTCGCAATCTGGGCATTTCCATCGGGAGCAACGACAACATCCACCAAACGGACAGTGCGACAAAAGTCAACGCCAAGGCCATTCAGGTCGTCTACAATCGGCTGGATCAGACGCCAGAAAAACGGGTGTTCGCGTCATGTGAGCGACAAGACCTCGGTGTTTTGGCCCGTGTTCCCCTGGCCAGCGGCTATTTGAGCGGCAAGTACAAGCCTGGCGCTGTGTTCCCCGAAAACGATGTGAGATCTCGCCACGACAAGGAACAGGTGGAAGCGCGGCTCAAAGAAGTGGAACGCATCGCACAGAGCGAGGTGCCGGAAGGCGCACCGATGGCCAGTTGGGCCTTGGCTTGGTGTTTGCAACATCCGGCTGTGACGTGCGTGATTCCAGGCTGTAAAGATCCCAATCAAGTTGTGACCAACGCGCAAGCGGCAGATTTTGACTTTGTCAACGATCAGCACCCGCAAGCCTGGAAGCAAACGGAACACACAAATGCCTGACGCCCACACGTGACCCGCTGATCCATCAACGGCATATACACGGCTAAGGTGACGGACTGGATAAAGCAGTCCTGATCCGAAGCCGTTTTTATTTCGATCACACCGTGTCCGTTCGTTCTCTTTGTCCACTTTACGGCTCCTGATGAAACCTCGCTTGGTGCTGATAATGTTCGCTCACGACCTCGATGAACCGTTTGGTTAACGGTTTGTCCTCCAGCACGTCGGGGTAAGCGAGCAAAGTCGGCCGTGTAAACCCTTCCAATGGAATGGGAATGGCGACGTAACCTTTGCTCTTGGCGTCGTGCAGCGTGCGCCTGGGCAAGAAGGACACACCCAACCCTTGCCCGACCATGGCTTTGATGCCGTCGATGCTGTCGAGCTCCATGCGAATTTCCGGAAACACGTCGTGTTTGGCGAGCAACACCATGATCCGCCTGCGAAAAGGCGCCGTGGAGTCGCTAAAAGCGATGAGCGGTTCGTTGTGTACCGCATGCAGTCCTGGAAAATCGCGGGCAAATGGATGTGATTGGTGGACGACCAAGTCGATGGCGTCATCGGGAAAGGAAATCAACCGGACGTGCGGATGATAGATGGGTTCTCCCAGAAAACAAAAATCGACTTGATGGCCAATCAAAGCGTCGACCATGTCATCGTACATGCCCATGCGCACCGTGAGGCGAACTTCTTCTGTTTGCAGCATTTTGTGTAGGCACATCGGCACATCTGTGGAAACAAATGCTCTGCCGGACATCACGCGCAAGGTTTCAGTCCGTTGGCCCGATGGTTCCATCATCATCTGCTCAATGGCGAGCATCTGCTCTGCCAAAGGCAAAAAACGCGCGCCGAATTTCGTCAGTTGAACGCCGTTTGGCATTCTGTCAAAGAGACTGTACCCAACGTCGCGCTCTAGCCGCTGCAGTCGTGTGGTCACGGTGGATTGTGACATGAACAGTTGTTCCGCTGTCCGCGAAATCGATTTGTTTCGTGTGACGGCGAGAAAAAGTTGAAGATCTTTTGTATCCAACGAAATCCCTCCGAACAAGCTCTATGCATTATAGCACCGCGTACGGCGAACCAACAAAAAACTGATTTGTTTTGCTCGTTCATTTATAATGAGTCAGGTTAGATTGCGAGCAAAGGAAGATGTCTGTGAACGATGCTTGCCCGTTATTTCAATTTCATCATGTCGATTATATGTATTCCAGCAATGACGACCGCCTAAACGAGACTGCGACAACTTATGCGCTGCGCGACGTCTCGTTTCAAATCCAGCAAGGGGAGTATGTCGCCATTGTCGGTCACAATGGCAGTGGGAAGTCGACGCTGGCCAAGCTGATGACTGGCCTCTTGAGCGCGACGGCTGGCACGGTTCATCTTCAGGGGGAGCCTGTGGAGACGTATGTGGCCACAGGACGGCTGCCGCAGGTAGTTGGGCTTGTGTTTCAGGACCCTGATTCGCAAAGCGTCGCCACGGTGGTCGAAGAGGATGTCGCATTTGCCCTGGAAAATTTGAATATCCCTCATGCTGAGATGCACGAACGCGTCGAAGCGGCGCTACAGCGCGTCGGTATGTGGGCTTACCGCATGCGTGAGCCGCATCTGCTCTCTGGCGGCCAAAAGCAGCGCGTGGCCATTGCCAGTGTCATCGCAGCCGGGCCAACCTGCCTTATCTTCGATGAGGCGACGAGCATGCTCGATACCATCGGCCGTCGTGAAATCCGCGCCCTGATGCGCGAATTGGCCGCGTCTGGTCACACGGTGATCACCATCACGCACCATATGGACGAAGTGATCGACGCCCAGCGTGTATTGGTGTTCGACAAAGGCAATTTGGCGATGGACACGACGCCGAATGAACTGTTCCTGCAGGAGGAGAAAGTAAAGGAACTTCATTTGGAGGTGCCTATGCAGGCTTTAGTCGCCCGTCTACTGCGCGAACGGGGTTTGAATGAAGACAATTTGGGGCTGATTGCGCCAGAAGAATTTGTCGCCCGGTTGGCCAAAAAATCAGTCGGTGCTGATATCAATGCAGCAAGTGACGACCAGATAGACGATATCGATCCGCCAGAGCGTCATACAGCAGATGAACCCGTTGACATTGTGGCCAAGGTGGTGGAGGTGGCTCATCTTCATCACGTCTACATGCGGAAAACGCCGCTTGAGACACAGGCGTTAAGCGACGTTTCGCTGACGATTGACCGTGGAGAGATTGCGGCCATTGTCGGTGCGACGGGATCGGGCAAGTCGACGCTTGGTTTGTATTTGAACGGCTTGTATCAGGCGGAACCAGGTGTGGTCACGGTACTTGGGCTGGACGGCGCTGCAAAACAGAGCGCGCGGCAGTTGCGGCAGCGTGTGGGCATGTTGTTTCAAAAGTCGGAGGCGCAAATTTTTGAAACGCTGGTGGGGGACGAAATTGCGTATGGGCCATTCCGCTTTGGCGCCAGTGTTCCGGAAGCGCGTCAAGCGGTTCAAGCGGCGATGGAACTGGTCAATCTCGATTTCAGTTGGCGGGACAGGCCCACGTTCGCGCTCAGCGGCGGCGAACGCCGCAAGGTTGCCACGGCCAGTGTGTTGGCGCAAAATCCGGAGATATTGGTGTTGGACGAACCGACTGCCGCATTGGATCCGCTCGCTCGGCGCGAGCTGATCCAAATGCTGCGGCGGCTGCGCGATGAGCGGCACATGACCATCATCTTTGTCACGCATCAATTGGAAGAGGTGGTTGAGTTGGCGGACAAGGTGTTGGTGCTGGACCACGGCCAACTGGTTCTGGCGGCCTCGCCAGCAGAGTGGTTGTCCCACCCAGATGAGGTGACCGCGCTTGGCTTTGATTTGCCAGAGGCGCCTGCCTATGTCCAATCCGTCTGCAGGGCGGCGCATCTGCCGTTGCCATCACCGCTGCCACTTATGCCAGCGCACGCGCTTGTTTGGCTTGGGTCGCTGTGTCTGCGCGACAAGGGAGGGATATAGAGCGTGGCCAATTTCGAACTGACTCGCTATATCACCATTGGCCGTTACGTGCCGCGCGATTCCTTTATTCATCGCCTGGATCCACGGATAAAGCTGCTCTGTTTTGTGTTGTGGGTCTTTGCGGTCAGTGCTTTTTCATCCATCATCATTCAATTTGTTTTGTTGCTACTGACAACTGTGTTGTTTTTGCTGGCAAAATTGCCGCTCGGTTACGCGCTTTCCGGCGTTCGTCCAGCGGTGCCGCTGATTGGCATCATGTTGATTTTTGAGATTTTGTTTGCGCGATCCGGCCCAGATGCCACTGTGTTGGTGCATGCAGGTTGGTTGCGAGTGACAACGGGGGGCATCGCGCTTGCGCTTTTGTCTGTCACGCGCTTTTTGAGCATTGTCTGGCTGGTCAGCTTGCTGACTTTGTCCACATCGCTGTCCAATCTCACACATGCGTTGGAGCAAGTGTTGTCGCCGTTGCGTTTCGCGCGCATTCCAGTTGGCGACATCGTCATGATGTTGACCATTGCGCTGCGGTTTGTGCCCTTGTTGGGGGAAGAGGCGGAGCGGTTGATGAAAGCTCAGGCAGCGCGCGGCGCGGATTTCGGGACTGCGCGCTGGTGGCAAATCATCAGACGGACCAAAAGCGTGTTCCCGATTCTCATCCCTTTGTTCGTCGGGGCATTGCATCGCGGTGAAACACTGGTCATGGCCATGGAGGTGCGCGGCTATCGGCCGGGACAAAAACGGACGTCCTACGTATCACTGGAGGGACGCAAGACGGACGCCATTTCGCTTGTCGCATCCGTCATCGTCGTTGGGTTCTTCGCTTGGTGTACGTGGGGGTGGCATTTGCGCTGATCCCCATGCATTCGGATTAAAGTGTTTGTTGATGTTGAATGGGCGGAGTGGCAGGCGACTTCGCCTTTTTTTGCTTGTTCGTCAGATAAATGCCGACGATGATCAAAATCAAGCCGACAATCAGCCACTCATTGACCGTTTCATGCAAAAACAAAACACTGGTCAGCACAGAAATCAGCGGCACAAAAAAGGTGAATGCCGCGATACGGGTTGCTTCCCCCATGTTGACAAGCCGAAACCAGATGATCCACGAGAAGGCGATGCCAAAAAATCCGCCGAACAGGGTGGAGAGGATAAAGGGCATGGCCGTCCAGTCCACGCTCGTCCAAGGTTCCATCACGCTGCCTGCACACATCAACAAAAAGCCGCCAATGAGAAATTGACAGGTCAAGAGCCACATCATGTCGACGCGTTCCTGCGCCTTTTTGGAGTAAACGGTGCCAATGCCCCAGCCGATGGCTGTCAAAATGCCGAGGATGATCCCGATGACTGACAAATGGCTGGTCAAGCTGCGAGCGCTGATGGCCGCAACGCCGAGAAAACCGCAGATGAGGCCGATGACTTTGGTCCACGACATCTGTTCGCCAAGCCACAGCCAGGCAAACAAACCGACCAAGACAGGTTCTAGATAGACCAGCACGGAAAACAGGCCCGCGGGCAAATAGTTGAGACCGAGCGTCTGCAGGCCGAAGAACAAGAACACATTGAACAAGGCCGATATGAGGTAGACAAAAAAGTGTTTCCTCACCTGCGGTCTGCGCCGCTGCATCAACGCGATACAAAGTAAGATAATGCCACCGAAGAATGTGCGTATCCCCGCAAACAAAACGGGCGGTGAATAGTGGAGCGCCACTTTGTAAATCGAGAATGACACGCCCCACAGGACAACCAGGATGAAGATGTAGAGCGCGGTCAGCCATTTTGTCTGCACTCGCTTGCGCCTCCTTACCAAAACGCCTAGCTTGTAAAAGAAATCGGTACCTTGGTGCCGCGCCATGCGCGATGCCATGATTGACTAGCATTTTCATGGCTCTGCTGCTGCGGGATACATCACTCATGGCGGTCTATCATCATGTTTCGGATATCGAAAAACATCCTTGCACAGTATAACACCACAGGCAAGTCTGTCAGTGGATCAATTTTGCGGCACGGATGTTCGGGGACCGTGATCAAATGCGCTTTACATATGGCCCCTAGACACGACAAGGCAATGTTCGGTATAGTCGAACTGCGCCAACCATAACGTTCCACCTGAAGGGGGACAGTTTTTGGATGGAATCTCCAAAACGTCAAGACACATCGAATATTCAATCGGTTGCACCAGTGCAACAATCTGTTGTGGCAAAGTCGAGATCCCGCACGAGGAGCCTGGTCATCACCGCCGTTCTCGCAGCCATCAGCATTTTGCTGAGTCTGACGCCGCTCGGCTACATTCCAGTTCCGACTGCCGCTGGGAATGCGACCATTTTGCAAGTGCCCACCATTTTGGCCGCCGTCCTCGAAGGACCGCTGGCGGGGGGATTTGTCGGGCTCGTATTCGGTGCCTCGTCCTTTTTGCACGCATCGAATGTCTGGTTTAAAGATCCATTGGTTTCCGTCATACCGCGGATTCTCATCGGAGTTATCAGCTATTTCGTCTACGCCTTGTTGGCGCGGGGAAAGAATCGGTCATGGCGTCTCGTGTCATTGCTCGTCACCGGCTTTGTCGGTTCTGCAGTGAACACCATTTTGGTGCTCGGTGCCGTATATCTGTTCTTTCCTGTCACATTCGCCTCACTGGCGACCATTTCTCTTGTCCAGGGTCTGCCCGAAGCGGTTGTCTCTGCGATTTTGACGACAGCCATCGTCGCAGCTTACTTGGGCATTGTTCGATCCAATCGTAAATCGCGGATATCATAAATCTGATTTTTTTCAGCGTTGTTCCAAGCGGCCATGGCGCAGGTCGACTTTGAACAGCGCTTTTGTTTTATCACCTGTGTCCTGTATCTGTGTCCTGTAAATGAAATCGGCACCTTGGTGCCACGTCATTCGTGATGCCTTGATTGACTGGTATTTTCATGATGCTACTGGTGCGAGGCGCATCGCGCCTGGTCGCCTATTAAAATGTTCAGAAATTTCTATTGAGTTCACCGCCATCTGGCATTACAATGGTTTTTATATTGAGGCAAGGGAGGTGCGAACATGGACGCGGAACAACAGCATGAACAGCAATGTACCGTATGCGGCGAACAGATAGAAGCGGACAGCAATCCAACAACATGGCTGTGTCCAGACTGCGAAGCATCTTGGGAACGGGAGCGCGAAAGTGTATGGTAAATCACTCGTGCGCCTTACAAAGGCGTATCGCGCAGCAGAACAATACGCCGACCTGATGGGGCAAAGCGCGCACCCGTTCGGTCGGCATTTTTGTCGGCAAGCTTCGATGGACGTGCCGGATCGAAAAAGACAACTTTTTTGATAGACCGCCATGCGTGATGCACCCCGCACCAGCAGAACCATGAAAATGCCAGTCAATCGGAGCAGCGCGGATGGCGCAGCACCAAAGTATCGACTTTATTTACAGGGTATGTGAACTGGTCAAATTCACACGCCGATGACCCGCGTGTCGATGACGCCGCCGCCCAAGCAGATCTCGTCGTGGTAAAAGACGACAGACTGCCCAGGTGTGATGGCCCGTTGCGGTTCGTCAAAAATCACTTCACAAATATCTTCTCCACGCATGTGCACCGTCACCGCCTGATCCGTTTGGCGATATCTGAATTTGGCCGTGCAACGGAAACTGGATGCAGGCGCCTGGCCGCTGACAAATGAGAGTTGGCTCGCGGTGAGACTGGTCGCAAACATGCGCGGATGATCCTGCCCTTGCGCCACAATCAGGACATTGCGCGCCAAATCCTTGTCCACCACAAACCAAGGCGCTCCTGTGCGGTCATGTTGGCCGCCGATGCCAATGCCGCGCCGCTGCCCCATCGTGTAGTACATCAAGCCTTCGTGCTGGCCGACGACAACCCCGTTGGTGTCTTCAATGACGCCCGGCTGCGCTGGCAGGTAGTTGCTCAAAAAGTGCTTGAAGTTCTTCTCGCCGATAAAGCAGATGCCTGTGCTGTCTTTCTTGCTGGCTGTGGCCAAGTTGTGCCCCCGCGCGATGTCGCGGACAGCGCTTTTTTCCAGGTGGCCGATGGGAAACATGGCCTGTCGGAGCGGCGCTTGATCCAACGTGTGCAAAAAATAGGTTTGATCTTTGTTGGCATCTTTGCCGCGCACGAGTTCCACAAGCCCGCTGTCATGGGTTCGCACCTGTGCATAGTGTCCTGTCGCTAGGTAATCCGCCCCCAGCTCCAGCGCCCGCTGCAACAATTCTTTGAATTTGATCTCTTTGTTACAGAGCACATCCGGGTTCGGCGTGCGTCCTTTTTCGTACTCGGTCAAAAAATGCTGAAAGACGCGTTGCTCATACTCGCGTTCAAAATTTACGCCGTAATATGGAATGCCAATTTGTTCGCATACGCGCGCGACATCTTCAAAGTCCTCTGTCGCCGTGCAGTGCCCCAACTCGTCTGTGTCATCCCAATTTTTCATGAAGATGCCGATGACGTCGTAGCCCTGTTCTTTGAGCAACAGCGCGCTCACAGATGAATCCACGCCGCCAGACATGCCGACGACAACCCGAGTTGTCTGATGATTGGCTGGCATCTTGTCCACCTCCGATACGTCCTTGTACAATCAACAAGTACGTCTTGATTTGTGCTATCGTGAAAGTTGTCAGCTTGTCTTCAGTGATGTGCGGTCGCCCATCTGTCCTGTTTCTCATGTTGCTTTGCGACAGTTGGGTTACTCCGCAACGGCTTTATCCAAAGTTTTTTCTGTCATGCGAAAGGTGGTATATCCATGTTTGATCTCGATAAATCGGCCATCACGGAACACCCGCGATTGAAACTGCTGCACGATGTCGTGCCCATTGATACGCATTTGGATAACATCGAAAAGTTTATTCGGATCTGCTATGAAGAGCAAGGCTGGGATGTCGCGCAGGCGGGACGTGTCATCGCGTTGCGGGGGACAGATAAGGGACGGTTGTCCAGTGCGTTCAAGGCCAGCTTGTATTTGGGCAAGTACCGCGATATGGCGAATACCAAGCGTTTTCTCCAGAATATGGTCGCTGCTGGTCACTCGTACGAGCCCATTCGCGGTGAATCCATTTTATTTTTGTTCATCGGTGTAGGCAAGCCGGTGTACGACCACATGGTCACCTATACCGTCGGCCGTCCTACGCGCATTGCTGGCGGCCAGCGCGCAAATGTGCCTTGGGGATTTGAGTTGCCGGTTGAGGCGAAAAATCCAGAGGAGTACGAGGAAGAGCTGGAGCGCATCCGCACGGTCATTCGCCTTGCCAAGCAGGATCGGGTCGAACAGATGCAAGCCGCCCGTGCGAAGTTGCCTGTCGGCTACATCATGCCGCCATTTTTGATGGAGTTTTCCGAAGAGGCCCTTATCAAAACGATATTCCGGCAACGGTTGTTCGAGAAGGGCGCGCAAGGGGCGACGGTCGACATCGTCTCCGATATGCTGAATGCGTGCATGCTGTTGGACGAGGAAAAATGGACGTTTTTGATCGACTATCACGGTCCGCACCTCCAGCAGTGGGAAAAGGCGATGCGCACGCTGCGCAAGGAACAATGCACAATTGGCGACATCGCAACGAAACTGGAACTGCCGCTGGAGCAGGTCTTACAGATGAACTTGTACGATTTGCTGCTGGAGTCGGTGGGGAAACTGCCGCCTTCGATGTGGGAAAAGCAGCGGTAGCACAGGTGTGTTTTTACAAATCATTCCTGGGTGGGAGGCTGGATTTGGTCGCAGAATGCCTTCACGACCGCTAAGCGTTTGCGGTCGTGTGTTGAGTGCACATGTTGTGTCATGACGCAATTATGCTTCACGGATGCTTTCGACGACCCAAATTCCTCCTCGCCCTTGCTGCTCAGGTTGGTATAATTCCACTAGATAGGTGCATGACCGATGTTTGACACGAACCACTGCGTGCATGAGTCCGCTGTCTGTATCGCGGTATTGTTCAACAAATGTATAGGCGTCATTGGTCCGCAGGCCGAGATGGATGGTGCCGACCTCTTGCGCCGTGCGAACCGGACTTAAGCGCCAGAGGTTCTGTCCGTTTGCGGCCGCGCGTTGAATGCGTTCGTAGTCTTCACCGGGAATGACGACTGAACCTGTAATCACTTCAGGGCAGGCCATAAACAGCTGCCTCCTTCTACAACGATGTCACTTGGATGGTGCATTGTATGGGGGCGGCGCACGTTTGTGATAGTGACCATAGCCCAGTTCGCAGAAAGGGAGATGTGAGATGGCAATTTCAGGCGAGGGAAAAGTCGCGATTGTGACAGGCGCAAGTTCAGGGATTGGCTATGCGACCGCTTTGGCGTTGGCCGACGCGGGCTTCCAATTGGCTGTTGGCGCTCGCCGCCAAGACAAGCTGGAGGGGCTCGTGCAAGCAATCGAGCAAAGCACGGGTGCACGCCCGTTCGCAGCCGCGCTTGATGTCACAGATGTCAGCAGTGTGGAGTCCTTCATTGAGGGCGTACTTCAGCATTACCAGACGGTGCACGTGCTGGTCAACAATGCAGGG
This sequence comes from Alicyclobacillus fodiniaquatilis, assembly GCF_042678105.1. NCBI lineage: Bacteria > Bacillati > Bacillota > Bacilli > Caryophanales > Alicyclobacillaceae > Alicyclobacillus > Alicyclobacillus fodiniaquatilis. Next base: position 134,061 of record NZ_JBHUCX010000004.1, read on the forward strand.
AAGGCCCTTGGTATCGACAACATCGATGAAAACGCCGACGAGACCGACTGGGAATTGATGCTCGATACGAACGTGTTGGGGTTGCTGCGGATGACGAAGCGTCTGGTACCGCATCTTGTCGCCAGCGGCGCTGGCCACATTATCAACATCGGTTCCATCGCAGGACATGAAGCGTATGCTGGTGGCGGTGTCTACTGCGCGTCGAAGTTCGCTGTTCGGGCCATCACAGGCGCGCTGCGCCAGGAACTCTTGGGCAAACCGATTCGCATCACGAGTATTGACCCTGGGATGGTGGAGACAGAGTTCAGCGTGGTCCGTTATCATGGCGATAACGACAAGGCAGCGCAGGTATACGAGGGCGTGCGTCCGCTGACGGCAGAGGATGTGGCAGATTGCATCTTGTTCGCCGCGACGCGCAAAGCGCATGTGAACATCGATGAGATGATCGTCAAAACCATAGATCAAGCAGATGCGAAACGCGTAGCGCGCAAAAGTTGAATCACTCGTGTGAAGTGAACGGGTCGCTGACCGCCCTTTATGGATTTTTGAGTCCCGCAGTTTCAAGATTGTGTAAGGCATGCAGAACGGTCTGACAGGAGGATTCCACAATATGTTAATCGGTGCAGATGAGCTTCACCAGCGCCTTGCCGAATCTGATTTGGTGATTCTGGACTGTCGTTTCCGGTTAAGCGACCCAGATTGGGGCAACCAAATGTATCAAAAATCGCATATTCCGGGCGCCTATTATTTTGATTTGGAACGCGATTTATCCTCACCCAAGCATGAACATGGCGGACGCCATCCGCTGCCTGACCTCGATGTGTTCGCCAATAAATTGGGGCATGCGGGTGTCACAGACACTTCGACTGTGGTCGTGTATGACAGCGGCGAGGGCATGGCGACGCGCGCGTGGTGGCTTGCGCGCTATGTGGGTTTAGATGACGTGCTGGTGCTCGATGGCGGTTATCAGGCGTGGTTGGATGCAGGGTACCCATGTTCCACACAGGCGCCGCCGCTCGTCGACAGGGATTACGATCCCGACATTCAGCATGGCTGGGTGGTGGATGCGCAGGAGGTGCGGCGTATCGTGGCTGGGCAAGCGGACGCCATTCTCATTGACGCGCGCGCACACGACAGATACAGCGGAGAAGTGGAGCCAATCGATGCTGTTGCCGGTCACATTCCAGGCGCGGTCAACTACCCCTGGCAAAATGGGCTGAATGAAAAAGGAATGTGGAAAGCGGAGCGCATGCAAAAAGCGCGGTTCAGCGAAGTGCTGGCGGAAAAACTGCCCATCGTCGTCTATTGTGGCTCCGGCGTGACCGCTTGTGCCGACATTTTTGCCTTGAAACTGGCAGGGGCAAAAACTGTGCGCCTATATGCAGGAAGTTGGAGTGACTGGATCTCTTATCGGGAAAATCCAGTTGCGAAGTCATAGATTTCAAATCATTGTCGCTCGTGGTCTCGCGATTTATCCTGGTTTTGTAACATCATGTCGTTCGCTGTCGTCTAAGCTTATGGAGCCCCATCGCTTTGATTCAGAGGAGGGCGAGCTTTGGCGAATTCGCGGAAAAACAGTCAGGGGAAAAATGCGCCGCTGTCGCGTCGGGATCGACGAAAACAAAACAGCCGTCGTTTGCGTCGCCGCGTAGCTACACGCATTTTCAGTATATTGATAGGCATTGTCGTGTTGGTTGGCGGGGTGGTCGGGGTTGCGTTCGGCACGCCGTTTGGCACGCATTGGCGGTTGTTCGCGGCGGAAACCATCATTGCGACGCGCCATGACCACTTGGCGCGCTATTTGACGACAGCCAAAGAATACGACACTTTACTGCGCAATTTGAATGGCATCAAAGTGCAGCAGGCGGCGATGGAAAATATTCATGTGCCGCCGGCCCAAGCATCGCAAAGTATCGGAGATGGCAATGACGCGTCGCAGCCGCCGATTGAACTCCACCATTTGAGCGAGAACGGGTACAACGGCTATGTGATGCTCGTGCATGATCCACGCTTGGTGCGCCTGGTGCCTGCGCATGTCGAAGGGGCTATGGGCGAATATATCACAGATATGGCGAAACGCGTCAGCGCGGTGGCAGGCATCAATGCCAGCGGCTTTGAGGATCCCAATGGCAACGGCTGGGGTGGGATTCCAGTCGGTTTGGAATATGTCAACGGGCAGACGATGCAAGCGTCCAAGGAGACCGCAAGTTGGGCGACCGTTGGGTTTACAAGTGACGGCGTCCTGGTCATGGGGGACTACAGCACAAGTGAGTTAAACCAACTGGGTGTTCGTGATGCCATGCAGTTTCACCCGGAACTTGTGGTCAACGGTAAACCGACCATCACGGAAGGGGATGGCGGTTGGGGAGCTGATCCCCGTACGGCCATTGGCCAGGCCAAGGACGGTACGGTCATCTTCGTGGTCATCAATGGACGATTGCATGGCGGCTCCATTGGGGCGACTCAGCGCCAAGTGATGGACATCATGTTGCGGTATCATGCGGTCAATGCCTGCGCGATGGACGGCGGTTCTTCATCGGTCATGTACGATAACGGCAAAATCATCAATTCACCCTCGACGATTGATCCAAACGGACAGCGTCATTTGCCTGATGCCTGGATGGTCTTTCCGACCGAGCAGGCGGCCAAAGCGGCAGGGGAGTGAGCCTATCCTGGCTCCTCCTTTTTTTGCTATAATAGACAGGCTTGACTATGTATGACGGGGTGACGATATGACCAGTGAATCGTTGACACAACTCAAAGCAAGAATTCGTGAAATCACGCATTTCAATGAGGCATTGTCCCTGATGGAGTGGGATCTGCGGACAGGGGCGCCGAAAAAGGGTCACGCTTTGCGTGCGGAAGCCATCGCGACGCTGGCTGCCAAGGCGCATGCATTGTCCACTTCGGCGGACATCGGCGAGTGGTTGAATGAGCTGTCTGAACCAGCCGTGTTCAACGCGCTCTCGCAAGTGGATCAAGCGCTGGTGCGGGAAGAGAAGAAGTCGTACGATTTGATGCATAAAATTCCAGAGAAATTGTTGCACGAATACCGCGTGTTGACGTCCACAGCGCAATCGGTGTGGGAAGATGCCAAGTCTGCAAACGACTTTCCGTCATTTCAACCTTATCTGGAAAAAATCATCGTGATGAAAAAACAATTCATCGAGCACTGGGGCGCCGCAGAGCACCCATACGATCTGCTGTTAGATCAGTACGAGCCGGGGATGACTGTGGCACACCTCGATGCCGTATTTGGCGATTTGCGCCGGGATTTGGTTCCTTTCGTCCAGGCCATCACGGCAAAAGGTCCTGTCCACGACGGCAAGCTGTTCACGACAGCGTATGCGTTTGAACAGCAAAAAACGTTGAATCGTCAAGTGCTGGAAGTGATGGGATACGATTTTGGCGCTGGCCGTATCGACAGCACAGTGCACCCGTTTGAAATCACCCTCAACCGCTATGACGTGCGTGTGACGACACATTATGATCTCCACGATCTCCGCCCAACTTTGTTTGGGACCATTCACGAAGGCGGCCACGCGCTGTACGAACAGGGCATTTCGCCTGATTTGATTGGCACATCGTTGTCTATGGGGACATCGATGGGGATTCACGAGTCGCAATCGCGGTTCTGGGAAAACATGATTGGCCGCTCTCTGCCGTTTTGGGAACGTTACTATACGCTGTTGCAAACCGCCTTTCCGAATGTGTTCAACAAGGCGAGCCTCGAGGCGTTTTACGCTTATATCAATCACGTCGAACCATCTCTGATTCGCATCGAAGCGGATGAGGTCACATACAATCTGCACATCATGGTCCGTTACGAACTGGAGAAAGGACTCATTGGCGGCGAGTATCAAGTGGCCGATTTGCCGCAACTGTGGCGCGAGAAAATGGAGGAATACCTCGGCGTCACACCGCCAGATGACGCGCATGGCGTGTTGCAGGACGTGCATTGGTCGGGCGGCGACTTCGGCTATTTTCCGTCTTACGCGTTGGGGAACCTGTATGCGGCGCAGTTCCGGCATACTTTGCTCAAAGCGATTCCAAATTTGGACGACGAGATTCGCGCTGGCAACTTACTGGTCATTCGCGAGTGGCTGCGTGAACAGATCCATCAATATGGCCGCGTGTTGCAGCCTGATGAACTGGTGCAAAAAGTGACTGGTGAGCCACTCACAGGTCAGTATTTGGTTGCCTATTTGAGGGAGAAGTTCTCTCCAATTTATCGGCTGTAAAGAGCACCATCGCAAGACGGGCAGTGATGACCAAGGGCACATATCAGGGACCGACGCGCTGTGCCTTTGGTCAAGCAAATCCAAACAAGAAGGAGATGGGTCGTATGTTGACACATGTCATTTGGGATTTGGGCGAAACGTTGGTCACACCGCCCAATGGTGGACAAGACTTGCAACCGCTCGATTTGTGCATGGAAATTGCACTCCGTTCAGGTGTGGTGGAAACGCTGGAGACCATTCGGCAATCGGGATGTGTGCAAGCGGTCCTGAGCAATACTGCCACAAGCGACAGCGATGCGGCGCGACGGTTGTTGGAACGGCTGGGGATTGCGTCCTATTTCACATTCATTTATGCAACGCAGTCAGAATTGGATGACAATAAGCCTGAGAAGCCTGATCCCGTCGTGTTCGAATTGGTGCTCAACGCACTTGGCATCCAGGCACATCAGGCGGTCATGGTGGGAAACAGCTGGGATAACGACATCTTGGGCGCCAATCGCAGTGGCTTGCATGCCATATGGCTGAAGAACCCTGCGGTTGCTGCTCGGCGTGATGAGACAACACCTGTACAATCTCCACCGTGGATTGTGCCCGTGTGGGACGTAGCTGATGTGCCACAAGCGCTGGGCGTATTGCAGGCGAGCACGGGCAGTGAACACAATCTCATGGGGCTATCACAGGATTAACGAATGTCGGTTGATGGAAGGATGGTGATGCGGCCATGAAAATCGCTTTGATTGGCGACATTCACGGACGGGTGTTTCAGACGTTGGCCACGGTGTGCGAATGGCAGCGACAGCATGGAGAAAGATTGGATTTTTTGCTGCAAGTCGGGGATTTGGGGGCATATCCGAACCCCAACGATGAGCTGAAGAACAATCGGTTCATTTTGCAGGACTCGACCCAGCTCGACTTTTCCCGCATGCTGAACGCGCAAGACGACCTTGTTGCAGATCTCCGTGCCCTCAGAGCACAGCTGGCGTCGCCCATTCACTTCATCAGAGGGAATCATGAAGATTTTGCTTGGTTGAAGCAGGTGGAAATGGAAAGGCAAACTACGGTGACGCCTGTCGATCCGTTCGATTTATTTGCCTATGTCTCCGATGGGGCGGTGATGGAGGTCGGGGGCTGGCGTGTTGCGGTTTTGGGCGGCATTGAGACTGGAGAAATCGACGAACGCTCCATTGACGAAGCCATGTATCGCAAATTGTATGCCTATCGGCCTGGGGAGATTGACCTCCTTGTCACACATGATGCGCCTTACGGCATCAGTACCAACTACCACGGCGAAACGCAAGGTTCGGCGAAAATTTCTGCGCTCATCGAACAGATACAACCGCGCTATTTGATAGCAGGGCATTATCATCACCTGAATGGTCCGCGCGACTATGGGCGCACGACTTATCTAGGTCTGGCTGTTTTGGTGGACTTGCGAAGGGATGGGGAGCGCAGGAGTGTCCAAGCGGGAAGCATCGCCGTGATCGACACTGTGACAGGAGAACTGGCGATTGTCACTGAGGATTGGCTGAAGTCGCTGGACTGCAACTTTGATTTTCACGGATATGTGGCACAACTGAAACAAGCGACGTAGCGCGGTGACGTGACCCAAAGGTGCGTCACCTTTTTATATGGATTTTTTGAGTATCGCTTGCTATCACGTTACAATAAGGATGGAGCGTTTTAACTGACGCTGCATGCGTGAATGTACGATGTTTCATGAGGGGGGAAAACCGTGCAATCTTTGTCTGTTCAAGACGCCGAAGCATGGCTCAAACGTCATCAGGGTTTGACATTGTATGTACACTTGGAAGTCAACCCGCAGGGATACATACGGAATGCAAAAGTCGCGTTCCGCGCTGGCCACATTAAAGGCGCTGGCCCATATCGAGTCTATCTGACGTGGGATGACCCTGAAGGAATGGTGCAACTCAACGAGATCACAGATTTTTACGAAGAGAATGCATGCCTCATCTGTACTGCCTATGATACACAGTCGCGCATTGCGCAAAGTGTTGTCTTGAGTCCGGTTCCTTTGTCGATGTAAACCATTTCAGTTTGGTTTTAGGTTTGCGATAGAAAATCAGGTGACGAGGTGAGTGGTTTGAGTACCATTGTGGCAGTTTTTGCCCATCCGGATGACGAATCGTTCATCTGCGGAGGAACGTTGGCGAAGTATGCGGAAGAAGGGCATCGCGTAGTGCTGGTTTGCGCCACGCTGGGCGAAGCGGGTCGGCGCATGGGTGTGCCGCCTATCGCGTCGCGGGAATCGATTGCTCGTTTGCGCGAGGCGGAATTGCAGGCTGCTTGTGAGGCGTTGTCCATCGAGCGGCTGGTCCTGTTGGGCTTGCGCGACAAAACGTTGGAAATTCAGGATGAAGTGGCGTTGGCCAGCCGTGTAGAAGAGATTTTACAGGAAGAAACGCCAGATGCAATCATCACTTTTCACGATCCGCTAGGGGGCCATCCGGATCATTGCGCCATTGGTCGAGTGGCGACACGCGCTTATCAAACATACACGGCAAAGTTGGAGCGCGCGCTTGTGCCTCGCCTGTTTTACTTGGCTTGGACGGGGGATTCATCTGTCTACACAGTGCATCCGCAGCCAGTGCAGCAAGTGGTGGAAATTTCAATTCGCGACCACAAAAAAGCGAAATTGGCTTCGTTCCGCGCGCACAAAACGCAGTCTGGCATGAATAAAGAGATTTGGAAAAGCGAAAAACAAAGTCTATCCCGCCTGTCGGATACTGAATTTTTTGTTCATAGTTTAGGCCCTGCGCTGACAGAAAAGGGGACACTTATCTGACAGCGCGTGTCGGCAGAGGAGGGAGTCAGCGTGCAATTGGATAATTGGTTCGTTCAAACAGAGGCGCAGCGAAAAAGGCTAGAAATCACGAGGCAACTGTCGGAAACATTCGCCAAGCGAGCCGCAGAACACGATAGAGCAGGCACTTTTCCGCACGAAAATATCGCCGATTTGCGGGCGTGTGGCTACGTGAAATGGACCGTGCCGCGCGAATTCGGCGGCGAGGAAATCAGCCTCTACGAGTTTATCATGCATCAGGAGCAACTGGCGCGCGGCGATGGGTCCACAGCACTCGCCATTGGCTGGCATGTTGGGATGATCCTCAGTTTGCGCACAAGTCGCGCCTTTCCTGAGGAACTGTTTCGCAGGGTGTGCGAGTCTGTGATGAAGGATGGCGCGCTCATCAACAGTTGCGCCAGTGAACCGGCCACGGGCAGCCCAAGTCGCGGCGGGCGGCCGGAAACCACGGCGACACCTGTGGAAAATGGCTACCGCATCACAGGGCGCAAAACATTCAGCACCTTGTCTCCGGCCTTGGACTGGATTTTAGTGACGGCTGGCATCGCAGATTCGGATGCAACGGGCGAGTTTCTGGTGCGCGGCGAAGACATCGAGATTATCGAAACATGGGATACCTTGGGAATGCGAGCGACAGGGAGCCATGATATCGTGCTGAAGGATGTCTTTGTCCCTGAAAGCCAGGTCGTCGCAGTGAAACAGCCTGGTGTGAGAACGGAGCGCCACAATGACGGCGGTGGCTGGATGCTGCACATTCCGGCATGCTATTTGGGTGTTGGCTTGGCGGCGCGGGATTTCGCGATGAAATTTGCCGCAACTTATCAGCCCAACAGCCTGACGCATCCGATTGCGGACGTGCCGCATATTGAACAAAAGTTGGGGGAAATCGAGCTGAAGCTGCTGCCAGCGCGCACACTGATGTACGATTTGGCTGCCCGGTGGGACGCGGCAGATGCAGCGGATCGACCGCAGTTGCGCGCTTACTTTGGCGCTGTGAAGATGGAAGCGACCAATCGCGCCAACGAAGCGGTGGATTTGGCCATGCGCGTGGTCGGCGCGCGGAGTATGGCAAAATCGCTGCCGTTGGAACGCTATTATCGAGATGTTCGGGCCGGTTTGCACAACCCGCCGATGGATGACATTGTGCTCAAATCTCTGGCGAAACAGGGCACGGCTTTGTATCGAGCGTAGATGAACTGGCGTGCTGATGGCACGCCAGTTTTTTTGCGTAAGTTCTTGTTTGAAGAAGTTCGACGATTTTAACGGATAGCTCTGTTTATTTAACAACAAAGACTTGATGTTAGGCGTACAATGGGGGCAATTGTATGTCGGTTTTGTCAGCAATCAGTGTATAAAACTCAGGGAACTTAGGATTTTCCGTACTTTTTATTTCCTCAAATGTGCGTATGAATAACCCTTGAGCTGCAACAGAGGTGTCATGTAAAACTAGGTGGGTGATTCGCTGAGTTGGTCCACCCATTGATGACGCTCCGAATGCTCAATTTCCAGCGCAGCTTTCAACCACGCTTTCTGCTCCTGGCTCAAGCAAGGCAACGATACATGAAAATCACGGCTGTGATCGCTGGCTACATCTGTTGATTCTGCATACGTCGATTTGTACAAGAGAACAATCTCTGGACACAAAATCGGTACGCGATTCACCTGAAGCAAGGCTTGATTGAGCGAACGTTTGATGGCATGGTTCCAGTGATACAAAAAGTTGTCCTCATCTCTTTGATTAAAGAGGAACTCCACATAGTTGAAATGATCTTGTTCTGTGGGAACAAAAGTGAATCGGTAGGTGTCCTCATCTGCAGTAGATGCCAGTTGGCAATTCGTATTTGCAGCTGAAAAACAAAATAGATTTCGTTGAATCAATGGCTGGTCTGAATTGAACAATTCATGCACAAGCCCGTTTCCGCAAAACTCGAATACGCGCCAGCCTAAATTCAGCATGAAATCAATGATTTGGTTTCGATCACGCCAAAACACGACGAGGTCTACATCTTTATGTTCCCGCGTGGTCTTTCCTAAAAAGAGATCTATTGCTTCACCTCCGCCGATGGCCCAGTCGAAGGGCGCTTGGCGGAAAAATTTTTCGATCTCTATCAAATCTTTCATGAAGCTCGCCCTCTCCTGATATACTTTTAACATAGTCATGACTTGTGCAGGCTTTTCGCAATGTCGAAGGCAGTCAATGTGAAGTTCGCTTGTTTGCCCATGAACCAAATTGCTATGACAACGCTAAGTATTGATTATAAGACATATTGAACTGGAGGTGTGAGGTGGCCCGTGGATAGGTTTCTAAGAGATAAGCGTGTCGTGGTCACAGGAGCCGCGAGCGGAATTGGGCGTGCTATCGCCCGTGGATTTGCCGAGAGAGGCGCCAAGGTCCTTGCTTCAGACGTCAATGAAACCAATCTCTTGCAGTTGCAGAGGGAACTCGAAAGCGAAAATGCGCACATACAAATCAAAGTTTGCGACGTCAGTATTGAACAAGAGGTATCCGCTTTGTTTGACGCACAGACTTTACCAGATGGCCTTGATATCCTGGTGCATTGCGCTGGCATCACAGTTTTGAAAACGGTTACGGAGACGACTCAAGATGAATATAGGAAATTAATTGAGACCAATTTGTCGGGGACGTTTTATTGTTTGCAAAATGCGGTGGCAATGATGAAAGCCCATCAAACGAAAGGCGCTATTATCGTGATCAGCTCGATTAACGCACAACGCCCCTTGCCGTCGCAGGCCGTGTATACCAGTACAAAGGCGGCCATCGAATCGTTGGCGCAGTCCCTGGCTGTAGAAGTAGCACCCCTACATATTCGTGTCAACTGTATTGCGCCGGGTGCCATCAATACGAATTTAACCCAAAAATCCAGGACGCCGCGTAGGGAGGAAAAGGGGAACAACACGAGATCGAATATTCCCTATGGAAGGGCAGGAGAGCCAGAGGATATTGTAGGAACCGCGTTGTTTCTAGCGTCACCGCTGTCTGAATATATGACTGGCGCAAGCATCGTTGTAGATGGTGGGCTCATTCTGAAGAGGTAGAAATTACATGGGAGGCGTTTTCGATGAAATTGGCCGAAATGTTAGGGACCCATGAAACAAGATTGTGGACACTTTGTAAACAGATGGGAATAAATTGCGCGGTTGCTGGATTACCGAGAGAAGTCAATGGCCATAAACCTTGGGATTATGTCAATCTATTGCATATGAAACAAAGATTTGAGAATTTTGGTTTGAAAGTAGAAGTGATTGAAGCCAGGCCACCGGCGAATAAAATCAAGCTGGGGTTGCCAGGACGTGATGAAGAAATTGCCACGGTTCAAGCATTGATTCGCAATATGGGGGAGCTCGGCATTCCGGTTTGGTGTTACGATTTCATGGCTGAGTTCAACTGGTTCCGCACATCAACGAGCACGAGAACACGTGGTGGTGCTTTGGTATCGAGTTACGATCACGCCCTGATGAAAAATGCACCATACACCGAGAACGCGCCGATCAGCGAGGAACAACTGTGGGAGAATCTGGAGTACTATCTAAAAGCCATCGTGCCTGTCGCGGAAAAGGCAAAAGTAAAACTGGCGCTCCATCCGGATGATCCGCCGATTTCTCCGATTCGTGGCGTGTCACGCATTCTTACGAGCGCAGATGCGCTACAACGCGCCATCGATTTGGTGCCGAGTGAATATAGTGGCATTACCTTGTGCCAAGGAACTTTGGCGACGGCCGGAGACGATATTCCAGCGACCATTCGTCGGTTTGCGCAACAAAACAAATTGTTTTTTGTCCATTTCAGAGATGTGCGAGGGACGGCAGAAAAGTTTGAGGAAACCTTCCATGATGACGGAAAGACAGACATGTTCGAAGCGATGAGGACATATGCCGAAGTCGGATTTGATGGCCCTGCTCGCCCAGACCATGTTCCGACCATGGTGGGTGAAAATAACGACAATCCGGGGTATGAATCGCTTGGTCGACTCTTCGCCGTCGGCTATATCAAAGGCTTAATGGAAGCGACCTACAGATGAATGGTCAGAAGCGCCCGCTGAAATGGGGTAGGCGCTCAGTGGCGCAGATGTGACATCGCACTCAAGTGTCGGTGTGACCCTGTTTGGTGGCACCGACACTTGAGTGGAGTCATGTTATAGGACGATGGCTTCATCATTCTTATCAGCACGGCTTTCTAAAATCACAAACATGTTCAATGCTCGAATCCACGATAATAAAGGACTCATCTCTCTAGCGCTTTTGTGCTCACGTGTCTAATTGAACGAACCGCCTTGCTATTTTTTTCGGGTCTCAACATTTCATACAGTCCATCAGGCAGAAGCTTGAAGTTGCGGTTGTCCTGAAAATCATCTAAGTCCATCCAAACGGCAACATATTCTTTGTCATCTTCAATGCCATGAATGACTTCTTTTCCATATGTATCTGGATTAGCGAACTTCGCTTCGTAAATGAAATCGTACTCATGCACGATTTCATCAAACCATGGGAAGATGTTTTCAACGATTCCGATCAACTGTGGATCAACAATGTTTTCGTTGATCTCTTCTTTAACCTCTCTAAACAACGGCAGCTTGGCTTTCCTCGCCGTATTCAATCGTCCCACCAACAGGACGAAATGTTGTAACACCGTTGAATTCAGGAAACCGCTCCATATAGTATGAATTTATCTCTTTTTATGATGCAAAGTGAAGATGCTCTGTAGCGCATTTGTTTTGCCTCCATACTCAGTTTAGCTGTCCGAAGAGCGTTATCGTATCATCATGCGGCATGCAGGATTTTTATCTACCGTTCTTGATATACTTCCATTCTTGCAAGATTAATGACAAAACTTCCTGTTATCAGAAGATCTAATCCGATTAGACCGTCGATGTCAGCATCCATTCGTCCAAAATCAACTTGAAATTCTACGGCGGTAAAATTCTCAAATTGAATCTGCTCAACTTTTTTTCTGTTTGCTATATCCCGCCCGCCAATGCCGAAAGCAGTGATAATATGATCGCCTTCTTCAGGAGATACATCCAGAACGTCCTCAACGACATCTAGATTAACCCATGTATGAGCGGAACCCGTGTCTATAATCATGGATTCAAGTGTGATGCTTTTTCCTCTATGAGAAATCCAAAACGGGGAGACTAGAATGCCATTGATGATGGTTAAATGCATGACCGAATGCCTTTAATCAATGGCTTCCTAACGATGTCCATTACGATCTGTTCATTTGAAGTATGGTAAATGAACTTCTTTTCCCTAGCGTCCTTGAGCGCTTGGAGCGCTTCTTGAGAATCGGTGAGCGGGCGAATGATGGCGACCTCATCAACATAAAGTTTTCCATCCTGCATGTGAGATTGCAAATCTTCCAGATAAACAAATTGATTGGGGTACAAATTTCGAACCACCGACCATAGCATGCTTATCACGTCCTTACTTTTTTATTTCTATTACGGTACTATTTTTGTATGAATAAATATTTCATCCAAGTTTTCCGCTTTAATCAAGGCTTTCTATCGACCTGCAACTGAAGGAACGTTCCATCTCCATTCATTATGACTAACGTGTTCTTATGATCAATAGCCAGTAGGACGTATCTACAGGCAGTTGAGTATAGAGCGGCTCACATTTACAAGCACGATTCAATAAAAACATCCGTCAGTTCAGTTCCGCCCCTTTGACGACATGCAGTTCCGTTTGGGTGTGATTCCACCTCATGCTCACTTGGCTCTTTCTATCTCCTGATTTCATCAGAACGGAGATTTCATCCGTCGGATTGTCATCAATGATACTTATCTCGACATCGGTGCCGTAGGGGCTAATCTACACCTTCTTCTCGTCATATAAAAATGACGTGCTCGTTAACGCTTGAGCACGTCATTTCCGACCCTGTGTTCTGTTTTATTTCTTCACTATCGCTTTTCCCTCAATGGCAGGCTTTGCAACAGTGCGGCATCCATTTCGAGCGCACGCGCTTGCCAAGTCTGTTTTTGCAAGAATGGCTGCACGGATTGCGGCGCGACTTTGCGTTTGCCGTGCAAGATGGCGTCAAGCGCCTGAAGTCCTGCCTCAAGGTTGGGAGCGAGCCAGACATGTTCTGTGAATTTGTGCATCTCGCGCGTTGGCGTGGCAATGACCTCTTTACCTGCAGCGAGATACTCGTAAATCTTCACGGGGTTGACGCTTTCGGTCAACTTGTTGTTTGCAAATGGATACAGACAGACCTCGAAGCCAGCTAGAAATTCGGGAAGCTGGGCGTACGGTTGTTTGCCGAGCAAATGCACGTTGGCGAGTGAGCGAATGGACGATACATCCGCTTCAATCGGGCCGATAAAGACAAACTGCACATCCGGGCGAGCCATCGCCAGTCCACGCAACAATTCAAAATCGAGCCAAGCGCCAATGCCGCCGACAAAGCCGACCCGTGGTGCGGGTATTTGTGCCAGCAGCGCATGTTCCTCTGCTTGTACTGTTTGAGCAAAGTGGCCAAGTTCCACCGCGTTTGGAATCAAACGGACATCGCTGTGAAACGCTTGCATTTTCTCGACGAGCGCATCGGCAGTGGCAAAGATGGTGCGGCTGGCATAGGCCATGGACGCTTCTAGGGTATCCATCACATCCAGCCGAGTGAGGCCGCCGAACGCGCCGTGATCGTCCACACAATCGTAGAAGGTGGCGATGGGAGCCAGATGTGGGATCAAATCGACTGAATCGGGCAACATTGAGAGTAAAATGAGCGGACCTGGCACGTGATGGCGGATCTGGTGGGCGAGCATGCGCTGGTTGAAGCGGTTGATGCCACGTACCATGTGGTAGAATGGCACACTGGCCATGGGGGTGAGAACACGAATTTCTGCTTGCTTACCATCGCTTTGGAGCACGGTGGAAATCGGCTGGCGTGGAAACATCCGCGATTTCAGCGCTGGATTGCGCAGCGGTCCAATCAAGGTGACGGGCGGTTCAACAAATAGCACTGGCCATCCGCTTGCCGCCAATTGTCGGGCAAGATGCTGCGGACGGGCAGTCAGGCCGTCCCAAGGGACGGCGGACGTCAACACGATGGTTGGGTACATCTCTTTTTCGTCCAAAGTCTTTTCAGTCACCTCACAACCGCCCTTTGCGCAGTTTGATGTATTGAATGACAGGGCGATAAATACACATCAAAGCGCCCAGAATGCCAACAAAAATAAAAAAAGGAACCACTGCGCCGAACAAGATGAAGACGAGCAGCGCGAAATATTGTTCACCAATGAGAAACCCGCGAAATGGCACTAGACTGCGCAATTGCTGCATGCGGTCAAACGTGTCCGTTGACGCAGCGTCTGGTTCTGCTGTCTGACTGGCAGAGGAAGGCGCAGTTGCTGCGGCCGCTGATTCTTGTGTCGGTTTGACCATTTGAATCTGGCCGTAATACTCCAATAGATAAAGTACAAACAGCGCGAACATGGCGTAAAACCACACAGATGCGGCGTGGTCGTGCTGTTTGATGGTCCCATAGGCGAGACTTGCGTAAATCGCGAATTCTTTGATCCGGTCAGCGACTTGATCAATCCAGCCACCAACTGGTGAAAACTTGCGTTTGTAGCGGGCCAATTGGCCATCGGCGCAATCGATGACGTATGAGATCTGAACCAGCAGCAACCCCCACAGCACATCGCTTCGCTGGCCGGCGGCGAAGAAACCGCAACCCACCAAAGCGATGATGAGGGAGGAAATGGTCAATACGTTTGGCGTAATGCCAGTATTGCGAACCAGATAAACGAGACGAATGGAGAGTGGGTAATAGATAAAATTCGTCCAGATGTCAATCGGTCGTTTCGCACACGCATTGATTTTGGCAAGTTCACTCATGGACGATCCACCCTGGGAAATGCGCGCAAAACTTCTTCTACGGCATACTCGTAATCCTCTGGGAAATCGACTTCAACGCAAGGAATGCCTGTGATGTCGACCGCGTACATGTCGTGCTTGTCCTGCATGACATCAAGCGCATGCTCAAAAAATTTCATCTCATTGCCTGTGACGGCTTCTGCCAGAACGGTATTGCGGAACCGTTTTGCGAAATCGCCGGTGAAGTTGGCGACGCCGATAAACTCGCCGTAACTTTGGGCAGGGTCGAGATGTTTCCCAATCGCCGTGATTTGTGTATTGTCTACCAACACTTTGACTTCTTCTTCGCGACACTGTTTTCTGTCAATGGCGAGGAAGCCGCCGTTTTCTCCGGTCTTCAAACGCGCCAGAATCTGCTGTTCAAAGACGACATCAGCGTTCATGTAGTAGAAGTCGTCTGCGAATTGCTCAAGCGCGAGCGCCAAAGAAAACAGGGTATTGGTCGTCTCGAAGTCCTTGTTTTCGATGTATGTAACCTCTAAGCCCGCATGTTTCGCGGCAATATGTGCCTGAATCATCTCTTTTTGATAACCAACTACCATGCGAACTTGGCTGACGCCAATCGATTTTAAGGCATCCAGTTGCCAGTCGAGGATTTTTTTCGGACCCATGTCCAACAAGCATTTCGGTTGATTATCTGTCAATGGGCGCAGGCGCATGGAACGGCCAGCGGCCAAAATGATACTCGTTTCCGTCACGTGGCCATCAACTCCCATCTGAAAATAGTTTGCGACCTTCATGCGCCGTCAATCGTAACGAGACGCTCTACAATTACAATTTGACCGATATTGTATCCATATCAATCTGTACGAGAAGCATCCAGTCAAGCGGCGAATTTTGTCGATCCAACTCGCATTATCATTTAATCAGCCGTGCCGAAAAACGTCAAGGAAGCGAGTTTAGTCTTTGACGAAGTCGATGTAACCACGCTTCCCGCCATGGTTGACGTACATATCTGTCGCGTGATACGACTGTGCGCCGAATTTCACTTTTCCTTTGGTTTGATAGGCTGTGCCGCTCGCGTTTGAATGCGTGACTGGCCCTGCTGCAAATGTATAGCGCGAGGGTCGATCATTCACATAGACCGTCACATAGTAGGTGCCATCGCCGCGTCTGGTCAAGAGCCATGTCTCATCATTGGCGGGATCGCTACTGTTGTTTTGGCTGTCTATGTTTTCCATCACCGTGGGAATCCGAATCTGATTGCCTGCCATCTGTGTGGCGTTTGGCGGCAACGAAAGCGCTCCGCCACTGGTTGTCAGCCGGAACACTATCACGAGCGCGATGATCACGATGGACAGCCACCACTGACGCTTCATATGCCTGCTCCTCTTAGTGAACCTCGATTTTGACCGACTCGATATAAGCCGTCAACGTCGGGTAGCTGTCTTCGCCCGAATTTGGGTTGGTTGTCACAGGAATGTTCGCAATCTCCTTGATGACGTTCATGCCTTTGACGACATTGCCGAAAATCGTGTAGTTGGGCTGAAGATTTTTTTGATCCGGCACAGTACAGATAAAAAATTGGCTGCCGTTGGTGTTTGGACCAGAGTTGGCCATGGCCACCGTGCCTTCCTTATACGGCTGTTTGGGCGGCAGTTCGTCCTTGAACTGATAGCCAGGCCCGCCAGAGCCGGTGTTGCTCGGGTCGCCGGTTTGAATCATGAAGTTCTTGATGATGCGAAAGAACGTGTTGTTCTTATAAAAACCATGTTCGGCTAGGAAGACGAAGTTATTGACCGTCACAGGACTTTCTTTTGGCAATAACTGAATTGTGAAATCGCCGTAATTGGTCGTCACCACGGCGTCGTATTGCTTGTTTTGATCGATCGTCATCTTGGGCGGGGAAGACCACTGCTGATCTGACGTCTTCAGCTGTTTTTGGCCGCTAGTGGCGGAGTTTGCGGTGTTTTTGGGCGGTGTCGCGGACTCAGTGGTCTTGTTTTGCGGGGCTCCGCATCCTGCCACGAGGGTCAGCAGAAGGGTAGCTGCGCCCACACCGATGATTGATTTTCGCATGAGTGATTTTTGTAAAGCAAACATCACTTTGCTCCTCTCTATACTTGAAAATAAAGTCGATACCTTGGTGTACGCCATCCGCGATGTCTTGATTGAATGGATTTTCACAGTTCTGCTGGTGCGAGATGCATCACGGATGACGGTCTATACCTGTACGCAAACGCGTTACTGTACTGCTTGTCCATCATAGCATGCACAATTGCCATGATTTCTGAACGATTTGGGTCAAAATTCGAGATCTATCCTATCTTTGACGGCTTTCATCCAGGCAACCGGATTGGTGCCGTCGGAGGATATGATATTGGCGTCGATGGTGATCGGCTGTGGCCGATACACAGCATGGCGCAGAATGTGCTCGTAATTGGTCCGCACGGACGCTGGGGCACTGAAGGCGACGCCGCCGAGCAACTGGGCTGCGCCCAGACAGACGACACCTTCGCACGATGCGGCTATCCAGCGCCGCTGGCCGTCATATTGCCGCAAAAACCGGTGCAGCCGAATGTCTTGATACACATCAGGTGTATAATGACCCCCAGGAATCATCAGAAGATGGAGATCTGCAGGCATGGTATTTTCGAGCGGCGCATCTGCCAAAAGGTGCAGCCCCTCACCTGTGGTGGTGGGTTTACCGTCCAAGGAAAAGACGCGCAACCGCCAGCCTTGGTGCTGGATTTGCCGAAGCAGGGCCGATAAATCGCCAAGAAGACAACCTGGTAAAGCGACGAACGCGGCTTTGCGCATGGCCACCCCCTCCTTTGTATGATGGAAATAAACGCTACCTTGTCGTATATCTCGTATGTTTTCGTTGACTGGTAGTCAATGTAGTTCGCGCCTGCTCGATGGGCGGATCGCGCGCGGTGGTCTATGTACCTCGCTGGTATCGCTTCTATCCTAACAAATTGTCGGAGGTGGAGGGAGTCTGTTGCAGCGTTCTCGACATTTTTTGCGTATTTTGGCCTTCCTATTCATTCTGGCAAGTCTCGGAATCGTTCGTCTGCCGCTGGCTAGTTGGGTGCATGAAATTGGCGGAACAGGTTTGCGAGGAGATTTGATGTGGATGGGGGCGATGGCAGTAGCGGCCGTTTTGCCCATTCCATCAGAACCCATCATGACGGCCAGTCTCCAGACAAATGGGCTTGTCGTGGGCACCTTGAACGATTTGTGCGGTGTGATGCTTGGCGCGCTCTTGTTGTTCGGGGTCGGTCGTTTGGCCGCCGGGGTGGTCGACGCCGCATTCGCTCGTCCACCGTTTTCCACATGGCGTCTGCGCGCAGAGACGGCGCTTGCCGATGGGCGGTTTTGGGTTTTGGTGGCATTGCAACTGCTACCGATTCCGTTTCTGGTGGTGAATTTGTTGCTTGGCGCGCTTCGGGAGGTAAAATTCTGGCCGTTTCTGTTTGCCAGTCTGCTGGGCTTTGCGCCATATCAAATTGTCTGGGCGCTTTTGTTCATCGGTTGGAAACATGCAGGTGTCTGGTGGCAATTCGCTTTGGTCATCCTGCTGGCGCTCGGCGTCTACCTGTGGCTGCACCGCTTTGGCAGGCGGCAAAAAGCGCGCAGACAGGCGGAGCGGTAAATGCTGTTCGGGCGGTCAAGTTCAGGCCGTTTGATTCAAACGACATCTGCTGTGAACCCCCAGTCAATACGGGCGACATCACGAACAGCAGGAATGTTTTCTGCAAATCACGAATCTGATAGTAAAGGCAGGCGGCGATTGCGCTGATTCGCTCGTGCTTCTGATGTGGGGTAACTGTATATGCGAACGGGAGGCGTCTTTTATGTCTGCTTCAACCGTTTTCTCATCTTTGCCAGAGGCTTTGTATGCCACAGTTGCGAAATATCCCAATCACTTGGCTTTGTCAGATCCTCCATCACTATCTAAATCCACATACACATATACACAAATGCGACAAACCATTGAATCCATTGCACAGATGCTGTTGGAACTCGATGTGCAAAAGGGAGACCGGGTTGGGTTGATTTCGGCAGGCCGCTCGTGGTGGCCCATCTGCGATTTCGCGATTATGGCGACAGGTGCGGTGACCGTGCCTGTGTATCCGAATGTGCCAGCCAGCCAGATCGGGTTTATTGTTCGTCATGCAGGGATGGCGGGTGTCTTTGTCGAGAATAAAGCATTGTATGAAACACTGCTGAAAACGCATTTCGACGAGCCTTTGGCCCTCTCTTTTGTCGTCATTTTGCAGGAAACCGATTTGGCGGACATCAAACAACGCGCGCCGTGGCCGACATTCAACTATGCAGCGTGGTGCCAGGCACAAGTCAGGGAAGAAGTCGGGCGATTGCCTGTCGAGATTCGCGCTGATGATATGGCGACCATCGTCTACACCTCGGGAACGACAGGGACGCCGAAAGGTGTGATTTTGACGCATGGCAACATCTTGGCGAATTTTTCGGGTATTCGTCAGCGGCTTGTTTTGGAACCAACAGACGTTCACCTCTCGTATTTGCCCTTGTGTCACATTTTTGAACGAACCTGCGGACAGTACGTACCGCTGTTGAGCGGGGCTTCCATTTGTTATGCCGAGTGCGTCGATACCATCGTCCAAGACTTTGCGCGTGTGCGGCCAACCGTGTTCACGACCGTCCCGCGGCTGCTGGAGAAAATGCAAGAGCGCGTAGAGGCGCAGATGGCGGCAAAAGGTGGCATTCAACTGTGGGTTTTTCGCCGCGCACTGGCGGCGGGCACACGGGCGCGCATCGACAAAGAGGCGGTTTCTCCCATCGCGCTGCAGGTATACGAACAGCTTGTATACAAGAAAATCAGGCAGGTTTTGGGCGGCCGTCTGCGCATTTGCTTCAGTGGCGGGGCGCCCTTGGCCAAACATGTCGGCCAGTTTTTCCTGGCGCTGGGCCTCTCGATTTGCGAAGGGTATGGCATGACCGAGACGTCGCCCGTGATTGCTTTCAACATACCAGGCCAACCTCGTCTGGGCACGGTCGGCCAGCGGCTGCGCAATGTGGAGGTGCGCCTGGCGGAGGATGATGAGCTGTTGGTGCGCGGAGCCAGTGTCACACCTGGCTATTATCGCAATCCTGAGGCCAACGAGGAAGCTTTTACGGAAGATGGTTGGTTTAAGACCGGTGACATCGCTACGCTTAGCGCCGATGGATACATTGCGATAACGGATCGAAAAAAACATCTACTGGTGCTGTCCACAGGAAAAAAAGTGACCCCCGCTCCCATTGAAAGCGACATTTTGCAAAGCGCTTGGATTGAGCAGGCGTGCTTGGTCGGTCAAGGCCGCAAGTTTGTCGCTGTGATTGTGGTTCCTTCTGACCAATTGTTCACTGATTTGGCCAAGACGCTTCCTGCTGACAAGGCGCAGATAGCAGCGTTCCTGCAAGATGAGGTGGCGCGCTGCACCGCACACTACGCGCAGTTCGAGCAACCGAAGCGCGTGATTGTGGCGAACGAGCCATTTACCGTCGAGAATGGGCTGTTGACGCCTACGCTCAAAGTGAAGAACACAGCCGTATATGCGGCGTATCAAAACGAAATCAATCACATTTACGATCACGCCGTCGATCCTGCCGAAAAGGCGCATCCGTTGTCGCACATCAACCGCACGATGGATTCGTCTCCGCCGGGTTTTTGATGGCCATGAGGACTTGCGTCCTAGAGGACGTGTGAAAATCCATCAGATTCGGATGACGAGTGGATTTTTTCATATGTCGCATAGAATGAGGGTTCACGCCGCGACATCTCCGTGTTAGTCTGTATGATTGCAGGCTTGTTTTGAAGGAGGCGTCCTCAATGCGCGAAGAAGAGGTCAATTTACTTGATGGACTGAATCCAGAGCAGAAGCGCGCTGTGCAAACGGTTGACGGACCGCTGCTCGTGGTCGCAGGGGCTGGCAGTGGCAAAACAAGTGTTTTGACCCGCCGCATCGCCTACTTGATTGGCAACCACAACGTTCCGGTGCATCAAATTTTGGCCATCACATTTACAAATAAGGCCGCGCGGGAAATGAAGGACAGAATTCGCAAGTTCATCGGTCGACGCGCAGAGGATTTGTGGATGGGCACGTTTCACAGCATTTGTGTGCGCATCCTGCGGCGTGAGGCGGAAGTGCTCGGTTACACATCAAATTTCACCATTCTTGATTCAGATGATCAACAATCCCTGATTTCACAGTGTTTGCTTGATTTAAACTGCGATTTGAAAAAGTTTGATCCACGCCAAATCGGCAGTACCATCTCCAACTGGAAAAACCTCATGTACTCTGTGGCAACCGTCAAAAAGTTGCCGTTGGACACGCGGTTGGAAGATTCTGTCGCCGCAGATGTATACGAGTTGTACCAATCGCGCTTGTTTGCCATCAACGCGATGGATTTTGACGATCTCATTATCCAGACGGTTCGTCTGTTGCAAACGGATGAACAGGTCAGAGCGCGCTATCAGGAAAAATTTCAGTATATCCTGATTGACGAGTATCAGGATACCAATCACGCGCAGTATCAACTGGTGCAGACGCTCGCTGAAGCGCACCGCAACCTCTGCGCCGTGGGCGATGCGGATCAGGCGATATACGCGTGGCGCGGCGCGGACATCGAAAACATGCTGCGCTTTGAGCATGATTATCCAGAGGCGAAGGTGATTTTGCTGGAGCGGAACTATCGCTCCACAGAGGCGATTCTAGCGGCGGCCAACGGGCTGATTGCCAACAACCAAAAGCGCAAGGAGAAAATGTTGCGCGCGGTCCGTGGTCGCGGTGATAATGTTGCGGTATGTTGTCTGACTGACAGTGAGCAGGAGGCGACTTTCGTCGCGGAAAGCATTGTGCAACACGTGAACAATGGCGGCACATATGGCGACGTCGCCATTTTGTATCGCGCCAACGCGCAGTCGCGAGCGATTGAGGAAGCGCTGATGGGACAGGCCATCCCGTATACGATTGTCGGGGGATTGACGTTTTATGATCGCAGGGAGATCAAAGATATTTTTGCCTACCTGCGGCTGCTGACCAACCCACGCGACGAGATCTCCCTGCTGCGCATCATCAATACGCCCAGACGCGGCTTGGGGGAACAGACCATCGGTCGCTTGATGGACTACGCGCATGCTGAGGGGATGACGCTCTATGAAGCGTTGGCGCATGGGGAAGCTGCAGGACTTAGCAGCAAGGTCAGCGAGTCGGCGCGCCAATTTCACGCCAAGCTCGGCGAATTGATGCTGTGGATGGAGGGCATGCCTGTATCAGAGTATCTGTCTGAGGTCCTGCACGCCATAAAATATCGTGAGATGTATTTGCAGAGCGGCAAAAAGGAAGATTTGCAGCGCGTGGAAAACATCGATGAACTGTTCAGTGTGACAAAGTCGTTTGACAAACGGCGCCAGGGTACGGTACAGGAATTCCTAGCTGAGGTCAGCTTGTTGAGCGATGTGGACAAAGAGCGTGAGAAAGGCAAGGGAAATGTCCGCTTGATGACCATGCACGCCAGCAAAGGGCTGGAATTTCCGCTCGTGTTTCTGGTCGGCATGGAGGAGGGCATCTTTCCGCACCCGAGGTCCATGGACGATGATCGATCCGTCGAAGAAGAGCGCAACCTCTGCTATGTCGGCATGACGCGGGCGATGGATCAACTGTATATGACTTATACGGTCGAGCGGACGTTGTTCGGCAACATCACTCAGCGCGAACCTTCGCGATTTTTGGACGAGTTGCCAGAAGCGTGGGTGACGTTGAGCGATTTTGCGGTGCAGCACAACATGGTGCTGGCGCCTGGACAGCACGTCAAACACGCGCAATTTGGCGAAGGCGTCATTTTGCATTTGGCCGCCGCCAAAGATGGCGGGGACGAGCAGGTGCAAGTGATGTTCCATCCATCGATAGGCATGAAGTGGGTCGGCAAGAATCTATTGCGGCCCAAAGCGGAATCCGTGGTACAATAAATGCACTTTGGGGATTTTGGACGGGATAGACCGCCGTGTGTGATGTGTCCGCACAAGCAGAATCATAGACATATGAGTCAATCAATGCATCGCGGATGGCGCGGTACCCAGGTACCGAAGTGATTATCAGGATGGGGGGAAGTCATTTGTATTGGTACATTGTCGGTGGCATCATCGTCTTGGTGATTGCGGCCTATGTTGTCGTCTTTCTCTTTGCGCGCAAACGCCAAAAGGCTTTTGATACCCAGTATTTGGCCATGAAAGAACGGCATGAAGTATTTGTGCTCAATAAGCGCAGGCTGCGCGAAAAAGGAACTTCTGGCATCGGAAAATATATGCCCATTCGCACGTACCAAGTGGTTGGACGTCTGACGGTTGGGCAGACGATGCGCGGTGTTCACATGAACCGCGTGCAAAATGTCACGTTCCGCACGACGAAGGAAGAGTACGACAAAATTCAGGTAAACCACAAATACAAGATGGATATCATGGGCAATTACATTGGCAACGTCATTTCCGAGGTGCAAAGCAAGCGCACGCAGAACGCGCAGCGCAGCAGCGCCAAGGCGAAAGTGCAGGAAGTTGCTGAAAGCAAACCAAAGCGCCGGTTTTTGCGCCGCAAAAACAGCAATTGAACGCTGGCGCCCCAAACTGGACCGCGATTTTGTGAATGTCAATTATCTAGGCTGATGCATAGGCTGTTGTGTCGACAAGGGGAAACGTTGAGGAGGTCGAGCACGCATGCCGAATGCATCGGTCAACATGATGTTAACACCGAAACCTGCGGCAAAGAAACGCAAGAAAAAAGGAACTTTGAAGGCGAGAGCCACAGCGCAAAAGAAACAAGTGAAACGGCAACCCGTGGTGGAATTGAGTTATCGGCCGCGGACGTTGCAGGATGACGCGTATATTTTGCAACTGACGAGATCGCAACTTGGCACCATTCACGAGCAAGCGTTTGGGCAACCGTTTCCGGATCAACAATTTCTCCAGTACATTCAATCCGGTGCGCCGACAATTGTCATTGAACAAAAAGGAAAGCCAATTGGTTACTACTCGTATCTGATAGGCCCAGATGCGAAAATGCACGTTAGCGCAATGGTGATAGATCCCGCACACCAATCGTCGGGGATTGGCAAAAGAGTGATGGCGAAATTGGAAGAGGACGCGATTGCGCAGGGTGTGCGCACCTTGGAAGTGTTCGTGCAGGAGAACAATGCGCCAAGTCTTGCCTTCACGCGCAGTTTAGGCTTCCAAGAAGTGTTTCGCATTGAACCGAACACCATCGGTTTTCAAAAGAGAATCGGAAACTGATGAAATGCAGAAGTGGTGATACCAGCGCGGTGACCAACTCGTGGTATTCACCACTTGCATCTTGTGCTGCCTACAGCGTATGCTAAGCATACGGAGGGATGCGAGATGTCGACAGAACAAATGGCCTCCATCGAAGAGAAAATTGAGGAAGCGTTGTCCTCCATTCGCGAGGCCATTCAAATGGATGGCGGCGATGTGGAGTTTGTATCGTATGACGAGTTGTCAAAGACTGTATTTGTTTCTTTGCAGGGAGCCTGCGTAGGTTGTCCTGCCAGCGTGATGACCCTCAAAATGGGTGTTGAGCGCGCAGTCAAGAAAGTTGTGCCAGATGTGGAGTTTGTTGAGGCCATCTAAATGGCGCAGCACGAAAGTATCGCATCATTTTCAAGGTAGAATGAGCGATGTGATTTTCACAATGGCGTGGAGGCATGGCGCGGTGCACAGCATCGCGCCATTTTGTTTGATTGTCGCCAAACGCGCCAAGCGGACGGGAGGCTTTTTCTTGCAGGTTGAAATGCTGCAAGGTGCACTTCAGATACATGCAGACAAGCGTTTTGTCGGTTGGCGTCTGGATGATTTTATGATCAGACAGCTGCAATTGCCTGCCAATGATGTCGCACAGTTATTTGCGCGCAAATGCGTGCGCAAAGGAAGCCATGTGGCAGATGCTGCGGTTACGCTTGACGCGAAAACAAAAATCACACTGGTGGATCCAGCGCCCCGTCTTGCCAAAGTGAGCGCAGCCGTCACAGCGCCACCAATTCTATTCGAGGACGATCACGTTCTCGTTGTGCATAAAGCACCTGGCCTCATCATTCATGCGGAAGATCCACAAACGCCGACGTTAGATCAACAAGTTGCAGCTTATTATGAATATACTGGACAAGCGAGTCCTGTACTCCACGTGCATCGTTTGGATCGGCCGACGACGGGGGCGGTGGTGTACGCAAAGCATCGTTTCATCGCCCGAGCGTTGGATTACCAGTTGACAGCACGGCAGATGAAACGGCGTTACTTCGCCGTGGTGCAAGGCGCGCGGTTGGCGAAAAAGTTGACGGTGGATGAACCAATCGCCCGCAATCGGCATCAGGCTGGTTTATATCGTGTATCATCAACAGGTAAATCAGCGCGTACACATTTTCGTGTGCAAGCGCAAACGGCTGCGCCAAGTGGGCACCTAGCGCTCGTCAAATGCGAGTTGGAAACCGGACGTACACACCAAATTCGCGTTCACGCCGCGTTTCTCGGCGCACCCATCGTGGGTGACAAGGATTACGGCGGCGTGTCTGCTATCGGCGATTTCCCGCCATCTGGTCAAATTGCGTTGCATGCGTATCAGGTGACCTTTTACCATCCATATGAAGAACAGACCATCGAGGTAAAATCACCGCTGGATGAGGGTTGGCAGCGATACTTAAGGCAACAATGGTCATTAGAGCAGTATTTGTGATACGGTCCGGACCAGTAGAAACACGCATATGCAGTCAAATGGGGCACTGCAACGGTATCGCTTGTTTTTTAGATGGAGATTGTTTTTAGGAGTGTGGGTATGCGTCAAAAAATGCGCTTAGCTGCACGGTTTTTTTCTTTGCTTGGCGCCAGCCTGGTGAGACACGACTTGCCAGCATTATCAGCTAGAATCTGTTTTTATGCGATGTTTTCCCTGTTTCCGCTATTGTTGTTGGTGATTTACGGGACGACGCGCATCGTGCCACACCTGCAAATTGAATCGCTTTTACTGCGCATGATGCAACCGTATTACCCGGACGTGTCGGACGCAAACAGCTTCATCAAGCGCAGCATTCAGAGTTTAGCCGCTGCTGGCGGGAAGATTCCCTTGTTTAGTTTTGCCATCCTCGCATGGTCTGCAGGGAGCGCTTTTATCGCGGTTCAACAGGCGATGGACATCATTTTCGAGGTTCAACAGCAGCGCAATTTTTTCGCTCGCCGCTTGATCAGCTTCGCCATGCTTGTGTTGCTGATCATCCTCGCGGTGATTTCATCTTTTGCGCTGGCGTTTTATCCGGCGTTTGTTCACAGGATCAGCGCGGGAACTGTATTTTCGCATTGGGTGCCGCTTTTACATGGAATCAGCCGGATACTTTATCCGTTTTCCCTGTTCGTCACATGTTTTATTTTTTATCGCTTCCTGCCGTCGCGCCGGACAGAAAACTACAGTGTGCTCATTGGCGCGCTGACTGCGACCGTTGCGCTGGACTTGGCGCGCACTGGCTTTGTCATTTACGCCGCCCATTTGGTCACCTACCATTTCATCTATGGCGGTTTGACGGTGGTCATGCTGTTGATTCTCTGGCTTTATATCGCCAGCATCATGCTGTTGTTTGGCGCTGAAATTGCCGCTTCCCTTGAGCGGTTTGGCCGTCTGGCTGTAAAGCCGGCGGTGGAGTGACACTGAACAAGGTTGTCCCATACTCAACGAATGGCTCGATAAACCAGACAAGCCACGTAAAACATCCAAGCGGTCGGGCCGAATTGATATACCATGCGCTTGGCTTTGCGGACGGCTCGTTGTTGGTGAACTTTGGTGTCGGACAGATACATGCCGAGTAGACCTTGGATGACGAACCGATGGATGGAACCGCCATAGGGCATATCTTTGCACCTGCGCCAGCTTTGTTTGGCAAAATGTTTGATCCGCCGCCGGGCCAACTGCTTGTCCGCGTAACATTCGATAAAATTAAAATCCCCTTCCTGTGCATCCTCTTCCAAGTCGATGAGATAGTCGAGCAAAATATGCAAACCGCATACCCACGGAAAGTAGCTCTCGTGAATCTTTGGCACTGTCTCGTCGTCAATGTCGTAAGTGGCTGCGAGAAACAGAGAGAACATACCCAGTGTTGAGCCACTCGCTGCGGCGAATTCCCACCATTCAACCCCTTCAAATTCAGCTGTGTATGGGGCGCTCCAAGCCATCAGCGTCGAAGTGCGAAGATGGGGCTCAATATGTTTGTGTTGTTGCAGTTCACAATAGCGCTCCACATACCATGCAACCTGATCCTGCACCAAAGCATACTGGGGCAATTGCTGGATGCAACGTTGGCATGTCTGGACCAAATCCGCCAAGTAACCGCCGTCGTCTGGTTGGCCGCGCAGCGCGTAATACGCGCGCAGCGGCGCATTGGGACGCACCGCGTCTCGCATGCTGTGATGCAATTGGCGAAAGTCATCTGCGTCGTATCGTGCACAGCGATCACACAGATTGTCCAAATAATCGCTAATCGTTTGCAAGGCGACAATCAATTCCACCAAGGTCGCTGCAAAAGCGGGGTGGGCGGCTGCGTAAACTGTCCCGCCATCGGCGTGGAACCGTTTATGCTGCAGGCTCGACAATGCTTGTTGCCGCAGTTCACTGTCTGGAATGGCGTCTGCTTTAGCCGTCCATCGCTCAATCTGACGTCTGGCGAGTGGCATCACGTCGTGGAAGAGTCGGTACAAAAATACGGTTGGTCGCTTGGGTGTCACAGATGTCAGATAAAAGACCTCCCGCTGCCCCGCTAGGGGCGATTTGTGCATCGAGATCAAACAAGTCTCGTTTATGCTGCAACGGTCATTTTTCAAGAAACTGATTGATGGTGCCTGCCCAACCGAGCACTTTTTTGGCGTTGTCCATGTTCAGCCATTGTTTCACATCAAAATCTGGCGCTTTTGCCGCAGGTTGCGCTTGTTGCGCCGGTGCTGGCGCGCTGGTCGCCGGCTTGGCATTCGCTTGCCCTGCCGAGGAAAATGGAATTGGCTGATTTAATTTGGGCCAATGCGCTGGGTGAGTCTGGCCAGCCGGTGGCGCCATCTGTTGCAGCATCTGTGGATGCATGGATTGCCCCTGACCAATCAACCCGCGGCGTCGTGCGCCGTGATAAGTCATGCCAAACAGTTGGCGCACTTTTTCATCGTTTGCCACATCAAAGGCGAGTGATCCGAATTTGATAAACGAGTTAAATTGCACGTCGCTCCCTCCCGACCTGTCATTGCTTCATGATATGCAGGTCGCTTGCAGGCGTCCTCCGCGCGCGTCTTCATCGCCGAATTACGCCAAGCAAGGTGAGTTGATATAGGCAGAGAGCAACTGCCATGTGGCCGCCAGCGCCTCTTCGTGCGTCCGCTCATAGGCGTGGGAATTGGCGACAC
The DNA here is from genome assembly GCF_042678105.1 of Alicyclobacillus fodiniaquatilis. Classification (NCBI taxonomy): domain Bacteria; kingdom Bacillati; phylum Bacillota; class Bacilli; order Caryophanales; family Alicyclobacillaceae; genus Alicyclobacillus; species Alicyclobacillus fodiniaquatilis. Next base: position 162,415 of record NZ_JBHUCX010000004.1, read on the forward strand.
CAGGTCCAATCAATGCGTGACGCACATCGGCGCCAGCTTGGACTGCCGCAGACGCGTCTGAACCATAATATGGGTAAATATCGACTGCATAATGCACATCGTTCGCCTTGGCCAGCTTCATCAGGTGCCGACGCAATCCTTCGTGGTAAGGGCCGCTTGCATCCATGGCGCAGATGGACACGCAGTGTTCATCTGTCGTGAGGCCGTCGCCCATGGCGCCCATGTCCACGGCGAGGTATTCAACAATCTCCGGCGCGATGTTCGAATTGCCGCCGTAGCCGATTTCCTCGTTGTTGCTGATGAGCACATCCAGTCCATGCGGCAGCACGAGGTCTGTTTGTTTGATGTGCTGCAACAGCCCAAAGAGGACGGCGACACTCGCCTTGTCATCGAGGTGCCGACTCTTGATATAGCCCGTATCGGTCACCGCCACGCGCGGGTCCCAGGCGACAAAATCGCCGACTTGAATGCCAAGCGCCTGCACGTCGGCTGGGCTTGTCACTTTGGCGTCGATCACGATTTCCATGTTGTCGTCATTGCGCTTGGTGTCGCCGACTTCACGGTTGACATGCACAGATGTGTTGTGGAGCAGGATGGTGCCGCTGATAAGCTTTCCATCGGCACAAATGACATTGCAATATTCACCTTCCACGGTGTTCCAGGCATAGCCGCCGATGCGGTGAACGCGCAGGCGTCCGTTGTCGAGAATCTGTTTCACCATGCCGCCGAGCGTGTCGACATGCGCAGTCAAAAAACGGCGTTTGGCCATGTCTTTTCCAGGGACATGAATGAGCAAACCACCTTTGTTGATGATGGAAGTGCCATAGCCCAACGCATTTGCTTCAGTTTCAAGCATTTGGATAATTTTTGCCGTATGCCCAGTTGGCGATGGGGTATTTAATAAGCGCACAAGTAAATCTTTTATGTATGATAGCGATTCCATTTGCCTGAACTCCCTTTATGTTTGCGATTTGATTTGCACAACTGTCACAATTGTCCCCTCATTGTAACACAGTGACAGTTGTTACGCCGTGCAGGACAACGCGTTTTCACGTATGATATTCGAGGAGAAAAGTTTGACCGAAAAGGAGCTTCACGGTCTATGCGAGCAATGATCAAGCGTACAAATGAAATGGTCGATCACTTTCAACGGATCGAGAAATGGATAGCAGGGCAGGGAGATTCTATTTACTCTGGGCGAATGCGCGAGATTCTGGCGCAGTTAACTGCCGATTCACCGGCGATGACTGTAGCGTTTTGCGGCCTCTTCTCGGCTGGCAAGTCGAGTCTCATCAACGCCTTGTGTCAGGTAGACGATTTGGCGACAGGGGCGGTGCCAACTACGAGTGATGTGGCGGTGGTTGTGCTTCCTGCGACACAGGATCGCGTGCAGTTGTTGGATACCCCGGGAGTCGATTCCACGGATGAAACGCACAGAGAGGCGACAATGAACGCGCTGCACCGGGCGGACGTGATGGTGCTTGTGGCAGATTATCAGCACGTTGAGGCGGAAGAGAATCTTGAACTGCTTCGCGCCTTTACGGACGAGGGAAAGCGGCTCTTGTTTGTCGTCAATCAGGTGGATAAACATCTGGACTTTGAATTGCCATTTGTTTCGTTTCAAACGCATGTGGAGGAAGCGCTGGACGATTACGGCATCGTGGTCGAGCGAATTTTTTATACTTCAACCACTTCGTCTCCGTATAACCAGTTGGATGATTTGCGCGCCTGGTTGACGGCGTTGGGAGATACAGATGAGGAAGCCCGGCTTGAACAAGTGAAAAAACGGCTCACCGATTTGGTGCGCGAGGCGGTTGCTGGGCAGTATGCGAAAAGACGTGATGAGGCGTTGGACGCTGTTGCGCGCGAAATGGAGCAACGTCCGCTTGATACGGCTGAGGCGCGCGCCTGGTTGTCGGCAGAAGAAACGCGGCATCAGCAGTTGAATGAACAGTTGCAGGCGGCTTATCAAAAGACGGTGGAGGCGCGCAATGAGCTGCGCGAGCGCTGGATTCGAGTGGTTGAGCTGGCGCAAATTGCCCCGTATGAAACGACGGAAAAAGGACGTTTATATGTCGAGAGTTTGCGGCCAGACTTCAAAGTAGGTGTTTTGTTTGCGGCCAAGAAGACAAAGGTGGAACAAACGGCGCGCGCAGAACGGTTCCTTCAAGATTTAAACGAGCGGATCGACAACTATTTGGTGACACCGTTGACCAATCAGATTGCCCAGGATGTGCGGCAAAGCGATTGGGGCAAAGACGAATGGCTGGGCGATTTGAGCCAAATTCAGTTGACGGTCGATGAGGATTATGTGCACCGTTTGGTAAAAAGTGGAGCGCTGGTTTCGTCGCAATATCCTTACCAGTATGTGAAAGATGTCGTCAGTCGCGTCAAACGCGACGTCAGCGCCCAGTTGACGATGTTGGTCGACGGTTGGTTTGCAGCGGCAAAGGCCGATTTTTTTGCTGCACAGCAAGAATTGCAGGCGCAAATCGACACTGCGCATCGTCGCGCTCGTTCACTAGAGATGTATTTATCGGTCTGTGCGGACGAGCAGACGACAATCGACCAACTTTTGGCGGGGGAGGTGCCTGTAACATCGTGACAGATGAACGCAAACGTGACAAGTTACTCAATCAAATTCGCGATGTGAGAGATAGGTTGACCGGGATTGCCGGGCTATCTCTCCAAGAATTGGACGAAGTGGAGGCGCGGCTGCAGGAGAATCGCTATTTGATCGCTGTTTTTGGCGCATTCTCGGCTGGCAAATCGTCTTTGCTCAACGCGCTTTTAGGACAAGCGTTGTTGACGGTGTCGCCCAATCCGACCACAGCGTCGGTCACGCAGCTAGAAGGAAGCATCGGCGACAAAATCGATGTCGTGGTGACCGCCAAAACCGAGGCGGAACTGTGGCGTGATGTGGAAAGTACGTTCGCTGCGCTGCACGAGCATCCGGCAACCTTAAGTGAAGCCATTGCGCGCGCTGCGACACTCAATCCGCGCGATTACCCAACTGCGCTGCGCAGTCATCTGCGCTTTTTGAAGGCGATTCACAGCGGCTACGAGGAGATGTCAGCGCGTTTAGGGACGCAGTGGCACACCACGGTTTCCGAATTACAGTCTTTTAGTGCCATTGAACAATACGCGGCCTATGTGTCACGTGTCGACGTCCACGCGGCCCATCCGTGGCTGCAAAAGGGCTTTTTGTTCGTCGATACACCCGGCGTTGACTCCATTCATCGTCGACATACAGATGTCGCTTTTCGCTATATGCGTCGCGCCGATGCGATTGTCTTTGTGATGTATTACTCACATGCGTTCACCCAGGGAGACCGGGATTTCCTCCTCCAATTGTCGGGTGTGCAGGATGTGGCGCAGGCGAATAAACTGTTTGCGGTCATCAATGCCGTCGACTTGGCCAAATCAGAGGATGAGCGCGTCGCTGTGCGCACGCGCGTCGAACAAGAAATGCGTCGACTGGGCATGCGTTTTCCGCGCATTTACGAGGTTTCTGCGCAAATCGCCTTGGCAGCCCGGCAGCTTGCGCACGGAGGAAATGACGCTGCGTTCGAGGAGATGGCGCGCGCGCGCTTGCAGTTGGCTGCAGATGCGCCGCTCCCTGAGCCAGATGAGATGCTGGCGCAGTCGGGCGTCACCTTGCTGGAAACGGATTTGACCAACTATGTCGAACAGGAAGGGGAAGCGCTGGCTGGCGACATGGTGGCGAGAACACTGCGTGAACTTGCCCGTCAAATCAAACAGTTCATTGAGGAAGCAAACATGCGTCAGGCTGCGGATGACGCTGCTAAACAGGCGCGCATCGACATGCTGACAGCGCTCAAGGAGCGCTTGGAGAGCGCACGTGCGATGGAGATCGAATCGAAAAATGCGAGCGTGATTCGCCAGTTTGACAAGGAGTTGGCGGAATTGGTGTTTCACGCGGCAGAGCGTCTGCGCCTGCGCTATCGAGATCTGTTTCGGGATGCGTACAATCCAGGGCGGTTTCGACTGGGCAAGCCGCAGGACAAGCTGCGGGAGGCCGCTTCTGCGCTGTGTGATGCTTTAGCGCGCCAAGTCGATATCGAAACGCGGACATTTTCTTTGCGCGCGGCAAATTTGGCCGAACAGACATCTTTGAACTGGCTGCAGAAATGGCAAACGTCTCTTGCGCAGGCTGCGGTTTCAAACAACCGCTTGCCGCGCGCCGATTTTTCCAATCTCGTTGTAGAAGATGTGCACTGCGAGATTTCGTCGTTGCCGTTGGAGCAGCAGGCGCGTCATTTCTCAACTGGTCGTCAATTCTTCGAAGGGGGCGGCCAGCGAGCGATGCTGGATGCCACAGAAGAGGGCATGATGGAATTTGTGCGCCAAGCGTTGGCGGACACCACGCGGCAGATCATCCAGGCTGCGACATTACAGGTCCAGTCGCATTTGGGCGACGGATGTGCCCAGTTGCTCGAACAAGTGCGCCGTGCGATAGAGGATACGAATAAACCGTTTGATGCGTCATTGTTGGCGCAATTGCGCCAGGCTTTCGAGTACTTGGGTTCACTTGGATTTTCGGAATGACAAAGATGTCCTTCACGTGTGAATGAGGCTTGTTCGCGTTCACCTTTGGATATGCTAGATGGGAGAGATGCCAATGTGTCAACGAATACAGCATGTTTGGCACCTGTGACGTCGGTTTTACCGATATAGAGGATCTGCAAGTGACACCCATGGCAAGATCCTACTTGTTATGCGCGCTTGTCCCCGCTTGCTTTCGCGGATAATATGAAAGCAAGCGTTTTAGTGATTCATGCTGAACATGATCTGCGTTGCCCGGTTGAACAGGCTGAGCAATTTTATGCAGCGCTTCGGTATCATCATGTCCCTGTGCGCATGGTCCGCTTTCCGGACGAATCCGATGATTTGTCGCGCAGTGGGCAACTGTGGCACCGTGTGGTACGGTGGGAGTATATTGTTGTGTTTCTTCAGAACCAGTTGGTCGTGTAAAGACGGCAGCTCAAGCGGGAGCTGAACGAATTTTTGAGGGGGAAGCAGGATGGGGCGTCGCTGGAACGAGTTTGACGACTGGCCCGAGCAAGGACGCGGCGGGAAAAGAAGAGCATCGGTCTTATGGCCAAGTATTGTAGCTGGTCTCGCCGTGTTTTACGTGTTTGGCATATGGACGGGCGCAGCCATCGCGCATCCTTCCCGTTCAAATGTGGTGGCCTATTTACCGAGTCCGAACACTGGCGGATCGAGCACGAATTCAGGTGCCAATCCGTCTACATCAGGCACTTCGGATTCAAATGTGGTGACCAACATCTACAACGCGACCAAGGACAGCATTTTCACCATCACCGCCGTGTCCGATGGCAGTGCGAAGTCCGGTCCGCAAGAGGATGTTGGCACAGGTTTTTTGATCGACAATAAAGGAGATGTCGCGACCAATGCACACGTGGTTGGCACCTCGAAGACGGTCAATGTCGCGCAAGGCAATCACACGTACAAGGGAACGGTCTTGAGCGCCGATACGCTTGATGATTTAGCGGTTGTTCATATTAACGCGCCTGCATCGTTGCAGCCGTTGCAACTAGGTAGTGCTAAAACACTGCAACCCGGTGATTTAGTGGTGGCAATTGGCAATCCGTTCGAATTGACCGAGAGCGTCAGTTCGGGCATCGTCAGCGGCTTGAACCGTTCGATGTCGGAAAGTAGCGGTCACGTCATGAACGGGATGATTCAGACCGATGCGCCGCTCAATCCAGGCAATTCCGGGGGACCGTTGTTCAATGCCGCAGGCCAGGTCGTCGGCATCAACACGATGATTGAGAGTCCGATAGAAGGTTCCATCGGCGTGGGCTTCGCCATTCCGATTGATAGATTGGTGCAATTGGAGCAGCAACTGATCTCTGGTCAATCCATCAATCATGCATGGTTGGGGATTGAAGGGATGGATGTCGATTCCCTGATGGCAAAGGAGATGCACTTGAGCGTCAGTACGGGGATTTATGTGACAGAGGTCACGAAAGGCGGTCCTGCGGCGACAGCGGGCATGAAAGGCGACAGCAACGCCAGTAAGTTGGACAGTGCGAGTGATTCCGCAGATCCATTCAAGATATTGAAGGGCGACGGGGATATCATTGTCGGCGTGGACGGCAAATCGGTGGCCACCATCGAAGCTTTGACACAAATCGTCAACCAAGACAGTGTCGGACAGGTCATTACCCTGGAAATTATTCGGAATGGTCAACATCAAACGGTGAAGGTCAAACTGGGAAAGTGGCCTAGCAGTCAGTAAATATCAACAATGTTTTTCTTATCAAAGCCTCTGTCAGCAAACGGGACAGAGGCTTTGATATGTTTATCACGGTGCGTACAGATGATGGCGCATCGTGAACTATTCTTTTTTGGCGTCTGTTGCAAACTGCTGCAACGTTTCTAGAAAATGCGCTGGTGCCAGATACGTGTGGTCATTAAAGAAGATGAGAATCACGTTCGTACTTGTCTGGGCAATCGGAATACTGATGGTATTGCTCGTAGACTGAAACAAGAGATTGGCGATGTTCGTCGCAAAATCGCCCTCACTGCCCTGATACAGTTGCGCCGTTCCAAGCAGTTTACACAGTTTCAATATGCTCGCCTGATCTGTGAGCGTATAGTACTGTTGCGTTGGTTGTGATGTTGTAGCACTAGGTTCAACCAGCACCTGTTCGACATTCGATACATCCATTGATTGGCCGAGCATCTGTACATGCACATGCTGTTTGCTGTACTCAAATATCACGATGGCGACGAACAGGCAGATCATCAGGATGGGAATGATAAATAGTTTCGGCGTAATTCGCCTGGATCTCATACTAAACATAAACGACACCTCGCACGACATCCCTATTATAGCTGACGTGTGCGGTGAAATGGTGACAGGAGTTTGAGCATTATCGCTGATTTCGTGTGTAAATAAATGCCTTTTTCCGTTCTTGCCCAGCATATGATTGGTGAAACATTTTCAGGAGCGCACGTTTTTCCAGCCGGGATACATAAGATCTGGAAATTTCCAATGCATCGGCGACCTCATTTTGGGTCCACTCCTGCCCATCAATCAAGCCAAAGCGCAGTTCGATCACTCTGCGCTCTCGTTCATCCAGGATATCAAGCAGCTTGAGCATGCCGTTGATCTCCATGCGCTTGTTGACCTCGTCCTCTGTGCTGTCGTCATTCGACCAGAGTATATCCGATATCGTAATTTCATTTACACCACGATGTTATCAGTGCTGGAATCGTTGCTGCTGTCACAAAACTGGATAAAGTGCTAGCTCAAACTGGTCACCACGCTGCCACGTCTCTTTATTATAGACAACCTTATGCAAAACAGACCGCAAAAGCGAATTTTGATCTTTGGCGGAACATGTTTTTTTGTACGCATCCAGCACATGTGTGACGCGGGGGATAATGTCATATCTTGCTTGATCAACTGTATGTTCACGTTCAATTTCAGATTGGATGATATGCTTGCGTTCACGCAGAGCGGCGAGCTCTTCCACCAATTTTTTGTTGCGCGTCGAAAATGTCTCGTCATCATAGGTGCCGCGTTCGAGCAGATTATGCAGATTGTCGCGTTGTTTCGCTATCTGTTCAATGGCTTGATCCACTTGCTCAAGCAACTTTGACTTGTCGAAAACTTTTTTTTGCGATGAACTCATGGTGAATGTGATCTCATCCATCGTGAGTTCATAATCGCTCAACCATTCGCGCATGGCTGCGAGGATCCGCTCCTCTACAATGTCCAACCGTGTACTGCGTTGCTGGCAATTCGGGTTTTTGCACATGAGGTGCGGTCTTTGTCTGCCATATGGGCGTTTGATGAGCTTTTCACCGCATTGTGCGCACTCGACCAAGCTGGCAAGCGGATTTGAAATGCCGAGTCGGTATCCAACAGGGTGATGAGCGCGAGCGCTGCGAATGTGTGCGCTCTTTTCAAATGTCTTTATGTCGATGATAGGCTCGTGCTGGCCTTTTGCGCGGATCACTTCATCGTCTGGTCGTTTGACATGCGTTGACCGGCGTTTATCATACTTGATCTTGCGCCAAGTGACGTAGCCGGCATAATGTTCATTTCGAATGATCTGGATTACATTGGCCGCTCTCCACAACTTGCCCTGCGCGGTCGGGATGCCTAACGAGTTGAGGTAGTTCGCGATCTGACCGCCGCCCATGCCGTGATTCACGTAAAGATCAAAGATCATCCGTACAGTGTCTGCATCTTTATTTGGTACCAGTACGAGTTCCCGGTTGATGTCATAGCCAAACGGGGGGCGTGTACCAATGTATTTTCCCTCGTTTATGCTGGCGATCCGACCGCGTTGCATGCGTTTTGTGATCATCTTCAGTTCGCGTCGAGCAAAGAACGCCTTAAACTCCGTCCATTCCTCGTCCATCTCGTCCGTCAGGTCGTATACTTTGTCAGGCGTTAAGATGAGTGTAGACGCTTCGCGAAACGTGCGGAGGATGCGCCCTTGGTCTTCCATGTCACCACGGCCAAGTCGGTCGATGTCGATGGCCAACACGGCATGTGCCTCGCCATGCTCGACGCCAGCGAGGAGATTCTGAATTTCTGGACGTTCGGATATATATTCACCGGAGACAACTTCTTCGAATACACGAGTGACGTTCCAATGGTGCTGATGGGCCAACTGGAACAGTTTGCGCCGATGACGTGCCAACGTCTCGATTTCATCTCGACCTTCTCTTCGCGCGCGTTCCTCTGCTTCACGGTCCTCACGGGACTTACGCAGATATATCCAAACATTATCTAGATATTCGGGGAAACTGTGATGTGCCATATGATCAGTCCGCCTTTATCCGTATATGGGATTATACGTGATAAAGTGGGCCGGTAACCCTTCTTTGGTTTGTTGGCCGAATCGTAAAAAAGCCCCGGAGGGCAATATGTTTAAGCGGTGAGTTGCGGAAGTACTTCTGTACATAGCCAGAGGTTCATCGGCTTCATATTAGCTTAGGAGTTGTTGCAAGCAAGTGTACAAACCGTTGACGCATAGCATCACGTGAGGGGGTGTTGCGGTTGATCCCGAGTATCACGACGCGTAAGCCGGACGCCGAAATGCAGGTTGGCGGTACAAAGATCAAAATATTTGCGCCTGAAGGATTGACGGAAGCTGAACAGCAATATTGTCATCAGGAAATCGTTCGATCCGTTGCTGACTGTCTCAGATCTGCTCGGGATGAATCAGAAAGCGGGGGGGCTTAAGCCTCTCTCCAGTGGACGAGCTGTTACAGGGGCGTGTGCAGAAGGTGATTGGCGATGCCCGAATACGCTACAAATGAAAAAGTCGGGGGCTGGCCGCCCCCTCTTTGCAGAAATGATATCTGTTGGGTTTTTAGTATCCTCCCGCACAGCTGGTAGCTGCGCCACCGCCAAAGGACGGAACGAGCAAGAAGAACAGAACGAAGATGATCAAGAACACAACTGCCCATTGCGTATAGCCGCCAAAAGTCCCCATGAAAACGCCCCCTCTTGTTATGTCATGGATGTAGGATATGGAGGCGTGATCGATATTGAGACGGCGATTGTCTTGCTGTTACGGACATCCTTGGCAGTGGATGATACGATAAATGCATCCACCTAAAGCGCTCCTGCTCCAGTGACTACTGAAATCGCGTGATGTATCTCGTTAAGATCTCTCTCGACTGCGATGTTTTCCCCAACGCGTTGACCCTTGGATTTCTTTGAGCCAAATGCAGAAGGAAATAACATGATTCGGGCAAATGATGTTCAAGGAACGGCAGTGTCGTTCGGCTTAATACTTCATCGTGTTGAAACATGTGGATGACTTCGTCGACCCAATTGTTGAAGGCGATGGTTGTTTCAGCAATTTCGTAGGTGAATCTGTTCTCACCGGGAAACGTCGGCATGAATCGCAGATATTTCTGAATCGCGGAGTTTTTTAACTTGTACTTTTCATACGCGTCGACCAAACGTGTCGTCTTTTGAATCATTACCATTTCAATCGGGTCCAATATGTTCACAAGCAGCAACGCGTGACCGAGCATGTCGTCTAGCCAGAGGTTAAGCAATTTTGGTGTAGACAACATCGTGGGTGTTTGACCCTGTGACCATTTTTGACAAAGACGGATATATTCTTCGTTTTCGTTCAATGTACCAATCAGATACGTCGGTGTCAGGTCGATGACGATCTCGTTTTTGATACGCAGGGCTTGTAAATGTCCTTCAAATTGATAGTAGTTTTCGGCTAATTGCAGTGATTGTGCGGCGAACTGAGCCGAAGCGCCTTCTTCATGTAACCGATGAATCATTTCCTCGAATTCGCGAATAAAATGATTCGCGCGTCGAACGTAATCCTTTTCAGCTGGAGAGAGAAAATCGCGTACAAACACAGCGTGGTCCAACAAAATGTTCAGCCAAAATGCATGTTCCTCTGCAACTGTCAAGGGACTCATTCTGTCTTCACTCCTCTCCAAATTGCCACATCATATGTCATGTCATGCTCTGTGATAAATACAGTGGATATATCCTAGAACGCCGGGGAAAATTAAATTTGATTGATATTTAGGGAGTGATGGTACTTTGCACGTTGATCGACCACGGCTAAAGCTTCGCCATCATCGCAATCCTTCACTATCGACACCGACGAAAGGTTCTGTCCAGTATCGCGGAGATGTAAACGAAACCGTGTCTGCCGTGTCATCACATCTCGGTGAAAGCGACGATTTTGTGGTAAGGAGCTTTCATGTAGCGGGGCGTCATTGTGCTTTTCTGTTTTACGACAGTATCTGCGATAGGGATGTGGTGGATAAATCCATTCGCTCACTACTGCATTATCATTATCCGAAGCGTATGCACATGGCTTTCGAATCATACATCCTAGATCGCGTTTTGACAGGCGTCAATCTGAATTTGGCATCAGATTTGCATGAGATTCTCCGACCACTGACAAACGGCGATCTCGTCATTTTGATTGAGCGTGTATCAAATGTCATTGTGATCCCAGCGCGGAGCGTGGAGCATCGGACGCCTGAGCAGCCGACAGTCGAGGTGACGACGCGCGGATCGCAAATTAGTTTTGTCGAAAACTATCAAACAAACGTTGGGCTGATTCGGGCAAACTTAGCGTGCGCCAATCTAAGCGTCAAAGAGTATAAGCTCGGAGAGAGAAGCAGAAGAACTGTTGCCATGGTGTATCTGAGCGATGTTGCGAATCCCTCATTGGTGCGCCGCCTTCAAGAGAAAATTAGCAGAGTCAACACAGATGTCGTAGTTGGGTCTGCTACTGTTGAACAATCACTGTCAGAGCATCCGTGGAGTCCTTTCCCGATGTCGAGAGTCACTCAGCGAATTGACGCAGTTACACGTGAAGTGGTTCAAGGCAAGGTCGTACTGATTGTGGACGGGGACCCATGTGTACTCCTGTATCCAGTGACTATCCAGGATTTTTTTCAAACCTCAGAGGATTACATGCGTTCCACTTGGGAGGCCACACTCATCCGCGGGCTACGAGTGATTGCACTGCTCTTAAGCCTTTATTTGCCGGCGATGTATGTCGCATTCGTCGATTTCAATCCAGAACTGCTACCAAAGGTGCTTGGTATGCAGATTGCCCAGTCGCGCGAAGGGGTTCCATTTTCCGCGTTCGTCGAAGTGGTACTGATGCAAATTGTGGTCGAAATTCTACGTGAAGCCACTTTAAGAATGCCCAGACAGTTGGGGCAGACCATCAGCATTGTTGGTGGTCTTGTCGTCGGCGAAGCGACGGTACAAGCCGGCTTGGTAAGCAATATTCTGATCATTGTCGTTTCGCTCACAGCCATCAGCTTCTTTGTCATACCAAGCTACGAATTCACCAACTTGCTGCGTATCGGCAGTTGGATCACGCTGTTGGCGTCTGCGGTGTTTGGGTTCTACGGGGTATTGTTAGTTTCACTTTGGTTCCTGTATGAAGTTGTGAGTTTGAGATCATTTGGGACACCTTATCTGGCGCCGATGGACGGGGAATATATACGTGATCTCTTCGTAGATGGGCTGATCCGGTACCCGTTGAAGTTGCTGCAAAAGCGTGCCGAACACAACAAGCCTGTTGATGACAAGGGTGCAGAGTCGTGAGGATTCTCAACATTATACTCTGTCTGTTTCTTTGTCTGCCGCTGACGGGGTGTTGGGACTATGAGCGCATCAACGATAGGGCTCAGGTGACAGGCATCGCCGTCGATCCCGTTCCAGGTAATTCACATCAGGTCATCTTCACACTGCACGTGCCGATTTTTGTCCAAAGTTCCGACTCGAGTGACAAAATGAGTGGGCGTTCCAGACACTATAAGAATTTCAGGGTTTCGTGTTCAACGTTGTCTGCAGCGCTTTCCAAGTTACAAACAAGAAACAGTAAGGAGTTTTATCTCGCTAATTTGCAAGTGGTTATTTTGAATGACCATCTTCGAGATGAACAGATTGAACAGATTGTTGGCTCTGTTATGGGCAATACGTCCTCTGACAAATTGGCGTACCTATTCATGACCTCCGAACATGCTGGGGATTTTCTCAGTGGGCCAAGCATCAATGAACCGGCCGACGACTTGGACAACGTGCTCAGTCGAGTCCGGCAGTCTGGTTATAGCGTGCGGCGCAGGATCTGGGAGTTTTGGAGAGATACGACTCAGCCGGGCATCAATCCGACGACCGCCAAGTTGCGTTCGTCTCCCGACGGATTTGACGTCGGAGGGGCGGTCGTATTCCAGGGATTTCAACCGATTTGCGAATTACCTATGGAAGAGACAATTAACTACAACATCATCATGGGGAAAATGAAAAATATTTCGATGACATTCCCGTATAAAAATTCTGATATTGAAGTGAGTCACCTGAAATCGTACAGCAAGAGATCCGTCCAACAAATTCACGGGCACGTAGAACTTGTCGACAATATTCTTCTCAAAGGTGACCTTGATGTGAGTGCAACGAATGGAGAGATTGAATTATCACCGAACGATATGCGGCTTTATGAGAAGGTCATCGAGATGACGGTGAAACGTCACGTCATACAGTTGATTCGAGCATGCCAGAAAAAGAAGGTGGATCCTTTCGGGTTTGGACTAAAGGAAATGATCGTTCATCCGAACGATAAGCCAATCGTCTCCGATAACTGGCCGACGCTCTTTTCATCTGCGTTGGTTAACGTCCACGTGAAAGTTGAAATCGGACATAAAGGAGCCTTCAACTAATGCAACGCATGACACATCTGCAAATTCTCTCATTGGCATCCGCCAGTTACCTTCCTCTGGCGTACTGGATATTCGCTGGTATAGGTGTCAAATACGCTCACATAGATGCGCTATGGGCGATGCTTGGCGTCATCGCTGTTAGTTATATCATGGCGTGGGGACACCAGTGGATAAATGACCGACTCCCGCATACGGGCGGATTTGACATTGTGGTGCTTGTTTGCGGGAGATGGATGGGGACAATCATTGGCATCGTCTATGTGCCATGCTATCTGCTCTTTGTTGCAATAAGTTCTTATTTTTTCGCTTCAATGATGAAATCATATTTTCCGGAAACCCCACGCTTTATTTTCTTGATATCTTTTTTGTTGCTCTCTTGGCGAGGTGCGTGGGGCGGGATCGAAAATTTAGGACGTGTGGCGAGTATTGTATTCCCAATGACTTTGATCGGCAACGTCGTAAGTTGTATAGCGGTGATTGTACGCGGAGAATACAAATGGATTCCAACTCAAATGGTCAACCTGCACGCTACATGGCTCGGAGTTCTTCATCTGTTTCCACTCTACCTAGGCTTCAATATATTCTTGATGCTCAATCCATACTACCGCGCCAGTAGAATGTCGAACTGGTATTGCTATATCAGCGTTTCGGTCGCTGGAGTAGCGATGTTGGTCTCGTTTTTTGCCGTGGTGAGCAATTTGGGCTGGTTTGCGCCGGAGCACCTTCTTTACCCAATGCAATTTACCTTTAGCCTCCTGCATTTGAAAGGCTTCTTAATCGAGCGTATCGGCATCGTAATTATCATTCTTGCGACTGCATACTCAGTGTTGTTTACAAGCAATCACATGTGGTGTCAGGCTATGTTGATCGCGAGGATCCTCGGACAACCCGAAGAGGACTACCGTCGATTTTCGGTGATTGTGGTAGCGGTTATCACTGGCATGTCGATGTCGGTGCCCAACGGCGCCGTTGCGCTTTGGATATACGACCATGTGCTGGTACCTATCAGTTGGAGTCTTTTGCTAGGTGTTCCCTTATTCCTCGTGATCATGGCGCTCATTCGGCGCGCGCATGTCAAAAGATTTTCCCAATAAACCATGTATGCATACGAGCGATTGCCGCGCCAAACTCACGATAGAGTTCAATTGAAAACGGTGGCGTTGGTTTTCGGCCCTCAGCATCCTCGAATAGCACAATAGTGCACTTTGATTTTTCAATGGTAATTCAAGGAAATGTGGTATCCTGTTTAGGTGTAAGGAAAAAAACACCATATAGGAGGAACCTGGATTGAAACTGAAAGCCGTGATCGCAAGTACCATTGTGACGTTTGGCGCATTCGGCACGATGACCACTTTTGCCGCAACAGATGCCGGATCGACCGTCGATGTGTCGCCAACCACAGAGCGCGCTATGGTTGTTGGACAAATGGACGACATTGAAAAAATGCTCGGCATTGACGAGAAGACACTGCAAAGTGATTTTGCCCAAGGGCAGTCACTCGTGCAAATTGCCGCGGCGAAGGGCATGAGTGAGCAAACACTGATTGCCAATATCGAAGCGAGTCAGAAGGCGCGCCTCGATGCAGCTGTGCAGAACGGCCAATTGACTGCGGCAGAGGCGCAACAGATGCAAACCGATATGGACGAACACGACAAACAGCTTGTCGAACACAAAGGGGGTTTTCATCGGAAGCACCGCCATCATTTCCATGGACTGCAGGACGCAGCAGCCGTGCTCGGCATGGATGAGGCCACACTGAAGTCCCAGTTGAACAGCGGCAAGTCGATTCTCCAACTGGCGCAACAAAAGGGGATGTCCCAACAACAGTTGGTCAGCGCTTTGACCGCACGCTTGAAGACGCGTCTGGACCAAGCGGTAAAGGCAGGCAAATTGTCGTCTGACAAAGAGGCGAAGATACTGAAGCGGTACCAGGCGCACCTGGATAAATTCATCAATCACAAAGGTGGCTTCCACCACGGAAAAAATGCGAAGCATTCACTGAGCACGGCGGCAAACTAATGTTACGCTTGTTTCCATTGTAGTCGCGCAAACCATATGGATCGCCATACCAGCACGCAAGTTTCGTCAGCAATGACGTCGCTTGCGTGTTTTTTGTTGAAAGACATTCACAAAACCGATAACATCTAATGGCAATCGTTATTGAAAGTCACTGGCAATACAGATAACATCAAAATAGTGAATGGTGACCGAAGAAAATACAGATAACATCATATAGTGAATTCATTTCCCTCTTTATCGGTGCCAATTGGGCTATACAGTGAAATATCTTTACGCGTTTTTCGTTGTGCACGCAACTGCATCAGTATTTCATTTTGAATGCACCGTGCGGCATATGTTGCAAATTTGGTTCCTTTTGTTGGTTGGTACGTATCTACGGCTTTAATCAGGCCGACTGTGCCAATAGAGATCAAATCATCTTGGTCAATGCCAGATGCATCAAACTTCTTGGTGTGATATACGCGTGCACAAAATGATGCCGCGGTAAGCACCTTGAGCGGATGGCGCACGCACAGGTATCGATTTTATTTACAGGATAGACCGCCATGCGTGATGCGTCCCGCACCAACAGCATCATGGAAATACCAGTTAATCGGAGCATCGCGGATGGCGCACGCACAGGTATCGATTTTATTTACAGGATAGGAGAATTGGTTTGCAGGAGTGGATTAGTCACTTCGGATACTTTGGCGTCTTTTTGATCGTGTTCTCAGAGGCCATTGGCATCCCTTTCCCAGCTGAAACGACACTTACCCTTTCGGGGATCGAGTGGACGAAGGGCGTCTTTCATCTTTTCCCCCTTTGGCTTGCAGCATGCCTTGGGAATATTATTGGTTCAACCATCGCTTACGGTATCGGCATGTATTTGGGGCGGCCCATCATCCTCTATGTGGGCAAATATTTTGGCATCACAGAAGCGAGATTCAACAAGGCAAATGATCAATTTGAGAAATATGAACTGTGGATTGTGATTTTTGCCAAATTTATTGCGGGCATTCGCATTTTGGTGCCTTATCTGGCTGGCATCAATCGCATGCCGTTTTGGCTTTTTGCCCCCTTTAATGCGCTTTCCGCCATTGTGTGGTCTGGCTTGTTTATCATCGCCGGACATTATATTGGCGTTGTATTACACAGATATCAAGGATTGATCCATCAATATCTCATTCCCTGCATCATCCTTCTGGTCGTGCTTATCGCGATATACGTCTTTTTCAAGGTTCGCTCGCATCGCCGTGAGCGGCGTCTGGAGGCGGAAGCGCAGGCAAAGCTTGCTGAACAGCAAGCTGATGACGAAGCTGACGAGATGGACAAGTGATGCTAAGGTGCTCGGCATCGCGGATGGCGCACACTCGGGTATCGACTTTATTTTCTGGATAGGACAACGCCCCCCTCGCATATGTCTGTGTGGGGGGCGATTTGTCGTGGAGCGACGGCTCGTTATCAATGTGGCACCGATGGATCTAGATGATGAAATGCAGACCGAACGTGCCCGGTTGGGGGTTGAAGAGGCGATCACATGTTTACTCGAATGGCACGTTGAACAGATGGCGCACGCAAAAGTATCGACTGATTTGCTGGATAGGTGAATGGGAGTGATGCGCGTGAGGCCAGCCATTTATATTCGAGTGTCGACAGGCAATCAAGCCGTGGAAGGTCACAGCCTTGATGTCCAACTGGATGACTGTTATGCACAAGTTGAAAAGCTTGGCTTTGACAGAACTGAAGTTGTCATCTTTCGTGAAGCTGGCGCCTCTGGCGAAGATATGGATCGCCCGGAGTTAATGCGGCTCATCGAGTGCGCCAAACAGCATGAATTAAGTCATGTGATTGTCAAACATCCGGATAGACTGTCGCGCAACATGGCAGACAAAGCCATCATTGTCCGTGAACTGCAAAAGCTTGGCGTCGAACTGGTCTTCGTCGATGTGCCGGATTGGGATAAGTCAGATGAGGCAAATTTGTTGTTCAACATCATCAGCAGCATCGCCGAGTACGAGTTGCGCCAGATCCGCCGACGTACTTTGTCTGGTAAATTGCGCGCCGCCAAAGAAGGACAACTGATGCCAATGGGCATCGACCCATATGGGTATCGGTATGACTCGGGGAATTTGGTTGTGATCGAGGAAGAAGCTCAATTCGTGCGCAGTATTTTTCGGTGGTATGCGCACGAGGGGTTGAGTCTGCGGGAGATTGCCGCTCGCTTGGATGAACTTGGGGTGCCGACCAAGACCGGGCGCAGTCTGCATTGGAGTCATGCCACCATCGGTCGCATTCTTGCGAATGAATTATACACTGGCTGCTATTTTTACAATCGTCGGATGACCCAAAAGGTGAAGCGTGCTACATCGACTCTCACACCGTCGCGCATTCGCCGTGTGAAAGGATTTCGCCCTCGCTCGGAATGGATATCTGTATCTGTACCTCCCATCATCGATACATCCACCTTTCAACTCGCCGCACACAGACGGCAAACAAAACGCCACCAGGGAACACGTCAAACGCATCAGCATTTGTTACAAGGATTACCTGTCTGCGCGCTTTGCGGCAGCCGTTGGCATGCTGCAGCGTATCGGGACAGGGGCGGGCGCGCTTACCGGTTTTATCGCCGTCCGGCAAACCGCAGCGGCTGCGAACAGGTTTGTGCGCATCAGTGCAAAAGTATCAGGGCAGAACGCGTGGAGCAGCAGATTTGGCAGTTGATCGCAACGCGCGTCTTGACATCCAGGGAGCTGGTGGCAGAGTGGCAGGCGCATACGCAGGCCAAAGAAGCGCGGTTGAAGGAAAGCGAGGAGCAGATGGGGCGTCAACTGGCGCAATTGCTGCAAATGGAAAAGCGGCTGTTGAACTTGCATATGACTGGCGGGATCGAAAGAACGGCCTATGAGATACAGGTTGCACGTGTGCGCGAACAGCGGGCGGGGTTAGAGAAGCAGCAAGATGAGTTCGCGTTGCGGCGGGCGGCGTTGAAACGACTGATGCAAACGCACATCGATGCGTTGGTTCAGATGTTGCAATCGTCTTGTAAAAATCTGGAACTTATTTCTTTTGCCATTCGGCAACGCATGGTTTCCTTGTTGGTAGAACAAGTCGCGGTGGACGCCCATGACAAAACAGCTGTCGAGTTGACACTGACTGGCCCTATAAGCTATCTCGGGTGTCCGTCTAAAGTGCTTTGAGTTGTGACCATGTCGCCAACATGTTGGCGACATGGGCCACTAAGCGCAAATTGTGTTCGACAAGCAAATCGTGCGCTTGCCTGTCTTGCGCCTCGCGCCAGCGTTCAAAACAGCGCCTTTCTTCTTCCTTGTCAAGTGGTTGCGGAAACGATTGATTGACGAAGCCGGTGACCAAAACGATGTCCCGGATCATGGAAACGGCAAGAGCAAGTGACAACAATCCGCGTTCACCTCCGACAAACATCACAGCACACGGTGGGTTAGCCTATGTCAACTGCGGATATTTGGTGCAATGTTTCTGTAAAGCCCTTCTGCGATCACGAGGTGTCCTCTGTCATTGGGGTGGATAGGGATGGGATATTGACGCGCATCGCGCAGTGTGCCAGTGCGGTAACCGGCGATAAGCGCTGATTCTCGTCCAGCAAACCAACTGCTCGTGTCGACACAGTGGCAACCCGCTCGGTTTGCCACATTCAGCGTCGTGGTATTCAATGTTTGAATGCCTGCGACAGCCAGCGGGCTGTTTGGAAATGGGTTGTACTGTGTACAGACATATACATTTGCCTTACTGACTGTGCGAATGACAGTAAGTATGCCGCCGAGTTGAAATGCATAATTTTTAATTGCGCCAGCCATTTGCTTTTGCGGGTTTGGCGCACCCTGTGCCAGGCGCAGTGCAGTGTCTGCGAGGTCGTCGCCGCCAATCCAGACAATCACCGCGTTTGCGCTGCGGAGAATCTCTATGTTGCTCGCGGTCACCGCCGCTCGTAATGCGCCACTCGTCCAACCGGGTTGAGCCAAAATGTCGCCATATGTTGGCGCGCGGTGTTCCCCGCGGCGCAACAGGGCGGTCAAGACATTGGGGTAGGAGCGGCATGGGCGACTGGCCCCGTCGCCGTATGTGATGGAATCGCCTAACGCGACAAAGCGCATGATCCTCACCTCCGATACAATCCACATGGGCAGATCATGTGGTTGCATAAAGTAGCACAGACATGTGTGCTCATCGCTGTATTCAATGCGATCACGCTGCGCTTTGGAAGGTTGCATGCCTACGCTCGGGCAAACAGCGTCGCTTTATTTCGGGATGGGGGGAAGGCGCATGACTGTACGTGCAAATCAGGTGTACCTATATGGAGCGACTGCGACCGATTACTTAAAATGTCTCGCTGCGGCAGATGTGACGGGCGTCCCGACGGATCAATGTTTGGGAGATTATCAGACAGCGTGGGAGAAAGTGAGTTCCAGCGATACCCTGGTCCTGGCCGTGGGCGGCGCAGCGCTTTACGCACTGTATTACAATCCGTGCAACTGGTCGAATCCCGCCGGGGAGGCGGGGGGACATACGCCGTTTGAAATGCGGAAAGTCGGCCAAGGGATTAAGACGCTGCAGGCCAATACATTCGTCAATGCGGCGGGGTATACCTCGCTGGACAGTCTCACGCTGGCTGTGATGCTGTCCTATTACGCGGTGCATGGCGTTTTCCCAAATGGGTATGGGCGTTTGCCGCGACAAGAGGTGCCACAGCAGGTATGTGCGCGCAACGCCAGTCCGAGCGTGCCGACCGTCGCACTCAATGGCGATCCTAAACCCACCGCGCTTCCGACGGTCAATCAACCTTCGGTGGGGATTTACGCCTCCATCATGAATCAGAATGATGTGAAAAAAGCGATCCAGTTGGGGTGGGAAGGGATTGGCGTGACAGCGGCGCTGGGGACGACACAGGCGCCTTTTACACAGGTGTTACCCGGACAGCCTGACCTACAAATCGCCCAAGTCATGGCCCAGAACACGACGCGGCCGTGGTGGTTGTCATTTTGGACGGTCAGCTGGCCGAGCAGTGGGACGACATTCCTGCAGGCTGGACGCGACGCTGGGGAATATGCAGCGCAACAAATCGAAGCCTATCCAGCCGACGTCCGTCCGAACTACGTGATTCTCGACCCGGAAGGATACAATTCGCCAGCGCAGACCATTCAGCAGTTTCACGATTTTATCAATGGCTTTGCCGCTGGGGTCACCTCTGTGAATGCAGCGTTAAAACCGGGATTTTACTGCAACCAATCACAATATCAAACCTTTCAGTTGGCGCAGGCGCCTTTGCCAGCCTTTATCGCCATTGCGCCGGTTGCCGACAATCAACCGATGGTGAAAGGAAGCAATATTCGCGGGTATATCGCATATTACGCGGACAGCCCAGCAAAGAGCGACGTCACGCGCGTCAAGAGCTGGGGTGCGCTGTACAACACGTTGCAGTTCCGCGACAGCGGGATCGACTGTGGGCCAACTTGACCTAAAGGCAACAGACCGCTATATCTTACAAGGTACAAATTGCTTTGCATTTGGGGTCTGGGTGTGCCTTCGTGCATTTCCAGGCTCCAAATTTCCGATCATGGCCGGTCTATACATATGTTGATTCAGAGAACCGATTTATCACTTGTCTTGTCGGCGCAATGGTTGATATAGTTGATGGGATTACATTCTGCAAATGATAGCTTCTGATTTGCGCCAAAAAGGGGATAATATAGGAACCCGCCGCTGCCCACTGCGGATTTGTTAGATTGTACTGCTGTTTAAAGGGGGACAACCATTGACCATCGCGGAGGAGCAAGCTCGAATGATAAAATCGCGTCACGAATCGGATGCCGTGAGGACTGTAGATGCCGCTAAAATTGAAGAAGCCGTGCGCATGATTTTAAGCGCCGTTGGGGAAGACCCGAATCGCGAGGGATTGCTGGATACGCCCAGTCGAGTGGCGCGTATGTACGAGGAAATTTTTGCAGGGTTACATCGTGATCCACGCGCTGAATTGAGCGCCCGTTTTCACGTTGAGCATAATGAAGTGGTTTTTGTCAGGGATATTCCGTTCTATTCCATGTGTGAACATCACTTGTTACCGTTTTTCGGCGTGGCGCATGTGGCCTATTTGCCGCAGGACAATGTGGTGACAGGTCTGTCGAAGTTGGCGCGGTTGGTCGATACCGTCGCAAAGCGGCCCCAGGTGCAAGAGCGCATGACGAATGAAATCGCTGATGTATTGTACGAGGAGCTGAATCCCAGAGGCGTCATGGTCGTCATTGATGGTGAGCACTTGTGCATGAGCATGCGCGGCATTCAAAAGCCGGGCAGCCGTACGATGACACTGGCCGCACGCGGACGCTATGAGGAAGACGTGCGTTTGCGAGAAGAAATTTTGCGGATGCTGCGATAGGTGTTTCCTTTATATACCATGAGGGCAACCTGTATCGTCGTATAAAAAAACATCCCATCTACGGGATGTTTTTTTATGGAGCGTCCAATGGACTGGCACGTCAATCGCGACACGCCGTTTGCGCAGATGTGGGCATCAACAACAGTAATGCCGACGGCGCGCGTTTTTTTGCCGTTCGTCCCTATCAGGGAAATCATCCGGATCATCTTCGTCCGGGTCCAGCATCGGCCGCCCTCGATCATCGTTTTTATCTCCAGAATGTTCTTTGCCATCTGGCGATCCGGCGATGTGCGGCTGGTTTTCAAACGTGCCAAATACGATCGCCTGTGTGTCTTTGACCATCTGACGACCTTTACAAAAAACGTGCTGAATTTTGTAATCACTGTCACACAGCAGTAGATCTGCGTCGTACCCTGGTTTGATCATCCCTTTGTAGCGCAGCTTTAAGACGCGGGCAACGTGACGTGTCACGATGCTGATGGCCGTCTCCACTGGCACACCTTCGCGCAGAATCGCGTCGACTGTTTCTTCCCAAAGTGTGGCAATGTTGCCGATGCCCATAGCGACCAACTTGCCTTGATCATCAAAAATCGGCGATGATCCGTTGCTGTCCGAACTCATAGTGATGTAGCCCGGTTTGACGCCGGCATCGAGCAACTTGCGGATGGCTTTGGCTGGTTTCACAGATACGTGATCATGCGCATCTGGCCGAATGCCAGAGGTGACATCGACAAAACCGCCGATTTTCCCCCATTCAATAGCCGCCTCCAGCAGATCTGGATTGCGATTGAGGTGTGTAGGGACGAAGACAGACATCGGCAACTCGGTTCTCTGAATCACCTCATGCAGGATGTCTAAGCGTGAATCATCGTCTCCCACATGAAAATGGACGACGCCTGCCTTACCTGACAACAGACCACCCACGCGAGCTTCGGAAGCCAATTCAGCAATTTCTTGGCTACTTGGATGGCTGGAGCGCGAGTCTGCGATTGCAATTTCCCCCACACCAAGCACTTTATCGATTAGGACAATGTCGGAGCGCGGCATGCCCGTGATGGTGCGCGTCGGTACCTGATATGCGCCGCAATAGATCCAGGTGCTGATGCCTTCAAAGTCTAGGCCGTTCGCTTTGGCGAGCAGTTCACGCGTATTGCGTGTGACACCGTCTGTCCCAAGCACGCCAATGGCGGTTGTGACGCCAGAAGTCGTCAAATGGCTCAGGCTGATTTCCGGTGTGCGGTAGTGGAACCCGCCCTCACCGCCACCGCCAGCCATATGTACGTGTTGGTCGATTAAGCCCGGAAACAGGTATAGACCGTCTGCGTCGATCACGCTGACTTCAGGCAGCGTTCCGTGAATGGACAAATTGTCGCCAATGGCGAGAATTTGCCGCCCGCCGATGAGCACATCCTTGATTCCGGCATCTTTCGGTTGGAAGACATGCGCCCGTTTGATAATGGTTAAAACACTCATACTGCATCCTCCTGAGAATTCCGGCTCAGAAGGAAGTTTGCCCGATGTGCGCTGAAATCATGATGGGATTAGCGCGAGGCGCTTGGGGTGCTTTTCGTCTGTGTGCTATCTTTTTCAGGTGTGAACGTCTGCCATCTCGTCGTGTTTTTGACTTGAAAGACCAACTGATTTTGATGCGGGTACGCTGTGCTTGTCCAAGTTCCCAGTGAAATTTGCTGTGTACGGCCGGTTGAGACATCGTACACTGTCTGTTTTTCCGAATACGTGCTTGGATCATCCGGATTGACTGAACGAATGCCCCAATAGATGACATCCTCTCCTACCGCCAACCAACTGAACTGATCTCCGTCATTGGGTAACTGGGTTAACATCTGAATCGATTTTGTCGCCTCGTTGAATAGATATACGACCTTACTTTGCGCCCCGTCAGCATCTTGTAGATTTAGTACAATCACAGCGCCTGCATTGGTGCGCTCTAAGCTGAACAAATAAATATGGGTAACAGAAGCCACATTGGACGGCGGTGATGGATTGGTCTGGTTTTGTTGTGTGCCTGTCGTCCCGTTGCTCGCTGTATTGGTGACTTGGTCAGCGCTCGGATTGTCAGATGAGGATGCGATTTGATTTGCCTGTTCGTCGCTGTTGACGGTTTCGGCTGTGTTTGTTTCCTGCTCTGTGGCTTGCGTTTGCGCCCAGTTTGCATCTAACTGTTGGCTGGCGGTGCTCGTCGGAATTTCGCCGAGTGTCACAGCCCCTGCTTCCAGGCTAACCGTACCTTGGCTTGGATAAGGTGTGTAGTACAACGGTGTTGGTGTGCTCGCTTGAGCGAGTTGGCCGTTTGCTTCCAACTGTGTTGGCTGCACAACTGCCCAAATGACGCCGTTCGTCAAGGGAAGTTCAAGCAACGTATGTTTATCAATATCGCTAGGTATAGTTAAACTACCGCCATTGGCGCTTGACATAGGGGTAGAAATATTCGCTGTCTGCGGTGATGTGCCAAATTGAATTACACTGGATTCGGCAGTGGTGTTGGTGATTTGTCCCTGCTTGGTCGGTGCAAGTGTGCCGCCCAGAACATTTGTTTGTGTCTTTTTGGCAGATTGCGTACCGTCATGTGTCGCTTGTTTTTGATTTGCTGGACTGTCGTTGGTCTTTGAATTTGCTGTCTCGTGTACAGTAGCGCTGTTTTTGACGCCAGACTTTGTTGTGACGGTCTGCGTTTTTTTGGTCGTTGAATTGGTTGGTTTACTTTGTTTGACAGATGTATGTGTGCTCGAAGCCTGTTTGTGTTTGGTGGCTGGTCGGCGCGTCGTTGGCGTCTGTTTCTGCACGACAAGTGCTTTCTTTGGGCTGGCCTCAGCAAGCTGTCGGTCTAACTGCCGCTCGTGGTACCAATAAGAGGCTGTCAGGATACAGATGGAAGACGAAACGACGGTCGCCGGAATGACAATCTTTTGAAGCACCCATTGCGCGCGCGCTGGCAGCTGCTTTGTCACATTCGCACCTCCTGTCGCTTTGATAAAAAGGGAGAATTGTAAGCCTAAACAAGATCAATTGTACAGGAATCAGAGGAGCTTGTCTTAACCACAGCAAGAAAAGGGATATTCTTCATAACATTGGTCTGCGACAAAAGATCGCTTCATCTATGCAGGATTCCTGCTTATACCGCTAAAGAGCAATGCGGCTTAGCGTGGCATGCCAGTCGTGATCATGAAACAAAGGCGCCACCGCAAAAAGCGATGACGCCTTTGTTTGCAGAGATACAACTGCCGATTACAGCGCAGCTTCGTAACGTTTGTTGACTTCTTCCCAATTGACGACGTTCCAGAATGCGCCAATGTAGTCTGGGCGCTTGTTTTGATATTTTAAATAGTAGGCATGTTCCCAAACATCCAAACCGAGAACAGGTGTTTTCCCTTCCATCAGCGGATTGTCTTGGTTCGGGGTGCTGGTGATGGCCACTTTGCCGCCATCGACAACCAGCCATGCCCAACCGCTGCCAAAACGAGTCGTTGCTGCAGCAGCAAACGCCTCTTTGAATTTGTCGAAGCTTCCAAAGGTGCTGTTAATTGCTTCGGCAAGTTTACCAGTCGGTTGGCCGCCGCCTGTTGGGCTCAAGATTTGCCAAAACAGCGAGTGGTTTGCGTGACCGCCGCCGTTGTTGCGAACTGCGGTGCGGATGTTTTCAGGCACCGAATTCAAGTCGGAAATCAATGCTTCAATCGACTTTGCTTCAAGCGCTGCATCGCCTTTGATAGCGTTATTCAGGTTGTTGACATATGTCGCGTGGTGACGGTCATGGTGAATTTCCATTGTCAACGCGTCAATATGGGGTTCAAGTGCATCAAAAGAGTACGGTAGTGCTGGCAATTCATGTGCCATATGACAAACCTCCCTATGTATTTTGGATGTGTTCGCTTATTATTGTAACGCACATTTAGCGAGAATACCAAACGAATCTACGGGGTGATTACCCTAAATGTTTACGATTGTTCTGGTTGAATGGTATACATGTAAAGAAGATTCCTAGTCTGGAAAGAGGGGCATTTCGTGACCATATTAGCAGGAAAAACGATTCTCATCATGGGCGTGGCCAACAAACGCAGCATTGGATGGGGCGTCGCCATGCGCGCAGCCCAATTCGGCGCCAAGCTGGCATTCACGTACAATAGTGATCGCGCTGGGGAACAGATTCACAAGTTGCTGGCGGAAGAAGATATCACGGCGACGGTGGTGCATTGTAACGTCACGGATGACAACTCCATTGATGCTGCCTTTGCGCAACTTGGCAGTGAACTCGGCAACATTGACGGCGTGGTGCACTCCATCGCGCATGCGAATGTCGAAGACTTGCAAGGCGAGTATGTGGCCACTTCTCGCGAAGGCTACTTGTTGGCGCAAAATATCAGCGCCTACTCGCTGGTGGCATCCGCGCGCGCGGCGCGTACATTGATGCAGCATGGTGGCAGTATTGTCACCATGAGCTATCTTGGCGGGGAACGCGCGGTCGACAACTACAACGTCATGGGTGTGGCGAAAGCGGCATTGGAGTCGAGTGTTCGTTATCTTGCGAAAGATTTAGGCAAAGAGCAAATCCGTGTCAACGCCATTTCAGCTGGACCAATTCGCACATTGGCAGCGAAGGGTGTGCGCGGCTTTAATGACGTCTTGCATGCGATGGAGGAAAAGGCGCCGCTCAAGCGCAATGTCGATGCAAAGGAAGTTGGCGATGTGACCGCTTTCCTCTTGAGTGACTTGAGCAGTGGCATGACTGGCGAAGTTTTGCACGTCGATGGGGGATACCATATCATCGGTTTGTAATGCGCAAAATGGTCGGCGGGTACACCGTGGTCCAATTTGCGCGCGTCATGGAGACAGGCCTGTCTCGCTATCCGCAGTCTTGCGGCAGTGGGATGGGCCTGTCTCGTTTTTGGCTCAACGGACGTCGCAGCCGACGGCTTCTGAAATGTGTTTGAATCCATCTGCTTTAAGCAACTCGTCCAAGCCGGATACAATGTCGCGAACGACCGTTGGGCCACGGTAGATGAATGCGGTGTAAATTTGCAACAGACTGGCGCCTGCGCGGATTTTTTCGTAGGCATCTGCAGCGTCAAAAATGCCGCCGCAACCGATGATAGGCAGTTGTCCGCCAGAAGCGCGCCAGACGGTTTGAATGACTTTTGTAGAGCGCGCGGTGAGCGGTTTTCCACTGAGGCCACCTGTCTCATGTTGAGCCGGACTATGCAAATTCTCTCTCGTCACCGTGGTGTTCGTGGCGATTATGCCGATTTTGAGCGACGTGGACAGCGTCTTGATGGATTCGATGATATCTATCAGTGTTTCCTCGTTGAGATCTGGGGAAAGCTTTATAAAAACTGGTGTATTGTTGTCGAGCAAAGTAGGTTCAAGTTGTTTGCAAAGGTCTTTGACAGTGCTAGCGCTTTGTAAATCGCGCAGCCCAGGCGTATTGGGCGAGCTTAAATTGACGGTGATGTAGTCGGCGACAGAAACCACGTCCAATAGGGCTTTCATATAATCTGCGCCTGCCGACTCATTTGGCGTGATCTTGTTTTTCCCAATATTGACCCCAATGATCCCCGGCCTTTGCGACAACTTGCGGATTTGCGCCGCACATGACGCGCTCCCGTGGTTGTTGAATCCCATCCGGTTGATCAAAGCCTCATCTTGTTTTAAGCGGAATAGACGCGGTTGTTCGTTGCCAGGTTGGGGCAACGGTGTGACGGTTCCGACTTCTACACTGGAGAAGCCGCATTGGAACATTCCGCGTATGGCAATGCCGTCCTTGTCCAAACCAGCGGCAAGGCCAACTGGATGGGCAAAGCTGTGTCCCAATATGGTTTGTTCGAGGGTCGCTGGCGCCTCAAAACGAGAGACAGCCAGTTTTGCCAGCAGCGGCCAGCGCCCCAAATTGTGCATGACGAGGCGATGCGCGCGTTCAGCGTCGAGTTGAAAGAGCAGTGCACGAGCCAGCGAGTACATAAAAACCTCCAACTTCGGCTTTATCAAATCTGCACGACAGTGTAGCATGTTTTTAGACGAAGTGCATCGGTTTTAAAAACTTGTCATCAGTTTTGTCACACAATGTACGCATGCTACGTCTAAATGATCGAGGCACCGGTCTCTAGAAGGGGAATCAGCATGCCGAAAGCGAGTCAAACGGGCCCAGCAGAGTCTTTAGACGGTGTTGTCCAACTAGAAGAGTGGATGAGCGCTTATGGCCAAGATGTTGTGCATCTCGCGTATTCGTATGTGCACAGTTTCCATAAGGCGGAAGACATCGCGCAAGATGTGTTTCTTCGGGCGTGGCGCAATATGGCGACATTTCAAGGGGAAAGTTCAGTCAAAACGTGGCTGTTGTCCATTACGGCCAATCGCTGTAAAGACTATCTGCGCTCATGGAGCGCCAAACATGAAATCGCGGATGACGGCACTGCATTTGAGGCCATGTCCGTGTCAGATACAGCAGCGCAAGTGGCAAATAAATTAGAGCGGGATCGATTATGGCGGGTGGTGCATCAATTGCCAGAAAAGTACCGTGAAGTTGTTGTGCTATATTATCAGAGAGATTTGAGTGGCCAGGAAGTCGCGCAGGTGTTGGGCATCAGCGAACAATCGGTTCGCACGCGACTGCATCGGGGGAGACAACTATTGAAAAACGCACTCAGCGAAGAGGGGATGAGAGAGAATGGTTGATTCTGAGGATCAGGAAATGCGCGATTTGATGAAACAACTGACAGACGTCCCCTTTCGTGATGAGTTGAGAGCACGTATATTGACAGAGGTTCGAGCAGCGCAAACGCCTGTGCCAAAAGGGCGCAAAAGGCGCTTGTGGGGGCGTTATACGGCGATGGTGAGCAGTCTGGTCGCCGCTGGTTTGTTTTGCGCTTTCATGGTGGATCAAAAACAACAGCACCAGCAAGCGCCGGTGACAACGGCCAAAAGGGTTCCGTATAATGCATCATCCACTGAGTTTGGCCTGGCGCAAGCGCCTGTTCAAATTGTGGATATGCACATTGGCACACACCCTGGCGATCCCTGGAAGGATGGCGAAGTGTTGGCGGAACTGAAGAACACTTCGAATCAACCGGTCGCATCTGCAGATATGTTCGGCGTTTTGTCGTTCTCACCGAAGTCAACGCCAAATCAAGAAAATTGGATCACCATTGTCAACGGTCCAAACCAAACCATTCAACCTGGACAAACGGTCAAATGGTGGTTCCATCCATCTGGGAGCGTGTTGCGCTCCGGCAGCGGAGATCAACTGACAGAAGTGCCTCATCTGTCGTTTTATGCTTCACATCTGGTCGCGCCCAGTCAGGCGGACACCGTCTGGAAGCGGAGCGGGTTGGCAGTCAACGAGAACGATTTGTATGTGCAGCCGTATGATTTGGGCAATGGGCAACAGTCTGTGCAGGTCAATGCCAAGTTGACGAATACCACCAAGAAGACGATAGATTTACACAATGTTCTGGCGGTCATCTGGTTTGCTTCATCGGATAAGCAGAGCTTTGTGTCGCAGAATAGTATTCGTTTCATGTACCATGTGACACCGCAGTCGGCAGATGACACCTGGCCGACCGTCGTCAAGCCCAATCAGACTGTCAAAGTGAATTTTGTCGTTTTGTCAGACATGAGTTCAGACTTTTTCAGTCGCACACCGCATGTCATCATCATTGATGACCCACAGCAAACATCGTAAAGTGATGGTTGGGGAGACTTAGGATGCGGTTGTTCTACCTTGAAAATAATATGGCACCTTGGTGTGGCGCCATCCGTGATGCCTTGATTGGACTGGCTTCTTCATGATTCTGCTGGTGCGGGATGCATCACGCATGGCGGACGGTTTAAGGAGTTTCAATCACTATGACGACGAGATTTAGCTTGGCCGAGTTGGCGGATATGCTGCATGTCTCTGTGGAGGCGGTGCGCAACGCCGTCGAGGCTCAACGCGATGAGCTTTCTGGTGAGTCGTTCATCTACAACGAGCGAACTTGGCGGATTGCCCCCAGTGATGTGCTGCCAATCAAAACATGGCTAGAAGCGCACCCTGAGGCCATTTCGCAAAGTGCTGGCGCAAAAGCGCGAAGAGTGCGCGTCAAACGAATTGCAGAGGAGCAGGCGGGTGAATAACCTGCTTGTTCCTGTTCGTTGCGTTTCGCTGCCGGCAGATCTACACTAGGAGCGGACAATGCCCAAATTGAACGGGCTGCATCGGGGGAAAGGACGGGGAACCGACGTGAAAATTGGTGTACCTAAAGAAATCAAAAACAACGAGAATCGAGTCGCCATTACACCTGCCGGCGTGCATGCGCTCAGTGAGGCAAAACACGAAGTGCTGATCGAAACAGGCGCTGGTGTGGGCAGCGGCTTTCAAGATGAGGATTTCGTCGCCGCCGGTGCAACCATTGTGGAGGACGCCGCTTCCACCTGGCGTGCTGCCGATATGGTCATGAAAGTAAAAGAGCCACTTGCCTCTGAATATGCTTATTTCAAGTCTGATCTCACCTTGTTCACGTATCTGCACTTGGCGCCAGAACCGGAATTAACCCGCGCTTTGATGGAAACTGGCGTGACGGCCATCGCTTATGAGACGGTCCAACTGTTGGATAGAAGCTTGCCGCTTTTGACGCCCATGTCTGAAGTGGCCGGACGGATGTCTATCCAAATTGGCGCGCATTTTCTGGAAAAGGCGCACGGTGGACAAGGGGTGCTTTTGGCGGGTGTCCCAGGTGTGCACCCGGCGCGCGTGGTGATTGTCGGTGGCGGCATTGTCGGCACCAATGCTGCGCGCATTGCGGTGGGCATGGGGGCAGATGTCACCATTCTGGACAGCAATCCACAGCGGTTGCGCGAATTGGACGAGCTGTTCAACGGACGGTTGAAGACGGTGATGTCGAATGCCTACAACTTGCGCGAGAACCTGCTTGGCGCCGACTTGTTGGTGGGCGCCGTGTTGGTCCCCGGCGCGCGGGCGCCTAAAATTGTCAGCGCAGAGATGGTGCAAGGGATGAATAAGGGGAGTGTCATCGTCGACGTCGCCATCGACCAAGGGGGTTCCATTGCCACGATTGACAGAATTACGACGCACAGCGACCCCGTCTACGAAAAGTACGGCGTACTTCACTACTCTGTCGCGAATATGCCTGGCGCCGTGCCGCGGACATCGACACTGGCGCTGACCAATGTGACCATTCCTTATGCGCTGCGCTTGGCGAATGTCGGTGCGGCCGCGGCGGCCAAAGCAGATGCGGCTTTGGCGAAAGGAATAAACGTCTATCAAGGCAAAGTAACTTATCAGGCGGTCGCCGAAGCGCTGCAACTGCCTTATCATGATATTGCCGGGCTGTTGTAATTGAGTTTAGGCGTCTTCATTCATTATCGAGGAGAGGTGAGGGTATGGTAACCGAAGAACTCGTGCGCAATATGTTGTCTGAAGTATTAGATCCAGAAATTCAAATTGACATCGTCAACCTCGGGATGGTTTATGATATCGCGATTGAGGATGCGGGGCGAAAAATCATCGTCACTATGACGTTGACCACGATGGGGTGCCCGCTGTATGACGAGATCAAAGAGGAAATCGTGGAACGCCTCACATCCCTGGAAGGGGTCGAGGAAGTGGACGTGGAATTGACGTTCGATCCGCCATGGGATAAGGAAATGATGAGTGAAGAGGCGAAACTGGTCTTCAAGTACCTCTTTTGATCTCTGTTTGATTCTGTCTCCAACGGGCGCAAAAATGGGCGAAGGGCACATCGGCAGGTTGCCAGTCTTTGGTGGCCTGCCGTAAATCGCTGGATAGACCGCCCTGACGGATCCCGCACCAGCAAAACCAGGAACATACAAGTCAATCGGAGCATCAGACAAGCGTTGAAGTCGAAAACTTGCATTTTTCCACAACTGTTGTTACGCTGACTGAGTAATACATGACCGAATGAGTCAACATTAAATTATCATAGATGAACTGCGAGGTTGATAGACATGGCAAAGCCAGTATTCAAAATTGAGGACTTGCATGTCAGTGTAGAAGGCAAGGAAATCCTAAAAGGTTTGAACCTACAGATAAACGGCGGCGAGATTCACGCTGTGATGGGACCAAATGGAACGGGAAAAAGCACCTTGGCTTCTGCATTGATGGGACATCCACACTACGAAGTAACCGCTGGCCGCGTTGAGCTCGACGGCGAAGATATTTTGGAAATGGCGACAGATGAACGCGCACGCGCGGGTTTGTTTTTAGCCATGCAGTATCCTTCTGAAGTTCCTGGTGTGTCGAATGCCAATTTTATGCGTCAGGCTTTGAACGCCCGCTTGGGTGAAGGCAACGAACTGCCTGTTTTGAAGTTTCACCGGACATTGCAGGAAAAAATGAAGAAGTTGAACATTGACCCTGTTTTTGCTGAACGCTATTTGAATGAAGGATTTTCCGGCGGTGAAAAAAAGCGCAACGAGATCCTGCAAATGTCGATGTTGGAACCGCGCATTGCCATTTTGGACGAAATCGACTCGGGGCTTGATATCGATGCGTTGAAAATTGTCGCGAACGGCGTAAACGAAGTGAAATCAGACAAGATTGGCTTCCTTGTCATCACGCACTACCAGCGTTTGCTGAACTACATCGTGCCAGATTACGTCCACGTCATGATGCAAGGGCGGATTGTCAAGTCTGGCGATGCCAAATTGGCTGAAGAGCTTGAGGCGAAAGGTTACGATTGGCTCAAAGCGGAGCTGGGCATCGAAGAGGAAACTGTCGAGGTTGAAGCGTAAAGGAGGGGACCTTAGGTGGCTGAAGCGAATACGGTATCGCTCCAAGTGCATTCCGTAAGTTCAACATTTCATGAGCCGACATGGCTGCAAGAAATCCGGGAGCAGGCATGGCAGCAATTTGATACGATGCCTGAACCGCGTCTGGAAAAAACCGACTTGCGCAAGCGTGGATGGGAGACGGGCACGTTTGCCGCTGCATCTGCCAAGCCAGCGGCTGAAGCAAGCGAGTATGTCACTGGCGTGTCTCATCCGATTGCGCTGTTTGCCGATGGGCATTTGGTTGAGCTGAAAGTGCCGCTGGAACTGGCACAACAAGGCGTGATTTTCACAGATATTCACAGTGCTGCGGAAAAGCATGCGGATCTGTTCAAAAAGCACTTTGCGACTGTGGTGACAAAGGCAGAGAGCAAATGGAGCGCTTTGAACCTGGCGTTGTTTGCAGGCGGCATCTTCTTGTATGTGCCGCGCGGTTTACAGTTGGAGGTGCCGTTTGAAGTTGTGCACGCCATTTCCGCTGATGCCGCTGGGAGCTATCCGAGAAGTCTCATCGTGGCAGACGAGTTGGCTGATGTGAAGGTCATTGAAACTTCGTTTGTCGCTTCAGGGCGGCAGAAAGTCACAAACAGCCACGTGATTGAAGTGGTTGCCAAGCAAGGGAGCCGCGTCTCTGTCGCAACTGCGGACGAACTGGGCAAGGGGCCGACTTACTTTTTGACACGTCGCGCTGAACTCCATAAGGATGCGCAGGTTGAATGGCTTGTCAGCGATGTCAGCGACGGTTTTGCGGTTGAGCTCGTTGAAAGTGTGCTCAAAGGCGCAGGGGCACAGTCACAAACGCGCGTTATCGGTCTTGGTTATGGCCGTGAGCACATTGATTTAACTGCCAGCATGGTGCACGAAGGCCGCAATACGGAGAGCGAAATCATCATGCACAACGTGCTGTGCGACAGGGCGAACAGCATCTATCGCAGCCGCACAGAGATTGTCAAGGGCGCTGTGGAAGCTGGCAGCGAGCAATCTGACCGGATGATTATGGTCGACGGCACAGCGAGAGCAGACGCCATTCCGATGCTGCTGATTGATGAAAACGACGTAAAGCGTTGCGGACATGCTGCAAGTGTCGGTAAAATTGATCCAAATCAAATATATTATTTGATGTCTCGGGGTATTCCCAAGGCAGAAGCCACAAAGATGATCATCTGGGGCTATTTGCACGAGTCAGTTGAAGCTTTGCCCAGTGAGTCTGTACGTCAACTTGTGACTGGGCGGATCGAAAGGGAGCTCGGGCGATGAACATCCAATCGCTGCGTGATGATTTTCCGATTTTTGACGAGCAGATAAACGGGCACCCACTGGTCTACTTGGACAGTGCTGCGACGTCGCAAAAACCGCGTCAGGTGCTTTCCGCAATTGAACAGTATTATCAGCATGAGAATTCGAATGTCCACCGTGGTGTACATACACTCGGCAATCGGGCGACGGAGTCGTATGAAGGGGCGCGCGAGAAGGTCGCCGCGTTCATTCATGCGCCATCTTCAAGCCAAGTGGTGTTCACGC
This sequence comes from Alicyclobacillus fodiniaquatilis, assembly GCF_042678105.1. Taxonomy (NCBI): domain Bacteria; kingdom Bacillati; phylum Bacillota; class Bacilli; order Caryophanales; family Alicyclobacillaceae; genus Alicyclobacillus; species Alicyclobacillus fodiniaquatilis. Next base: position 196,376 of record NZ_JBHUCX010000004.1, read on the forward strand.
GTGGTACAACTGAATCGCTGAACATGATCGCATATGGGTATGCCCGCTTGCGACTGCAGGCAGGGGATGAGATTGTCCTGTCGCCAAGCGAGCACCATAGCAACCTCATTCCATGGCAGCAGGTGGCCCGTGTCACGGGCGCGACACTCAAATATCTGCCGCTGCAAGCGGACGGCACCATTCGGGTGGAGGATTTCGCCGCTACAGTCACGGACAAGACAAAGCTGGTCGCTGTGGCGCAGGTTTCCAACGTGCTTGGCACGATTCACCCGATTCAACAGTTTGCCGAAATCGCGCATGCGCATGGCGCGATCATCGTGGTGGACGGCGCCCAGAGCGTGCCGCACATGCCTGTGGATGTGCAGGCGCTCGATTGTGATTTCCTGGCGTTCTCTGGGCACAAAATGTGCGGCCCCACAGGGGTTGGCGTATTATATGGCAAAGCGTCATTGCTCGCCGAGATGGAACCGACGTATTTTGGTGGTGAGATGATTGATATCGTTGAACTGCACCAGTCTACGTGGAAAGAGGCGCCGTGGAAGTTTGAAGGCGGTACGCCAATCATCGCGGGCGCCATCGGATTAGGCGCAGCGGTCGATTACTTGACGGCAATCGGCATGGAAGAGGTTCAACGTCACGATATGCATTTGGCGCAACTTGCGATGGCGCGGTTGTCTGATATGGAGGGAATCGACGTGTATGGCCCAGGGCCAGGCGTCGAACGTGGGGGCTTAGTCACTTTCAACCTGCGCGGTGTGCATCCGCATGATGTCGCGACCGTGTTGGACGCAGCAGGGGTTGCGGTGCGCGCTGGCCATCATTGCGCACAACCGCTGATGCGCATACTCGACGTTCCTGCGACAGCGCGTGCGAGCTTTTATTTATATAACACCGAGAACGACATCGACGCACTCGTAGGTGCCCTACAACAAGCGAAGGAGTTCTTCGGTCATGCAATTGGATGATTTGTATCGTCAGGTGATTATGGATCACTACCAGCACCCGCGCAATCAGGGAACGCTGGAACAAGAGACGGTCTCCGTCGATTTGCGCAATCCAAGCTGCGGCGACGAAATTACACTGCAGATGGTGGTTGAAAACGGGATCGTGCAAGATGTGCGTTTCAAGGGGACCGGTTGCTCGATATCGATGGCTTCCGCATCCATGATGACAGAGGCCATCAAAGGGCAGGGGATCGACGCGGCGGTGCGCCTGTCCCATCAGTTTCGCGAGATGATGACCGGCCAAGATGTCGATCTCGACGCACTTGGGGAACTTGAGGCGCTGCAGGGGGTTTCCAAATTTCCTGCTCGCATCAAATGCGCGACGTTGGCGTGGCAAGCGCTTGAGCGTGCGGCCAGCAGCGCAGAATAATTTTGGCGGATGACGCGTCGCAAAGGCGCCGACTTTATTTTCACAATAGGGAGGTTGTTTCAAGATGGCAAAAGCGTTGCCTGAAATGGAAGAATACCAGTATGGCTTTCGCGACAAGGACGTCTCTGTTGTCAAATTTGAAAAAGGCTTAACTCGCAAAACGGTCGAAGAGATCTCGATGATGAAAAACGAACCGGGGTGGATGACCGATTTTCGCCTGCGTTCGCTCGATATTTTCTTTGAAAAAGGCATGCCCAACTGGGGCGGCGATTTGAGTGAACTCAATTTTGACGACATCACATATTATGTAAAACCGTCTGAGCGGCAGGGAAAAACGTGGGAAGAAGTGCCGGAAGAAATCAAGAACACGTTTGACAAACTCGGCATTCCTGAAGCGGAGCAGAAGTTCTTGGCTGGTGTGTCAGCGCAGTACGAGTCAGAAGTGGTCTACCACTCGATGCGCGAGGATCTGCAGAAAATGGGCGTCATTTTCTCTGATACCGACACGGCTTTGAGAGAGCACCCTGAGATTTTTAAACAGTACTTTGGCACGGTCATTCCACCGGAGGACAACAAATTTGCCGCGTTGAACAGCGCTGTGTGGAGTGGCGGCAGCTTTATCTACGTGCCGAAGGGCGTTCGTTGTGAAGTGCCTTTGCAGGCCTACTTCCGTATCAATTCCGAGAATATGGGGCAGTTTGAGCGGACGCTCATCATTGCGGACGACGACAGCTTTGTCCACTACGTGGAAGGATGTACGGCGCCAGTGTACAGCACCAATTCGCTGCACAGCGCGGTTGTTGAAATCATTGTCAAGGATCGCGCGCGCTGTCGCTACACAACCATCCAAAACTGGGCGCCGAATATCTACAACCTGGTGACCAAGCGGGCAATTGCCGAAAAGGACGCCACGATGGAATGGGTTGATGGCAACATCGGCTCCAAGCTGACGATGAAATATCCGTCGGTGTACATGCAGGGAGAGGGCGCCAAGGCGATGGTGCTGTCCATCGCAGTAGGCGGTCGAGGACAACATCAGGACGCAGGCGCGAAGGTCGTTCACAATGCGCCGAACACGACTTCTACCATCGTTTCGAAGTCCATCAGCAAGCATGGCGGCAAGACGACTTATCGCGGATTGGCCAGTTTTGCGCCAAACGCGCGCAATTCGAAGGCGAACATCAAGTGCGACACGCTGATTCTCGATGACGATTCGACGTCGGACACCATTCCGTACAACGAGATCATGAATGATGACGTGACATTGGAGCACGAAGCATCGGTTTCCAAGGTCAGTGAGGATCAACTGTTTTACCTGATGAGCCGCGGCATTTCGGAAGAGGAAGCGACACGCATGATTGTCATGGGCTTCATTGAGCCGTTTACGCGTGAATTGCCAATGGAATATGCGGTGGAAATGAACCGGTTGATCAAATTCGAGATGGAAGGTTCCATCGGTTAAGAAAGATGTGTGCGCCCAGCTCGTCTGGGCGCGCTGTTGTTGATTGAGGTGACCATGATGGCTTGGATCAAGGTAGCGCAAGTGGACGACATCGCAATTGGCGAGATGATGCAAATCCCGTTGGACGAGGATGACTTGGCGCTGTATCGCCTTGAAGATGGTTTTTACGCCACGTCGGATATTTGCACACATGCTGCCCAATCGTTAAGTTCGGGCACGCTTCAGGAGCATGTCGTGGCTTGTCCCAAACATGGCGGTAAATTTGATGTTCGCACTGGGCAAGCTGTTGCATTTCCTTGTGTGATGCCGGTTCAGACGTACGACGTCGAGATTCGCGATGGCGCAGTTTGGCTTGATTACGAGGAATGAATATGTCTCGCCCTACCTGAAGCTGAAATGAGACAAGGGCTGTAAAGAAGGAGGCGTTTGGCTTGAAAGTGTCCCGTAAAACCGAATACGGCTTGCGTGCGATGGTCGCTTTGGCGCAAATGGCTGGTGTAGAGCGGCCGGTGCCACTTCGCGAGGTTTCTGAAAATGAGGCCATTCCTGAGCAGTTCTTAGATCAGATTATGGTGAAGCTTCGGCGAGCAGGGTTAGTGACAAGTGTGCGTGGCGCTGGTGGCGGCTACCGTTTGAGCCGCAGGGCAGAAGAGATTTCCATTGGTTCTATTGTCCGCGTGTTGGAAGGTTCTTTATCCCCTATCAACTGTATCACGGAGGGTGAAGGGGATTCTCCGGAAAACATCTGCGATTTGTATCAGGGGTGTCATACGCGCAGTGTTTGGTTGCGTGTGACCATCGCTTTGACCGAAGCGCTTGACAAGTTGACATTGGCGGAAGTCATGCATGATGAAGTGCCTTTGCGCGTATAACGGCAGGCTTGCACCACATCATTATTCAAGATAAAAACATCTTGAGGCGGATTCGTACAAGTGCTTCAAGATGTTTTTTGTGGATGTATTGCTTTTGAAATTTGGCGTAGTACCCAGTGCTGCTTATAAAGATGGCGTCCTAGAATCCCAAATCGAGTTTGGGCAGGGATTGTATTTCCTCCACGGCGTTGTCTCGCGTGTTGCACGCTTCAACATACTGCAGGTAAATTTGCTTGATATCATCGTGTTTATTTAAGATGATGGGATCCAATCGCAATTGGTGTTCTTCCTGATCATAGGAAATATGCAAACTGGGATTATAACCGTTATCGCGGACGCGATTGAGCAATTGGGTCAGAAATTCATTGACCAGAAAGTGTGCGTTGCTCCAGGCCTCAGAGCGATAAGTGTCCATATGTGGATTCATCTCCTTCGTCGGTGGTCGCACAAGTTTTAGAAAGATTGAAGCTGCATCTACTGTAATAGTATAATGGGTTGTGTGCTATATTGCCAGTTTGCACATATTCAAAGGAGGGTTTCTTATGCCGTTAGTTGGTCGTCCAGCACCAGACTTTGACATGGTGTCCACGAAGAATATGGAAACATTGAGCGAGCGTGTTCGTCTTGCGGACTACAAGGGAAAATGGCTTGTTCTTTTCTTCTATCCGCTCGATTTTACGTTCGTTTGCCCGACCGAAATCATCGCAATGAATGACCGTCTGCAAGAATTCAAGGATCTCGACGCAGAAGTGTTGGGTGTGAGCACCGACAGTGTACATAGCCATAAGGCTTGGATTAACACACCGAAAGACCAGAATGGTCTTGGCGGCCTCGATTACCCACTCGCTTCTGATTTCACCAAGACCGTCGCACGCAACTACGATGTCTTGATTGAAGAAGAAGGCACGGCTTTGCGCGGACTGTTCATCATTGATCCTGAAGGTACGCTGTCTTACCAAGTTGTGCATGACTTGAACATTGGCCGCAGTGTCGATGAAACCCTGCGTGTGCTGGAAGCATTGCAATCTGGCGGATTGTGCCCAGCCAACTGGAAGCCTGGTCAAGCTACACTGTAAGTCGAGTTGGGGAAGTCGATTGGACGAGGTGATGAACAATGCCTATGCGCTTGGGCACGTCGATGCCGAGCCTAGAGGGTGCAACACAGTGGTTTAATGGCGAACCCAAACTTGCTGAAGGCAAGGTCACATTTGTCCATTTTTGGGCGGTGTCTTGCCATATCTGTCACGAGACGATGCCTGAAGTGGTTCGCCTTCGTGACGAATACGGCGCACATGGTCTTCAGACGGTGGCGATTCACATGCCGCGCATGGAAGAGGACACAAATGTGGCACGTGTTGAGCAGGACATTGAAAAATACGGCATCACACAGCCATGTGCGGTTGACAACCAACATGCGATTGCTGGGCGCTTTGAGAACGAGTTCGCCCCTGCATTCTTTATCTTTGGCACAGATGGCGCGTTAAAGTTCCGCGCAGCTGGCGATAAAGGTTTTCAAAAAGTGGAACCCAAGTTGCGGGAAGCGCTCGGACTTGCATGACGCTAAGTTAGAACTTGCTCTTTGCAAGATGAGGGGCGCCCAAGCGGGCGTCCTTTAGCTTTCTTTCCACGATTGACACGTGTCATTGGCAGGATTACACTAATCTCCAAATTCATCGTTGTGCCCAAACCACTGAAATACACCACACATCTTTGCAATACATCCGTCTATGCACGTAAAATAAATCGATACTTTGATTGACTTTGGCCACATAGATTTCAAAACATGAGCAAGCGCTTCCGAGGAGTGCGAAGGAGGGGGCAGGGTCATGAATATTCTGGTGCTCTTAAAACAGACGTTTGACACGGAAGAGCGAATTGCGATTGTCGATGGGCGTGTAAAAGAAGATGGCGTTCGTTTTGTCGTCAATCCGTATGATGAATATGCGATAGAGGAGGCCGTTCGCCTCAAAGAGGCCTATGGCGCGACTGTGACCGTGGCGAGTGTAGGGCCCGAACGAACGCAGGAAGCTTTGCGCACGGCGTTGGCGATGGGCGCCGACGAGGCCATTTTAGCTTCCGATCCGGCGCTGTTTGGCGATTCCTACACCACCGCACATGTACTTGCGGCCATCGCCAAGCAGGGTGAATACGACCTGATTCTGGCGGGGAACCAAGCTGTCGATGACGGCGCCAGCCAAGTTGCTGTCCGCTTGGCGGAACTGTTGGGCTACGCACACATTTCTACACTGACGAAATTGGAAGTGAACGGGAACCAGGTTGTCGGGCGGCGGGACGCAGAAGGGGACGAAGAGGTCGTTGTGGGACAATTGCCGATGGTCATCACTGCGCAGCAAGGCTTGAATGACCCGCGTTACCCGTCTTTGATTGGGATACGCAAAGCGGGGAAAAAACCGCTGCGAACCGTGTCGCTGGCCGACTTGGCACTTTGTGAGGACGACATTGCGGCAAAAACAGAAGTGCTGGACACGTTCTTGCCCCCTGCGAAAGCGGCTGGAAAAATCCTGCAAGGAGATTTGACAGCGCAAGTGATAGAACTTGTTGGCGCGCTTTGCACAGTTGATAAAGTCGTGGGCTGAGTGTCGGCGAAGATACCCTGACAACACGAGGAGGAACCAGCGTGGGAAAAACCATTTTGGTTGTCGCGGATGTGCGCCACCAGGCATTGCGGCAAGTCACATATGAACTATTGGGCGCAGCCAACCAGTTGGCGAATGGGGGCGCGGTCCATGTGGTGGTGCTGGGGCATCAGGTGGAAGTGCCGGAACTGGGGGCGCACGGCGCCGATGTCGTATGGCAGGTTGATGACGAAGCACTTGCCCATTATACGCCGGCTTCGTATCGGAAAGCGTTCCTTCATATCTATCAGTCCGTATCGCCGCAAGTTGTTCTGTTTGCACATTCTGCCATCGGTAAAGATTTGGCTCCAATGGTCGCCATGCGCCTCGGCTTGGGGCAGATTTCGGACGTCATTCATCTGGATGCAAGTGGTGAGAAACCGACATTTACGCGGCCAATATACGCTGGCAAGGCATTGACGAAAGTGGCCCCTAAATCCGAACCATACGTGCTGACCCTACGTCCAAACAATCTACCTCCGTACACGGGCGAACAAAAGACCGCCCAGGTGCAAAACGTCGACATCACATTTGAAACGCCCGATTTGATCACGATGGTGCAAGAGGTCATCCACAAGGCAACTGGCGGCGTAGATCTCACTGAGGCCAAAATCATCGTCTCCGGCGGTCGAGGTGTGAAGTCTGCGGAAGGCTTTCAACCGCTGCAAGAACTTGCAGATGTGCTCGGCGCTGCTGTTGGCGCATCGCGCGGCGCCTGTGATGCAGGCTATTGTGACTATGCGTTACAAATTGGTCAGACCGGAAAAGTGGTTACGCCAGATCTCTATATTGCATGTGGCATTTCTGGTGCAATTCAGCATTTGGCGGGGATGTCGAATTCAAAAGTGATTGTGGCCATCAACAAGGATCCAGAAGCGCCAATATTCCAAATTGCGGACTATGGCATTGTCGGTGACCTGTTTGAAGTGGTCCCTTTGCTGACGAAAGCGTTCAAACAGGCGCTGACATCCTGAACGGATGGGATGGACCGTCATACGTGCTGCCTTCCGCATCAGAGGCATCATGAAAATGCCACTCCATCAAGGTATCGCGAATGGCGCGACCAAGGTGTCGTAACATTTCTAGGGTAGAGGGAAGTTTTCTAAACGAGGCTGGGTTGTTCCCCAGCCTCACGGTTGTTTCAAACAAACCGTTATTTGAATCAGGCGCTATGTGGCATAAATGTCTCAACAGCAACAACAACGAGTGCGATAAAGAATAAGACCCAGAAAAACTTGCGCATGTACCTATTGCCTCCTCAAGAACGCAATCACACTATCAGCGTCTTGCCAAACGATTATGTAACACTCCTGTCATTTTAGCAAAATTGAGTGCGTCCTGCATCTTTGTTTCCATTTGCGGATTCATCGCTTTCTCCGATAGGCATGCATCATATGATATACTTTGGCGCAAGCAGACATGATTTATGCCGGAATGGAGCTTGATAATGCGTACGTTTGACCAATTGGACTGGGTTCATCGCTGGGATGACTTCGAGATGATGATGTACGTCCAGATGGACGGAACTGAACATGACGGGATATACATGCAGGTGTTGCGGCAGAACACCTTGAACGGGGTAGAAGAATGGGAAATTCTCTACGACAGGAGACTGTCCAACATCATCAATGACATCGTCGCCACACCTGATGATCCAGCGTATGAGGATGTCATTTTGCGCAAGTATTTGAACGACCACCCGGATTTGGTTATGGAAGAAAAGCAGTATCTCGCTGCCTGGCTAGATGCGCAAGCCAAATCAGAAGAGGAGCGGCAAAGCGATGAGTAAACGACATAAAAACAAGCGGCAAAAATCTGTTGAAGAACGACCGGACAAGCCGGATTACGCAATGGACATCATCCGGGATGCGCCGAAAAAAAAGGCACCGGAGAAACCCAAGGAAGAAACTTTTCATTTAGGCGATGCCATCGGTGGACAAGCTGCGGCAAAATTGACGCAGTTAAAAGCGCAGTTGGCGGAAGTAGAAGAAAAGAAGCCGGAGAAGATACAGCCAAAAACCAAGCAAAAGGCGGGCCGCACAACAGAGGAACGGCTCGCCGACAACCCAGATTTGTCATTTGCCGAGTTATTTGACCCACAGGAAGACGACGAAGGTTCATTTGACGAACTACTCAAATCGTCCAAACTGGACTGGCGCTACTTCAAGGACGAGTGACATCTAATCTGGCTTGGTTCATACATTTGCGTGCCATCGGCGATGCCTCGATTGGTTGGCTCATTTCACGAGCTATCGATGCGAGAAGCATCGCGCATGGTGGCCTCGGGCGAATGTGAAAAGGGCCTTCAGTCATTCGATTTGATGGATTTTCACATTTCCCCTGGGCATTCAATCTGCTGATTCAAATTCACGGGTTGTGGGCTTCGCGCCTGTTCCATGTAGGGCGTTTGACTGTGGCGGCGCCACGCTGTCAACCACCTGTGAGAGGCGCTCGACATCCAATGCCTTGTTCAGCGTCTGTTCGTCTACGCCGATTGCTTGACCTGCTTCACGCAAGGAGATGTCGTGTGCTAAGGCGTGTTTCACCAGTTTTGCCGCCTCTTCGTAGCCGACTTCCACGTTGAGCGCCGTTGCCAGTGACAATGTGTTTTCTGCATACCAACGGCAGCGCGCTTCATCTGCCGCAATACCGTAGATGCACTTTTCAGTCAGCGCGGTGACGCTGGTCGTCAAAATGTGAATTTCGTGGAGGAAATTTGCCGCCATCACCGGCATCATGACATTGAGCTCCAATTGTCCAGCAGCGCCTGCTTGGGCGACGGTTGTATCACAACCGGCCACTTGGTAGGCGACCATGTTCATCATTTCCGCCATGACGGGGTTGACCTTGCCCGGCATAATGGAGGAACCCGGTTGAACCGCAGGCAGTTCCAGTTCACCAAAGCCTGTTCTCGGTCCGGATGCGAGCAACCGCAAATCATTTGCAATACGCCCCAACGCCTGTGCAATATTGCGCAACACACCGCTGACCAACACCACTTCATCCGGGTTTTGATTGAATGTGAATGGATTGGTGGGCAGATGGAACGCAAGTTTCGTGGCTTCTGCGATGTATTTCACAGCGATGTCGGCAAAACCAGGCGGTGTATTGATTCCCGTGCCAACCGCATTTCCGCCGAGCCCAATCGCCAGCAGCGCGGCCGCATTTTGTTCGAGCCAAACGCGATGGCGCCGAATATTTTCTGCGTATGCCGCAAATTCATGTCCAAGGCGCATCGGAACCGCGTCTTGCAAGTGTGTGCGGCCAGCCTTGACAATCGCCGCGAACGCGGTCGCTTTCTCTTCGAGGGCGCTTTGCAACCCAGCCAGCGCCGGATCCAACTCGTTGGCGAGCAGGTTCATGCCTGCGATATTCATGGCGACATGAATGGTATCGTTGGTGGATTGTGACTTGTTGACATCGTCGTTGGGGTGAACCGCCTGTGAATCTCCGCGCTGCTTGCCCAGCAGTTCCGCCGCCCGACTGGCAATCACTTCGTTGACGTTCATATTCTGCGATGTGCCAGCGCCAGCTTGGTAGACGTCAACTTTGAACCAGTTTGCGTGTTTGCCTGCCATCACTTCTTCGGCGGCCTGACAAATGGCCTCTGCTTTGGTTTTCTCCAATACGCCCAAGTCGGCATGTGCCTTGCTTGCGGCCCATTTGATCAAAGCTTGCGCATGAACAAAGGCATGCGGGAGATGGATGCCGCTGATTGGAAAATTCTCGATGGCCCGGGCAGTTTGGGCGCCATAATAAGCTTCCTCGGGAATTTGTATATCCCCTAGCGAGTCATGTACTGTACGTGTGTTCAAGTGCGACATGTAAAAGCCTCCCTTGATGCGCTGACTTGATATGATTTCCTTCTATCTTATCTCGCCATGACGACTGGAGCAATCTGGATGATGTGCTTGTCTGTCTTCTGTCCCTCATGTACAGTGTGACTAGGGGACAAGTGAAAAAGTCCTCTATAATCATTAAAATCGAATATATTTGGTGTTTGAGTCTTTTGCCAAACACCAGATACGTACCTTTGTCATTCAATCTGATGGATTTTCACATGTCCATTAGACCAAAGTCGTCAGAGAAAGGATCACTTCAATATGACAACATCTGCTTCTATAAACGGGCTTGTTTTGCAAACCGCCATCGAAGCGGCACTTGAAGCAGGCGCTTATTTCAGGTCGCGATTTGCGACTGAACTGGTTGTTCATACAAAAACCTCCCCAGCTGATGTGGTCACCGATGTGGATGCGCACTGTGAGCGGATCATTCGCGGGCATATTGAAAAAGCGTTTCCAACGCACCAGGTGCTCGGCGAAGAAGCAGTGGAGCCAGGCCGCGAAGCATCGGTTCAGGCGACACATCAGATGAAGGACGAAGCATCGCTTTGGATTGTCGATCCGCTCGATGGCACCACCAACTTCGTCAATGCGATTCCTTTGTCTGTCGTATCCATCGCCTATGCGTCACACGGCCAGATTGAGGTCGGCGTGATTTATGATCCATACCGCGAAGAACTGTTTTACACTGTACGTGGTCAAGGTGCGCATCTGACCACAAGAGAAGATGCGCAAGCCTGGTTGCGCGAGTCTACCAAACGGACGCCGGGCATGCGACTTTCCGTTTCACGTGTGTCTGAAATCGATCACGCCGTGCTGGCGACTGGACTGCCGATGCGCCACTTGAACCGGACCTTGATGATGGAGCGGACCATGCATATCGTCAAGCGTGCAAAAAGTTTGCGCACGCTCGGAGCGGCGGCACTGCACTTGGCTTATGTGGCGGCGGGACGCATTGACGTGTTTTGGGAGTTCGAGTTGAACGCCTGGGATGTTGCAGCAGGGGTACTGTTAGTCCAAGAGGCTGGCGGGCAAGTCAGTCAGTTGGATGGGACCGACTACGGCCTTGTGACTCGAGACCTGATTGCCGCGGGAGAAGCAAATCTGGCACGGGAAATTTGTAATCAACTTGCAGGAGATGACGACCAGATTGAGTGAACAAGCAAATCGCGCAGAAGCGCGCATGCAAACGCTGTCGCAACTTCCGGTTTATCGGGATCGACATTTGACGTTGCTGACAGATTTGTATCAATTGACCATGATGTACGGCCAGTTTTGCGCGGGCCGGCACGAAGAACGCGTTGTCTTTGATTTGTTTTATCGGCAAAACCCTTGCGGCAATGGCTATGTGATTGCAGCAGGGTTGGAGCAAGCGGCATGGTATTTGTCTCATTTGCATTTTACCGATGAGGATTTGGCGTATTTGCGTTCGCTTCAGATGTTTTCTGAAGCTTTTTTAGACCATCTGAAAGATTTTCGTTTCAGCGGCGATCTCTACGCAGTGCCAGAGGGAACCGTCGTTTTTCCCAATGAGCCAATCATTCGTGTGGAAGGCCCTGTTCTCGAAGTGCAACTGATTGAGTCGGCTATCTTGTCCTTTGTCAATCACCAGAGCCTGATTGCCACCAAGGCGCGCAGGATTGTCGAGGCGGCAGAGACGAATTTCCGTCGTCCGGGGAGTCCGGTTATCGAAATGGGCTTGCGCAGGGCGCAAAATATAGATGCTTCCGTGTTTGGCGCGCGGGCCGCATTTATCGGCGGCTGTGTGGCGACAAGCAACGTCATGGCTGCAGAATCGTACAATTTGCCTGTCGTGGGGACGCAGGCGCACAGCTGGATTCAAAGTTTTTCGAGTGAACTGGAATCGTTTCGCGGTTATGCAGATGCGTTTCCGGACGATACCGTATTGCTCGTGGATACATATGATGTCTTGCGTTCGGGCGTGCCCAATGCCATCATCGTCGGGAAAGAACTGGCGGCAAAAGGGCATCAGTTGAAGGGCATACGCATCGACAGCGGCGATTTGGCGTACCTTTCCAAGCGGGCGCGCCAGATGCTGGATGCTGCTGGGTTGACCGAGACGGCCATTGTCGCCTCGTCCGATCTCGACGAATACACGATACGGGACTTGGTCACACAGGGTGCGGAAATCGATACGTGGGGCGTTGGCACACACCTCATCACCAGTTCGGAATGTCCAGCGCTAGGCTGTGTGTACAAACTGGTGGCGGAAGAAGTCGATGGGCGTTTAGAACCGCGAATCAAGGTTTCGGAGAATCCGAGCAAGGTGACGAATCCCGGCAAGAAAAAATTGCTCCGCCTATATGTAGAGGATCACGCCGTAGCGGATCTGATCACATTGTGGGACGAAGTCTACGATCCCAATGAAGAATTGGAACTGTTTGATCCCATTCACACTTATAAGCGCAAGGTGATTTCTAATTACAAAATTGAGGAACTTTTAATTCCTGTTTTTATTGCAGGCAAATTGGTATATGATTTACCCGATATCGCTACCATTCAAAAGCGTGTGGAGGAGCAGTTGAAATACTTCTCGTCAGAGGTGCTGCGCCATCTTAAACCGCATGAGTACCATGTGGATCTATCACAGCAATTGTGGGATTTAAAGCAGACATTGCTGCGTCAGTGGCAAAAGTCATAAACGTCCAAATGTTGGAACTTCCGGTTTGGCGGAGATGTTGTATGATGAGTGGAAAGGGGGCGAAGCCAACGGAAGTCATTAAAATCACGCCGCGGGGATACTGTTATGGTGTGGTCGACGCGATGGTCATCGCCAAACGCGCGGCGGAAGACAAATCGCTTAAGCGGCCGGTCTATATCCTGGGGATGATTGTGCACAATCAGCATGTCGTCGATGCCTTTGCGAAACAGGGCGTCATCACTGTGGATGGAGCGGACAGGCTGTCGTTGCTCAACGAAATAGACGAGGGCACGGTCATATTTACGGCACATGGCGTGTCTCCCGAAGTCAAACAGATGGCAAAGGCCAAAGGATTGCGTGTGATTGACGCGACTTGTCCTGATGTCACGCGAACGCACGATTTGATTCGAGAAAAGGTGGCTGCTGGTTATGACATCGTCTATATCGGCAAAAAAAACCACCCGGAACCAGAAGGCGCCATGGGTGTTGCGCCAGGGCGTGTTCACCTGGTTGAATCCGCGTCTGATGTCAGTGCGCTGACATTGCAAACCGAACGAATTATCGTGACCAATCAAACGACCATGAGCCAATGGGACACGCGGGATCTGATGCAGTTGGTCGTTGAAAAGTTTCCAACCGCAGAAGTCCACAATGAAATTTGCATGGCGACGCAAATGCGTCAGCAGGCCGTGGCAGAACAAGCAGGCACGGCAGATGTCTGTATTGTTGTCGGTGATCCGCGCAGCAACAATTCCAATCGCTTGGCGCAAGTGGCAGAGGAAATTGCTGGAACGCGGGCTCACCGAGTGGCCGATGTCAGTGAGATCCGTCCGTCTTGGTTGATGGATGCAAAACGGGTGGCCGTGACGGCGGGCGCGAGCACACCGACGGTCATCACAAAAGAAGTGATAGATTATCTCACGCAGTTTGATGCGACAGATGTTCGTACACATGCCATTGTCCGAACGGTCAATCCCGACCGCATTTTGCCGGCCGTACGTTCTTAATCAAAGGCGGCCGGGGTTTGGGGAGCGGTGAACACTGCTATATTTACTTATTGTCATTTCAGGAATCATAGCCATCGTGTTGATGATTTTACGTCGGTTTGCACGGCGGAGAAGTTTGGGACGCTTTTTACTGACCTTCCTGACCGTCGTCTTTTGGCTGGCCTTCATTGTATTGCTCGGCTTTGTCCTCGGGTACACTGCGGGTGAGCGGGGTGTCAGCATATTGAAATTGTTGCATATCACCAGGTAATAGAAGCCCGATGCTGCGTCAGGGCAGCTCAAAAAACGCACATCGGGCGACGATTGGAAAAGAACGATGATTTGGATTGCCGCGTGTGGCTTAGGCACGCGGACGTGAGTGGTTGATTAAAAGTGAGGGATGTTTTTATGGAAGAGGCGCTTCGTTCTTTCTTCCTGCAGTTGGCAAAAAATAAAGGCATGAACGATTGGGCGCGTCGATATGGATTGCGCTTTGGCGCAAATCGCTTTGTCGCCGGGGAGACCATTGAAAGTGCAATTGCCACGGTGCGTGCGCTCAATGAGAACAACATGGCTGTGACGCTGGATCACCTTGGCGAGTTTGTCGCGGATGAACAGGAGGCGCGCGCGTCTGCAGATTTCTGTGTGCGTACACTCGAAGCGATTCACGAGGCGGGAGTCAATTCTTCCCTCAGTTTGAAACTGACGCAAATTGGTATGGATATCAGTGAGGAACTCTGCCTCGAAAACATGCGTCAGATCATTGCATGTGCGAAATCGCGGGGGTTGTGGGTCAACATCGACATGGAGGACTTTGAGCGTTGTCAGATGACGCTGGACATTTTCACGTCGTTGGCCGCATCCTACGACAAGTTGCAAACCGTGATTCAATCGTATCTGTACCGCAGTTTGGACGATGTGCGCGCACTGGCTGAACGCGGCGCCAGCATCCGCCTTGTGAAAGGCGCCTACAAGGAACCTGCGTCTGTGGCCTTTCCAGACAAAGCAGATGTGGATGCAAACTACCTAAAAATGTTGGATGTCCACTTGCCCAGCCCAGGGTTGACGTCCATCGCCACTCATGATGAACGAATCATCAGCTACGCCAAAGAGCAGATTGCGCAAAAGGGCATTGCCAAGGCGCAATATGAGTTCCAGATGCTTTACGGCATACGCAACAATTTGCAGCAACAACTTGTAGATGAAGGCTATCCTGTGCGCATTTACGTGCCTTATGGCGATGACTGGTACGGTTATTTCATGAGACGCTTGGCCGAACGCCCAGCAAACGTCAGTTTCGTCATGCGCGGTATGTTTCAATAGACCGCCATGCGTGATACATCCCGCACCAGCAGAACCATGGAAAATAAAAGGTCAATCGGAGCATTGCGGATGGTGCACACGAAGGTATCGATTTTACTTACAGGATAGGTTTAAAGCTCCCTCATCATTGGAGGATCAAAAAATGTGCAACACCCGCCGATTCGGCGGGTGTTTTTGTATGCCTTTGTACCAGACGCGGACTATCTGGCTGGGCAGATGTCGCGATAGAGGTGATCAAACTTGCGTGCGGTTTTTTTCCATGTGAATTTTTGCGCATGCCGCAGCGCGTATTTACTCATTTTGTTGTAACGTTTCGGATCGCGCATTTTGTCAATGGCCTTGGCGAACTCACTGGGCATTTGGTAACGAGACACAAGTATGCCGCCGTGCTTTCCGACCGCTTCGGGAACGCCGCCAAGCTTGCTGGCGATGACGGGCAGACCGTGGTTCATTGCCTCGATGTTGACGAGGCCGAACGCCTCATGCTTTTGCGAGGGGCAAATCAGCAGATGATGTTTTTTGTACAGTTCTGTCAACTCGTGTGGCGGCACGAATCCGACGAACTTGATGGGTAACCCTTTGGCATCGAGTTCAATTTGCTTGCGGTACGTTTTTTCCCAAGCGTGTGTTTTGCCGACGATGGTCAATGACACATTGTTTTGACGGTGTTGTTGACGGATTGCCTCAATCGCGATGTGAACGCCTTTTTGGCGAATGACTCGCCCGACAAAAAGCACGCGCATCGTATCGGTGGAATGTCCGCGCGTGAGCGCCGGCGTGTCGGTTGTCGATTGTACACCAGGATAGATGACATGGCGCCGCCAGTTGTGTTTGAGTTTGTAGCGCCTTGCAATGGTATCTGCCAAGTTGCGGCTGTTGCAGACAACGGCGTCGGCTTTTTGCAAAATGGTCCTTGCTTCCTCAGTTTTGATGTGGCGTGGACCGAGAAAAGTGAGTGAATGTAAATTTAAAACCACCTTACTGTGAGGATTGGCCTCCAGGATGTGCAGCGCTTCTAAAGGGCGATTATCAATTTGGACGACGTCAGGTTCTCCTGCTTTCACAAACCTGTGAACCCGCCGCCAGTAGGTTTTTTTGTCTCCCTTGACCACAATGTGGCGATAGGGCGTATGGGTGTACTGTTTGCTTTGTGCAACGTTGCCTGGACTGATGAGTGTGATATCAATGTGTTTTCGTTCCGCCAAAGCAGCGCATAAGTGGGAGAGGTAGATTTGCACACTTCCCCCACGTGTTGGCGGAATCGGGAGATCCTCTGGCGCAACAAGCATCACGTGCACTGCAAGTCACTCCTTCGTAGATCTGACTTGTCTTTGAGTTTAGAATACGGATTTGCCGTCAAACCGTCACGGCTGTTTGAATACGATGGGCCAGGATCAGATTTTGAGATCCGTCTTTGATGCAAGGAGGGGGCGTCGTGTTTTTTGTATTGACTGGAAGTGATCCCCGGGCCCTTCGTCATCTCCGCCGCCGTCAAAAGACGTTTGAGTGGTTGGCAAATGCCTGCTCCACGCTTGATTTGGAGATGGTATTGACCACACCGGAACGCATTGACGCGCGCGGTTTTTGTCGCGGATGGTCGCTCGATAAAAAGCGTCCCCATATCTGGCGATCCCGGCATTGCAAAATGGCAGGTGGGGTTGTATACGACGCAATGTATCTCTCTGAACTGAAAACACATCGCGGCGCCTACAGGAAGGCGTTGGCGACGCTGCGGCGTTTGGGCATCATTTTTTTCAACCCAAAACTGCCAGCGAAAGATGAACTCCATCAATGGTTGTTGCTGGAATATGAGCAACGCAAGGCAACAGCAGACAAAAAACTATTGCCGTCAACGCAGTTTGATATCGATGCAAACGTGGTTCTGCGCCGATTAAATGAAACGCAGTCGCCGATGTGGTTCAAGCCGGTATACGGTTCTGGTGGACGAAATATGCTGCGCATAGAGCCACTGACCAACAAGCGATTTGCAGTGCGCGGCGAGCGGTTTTACGACAGAGACATCAAGGCGGAATGGAGTGAAGATGAGCTTTGCCGTCGGCTCGATCGCGCCTTGACGCAGCGTGTGTATCTGCTTCAGGAAGACATTGGTCTCCTCCAGACACAAGATGGCCGCAAAGTCGATTTTCGCGTCACCGTGGCGCGAGGCAGCCAGGGGATATGGGGTGTGACTGCGTTGACTGCCCGCTTTGGCAGAGTGGGGCATGCGCTCACCAATTTCCATGCAGGCGGCTCCATTCAATCATTGACACTGCAAAATGCGCAGGCGACGCGTGAAACCATCGCCGCGTTGCAATTGCAGGAAGCAGATATCAGTCATGTCGCCGATCAGGCTTTAGAGGTCGCCAAACTCGTCTCATTGAAGTATCCACATGTCGGCATCCTGGGCATCGACGTGGGCATATCTGCCGCCGATAAGGCAGCATATGTGTATGACTGCAACAGCCGTCCTGGACGTGATATTCTGACCAATCACGAGGTGGAGGTGACCATGCAGCAGGTGGCTCGTTTCGCGCGATATTTGCTTAACACGGCACCGTCGCTCTGATACACTTAGGGGCGATATAGGAGGTGCGGTTATGTCTGGGCAAAACATTCACGCAACACGTCAAACACGCCTTAGAGAACAACTAGCAGCAGCAGATGTAGCGGCCATCTTACTGACACATCCTGCGTGTTTTTACTATTTTACCGGAGTTGGATTAGAAACGGGCGAGCGGGCAGCCGCACTCATCGTCCGACGCGATGGCGAAGTGCGCGCCGTCGCACACGAGATGTTCCGGTCGCCTGTCTCGGCCATGCAGGTACCCACCACGTATTGGTCAGACGGGGATTCACCTTATCCACTCATCGTGCAAGCGATAGGCGCACAAAGCGGGCAACTTGCGATTGATGGCGCTTGGCAGGCGAGACATCTGCTTGCACTGCAGGCGGATTTGCCTGCGGCGCTCCAGACGGTGGCGGGCGATGGATTCATTGAAGCGGTGCGGGTGGTCAAAGACGAAGTCGAACTGCAGGAACTTCTGCATGCGTCGAAGCAGGCTGACGAGGTCGTGCAACGACTTGCCCGTCAATTTGCCGCAGGTCAGACGGAGAAGGAGATCGCGAACCGTCTGGCGCAATTGTGGGAAGAAGTCGGCGCCGAAGGAATGTCATTTCCGCCGATTGTCGGCGTCGGGGCAAATGGGGCCGAACCGCACCACGAACCGGATCGAACAAAACTGCAGGCAGGGACGACGCTGATTGTCGATACAGGCGGCATTCACAATCTGTACTGCAGCGATATTACGCGCACGTTTGTAATTGGCGAAGCGACACAGGAAGTGCGCACTGTGTATGAGTTGGTGCTAGCAGCCAATCTGGCGGGCATTGCCGCAGCGAAGCCCGGCGTCACTTTGGGACATGTCGACGAGGTTGTGCGCAAAGTCATCACAGATGGTGGATATGGTCCGTATTTTAATCACCGGACAGGCCACGGTGTCGGTTTAGATATTCACGAGGCGCCCTTTGTCATGGCTGGCAACCAGCAAGTGCTGGAGCCGGGGATGGTCATGAGCATTGAACCAGGGGTTTATCTGCCGGGGAAATTCGGTGTGCGGATTGAAGATTTGATTGTCATCACAGAAGAAGGCGCAAAAACACTCAACAGTGCGCCAAAGACGCTCGCTGATATGATTGTCCGCATCTGAGCAGCCGAGTGTCGATATCTGAACGGGGGTTTGCGAATTTGGCGCAACCCCGTTTTCGGATGTGGATTTTGAGGGGGGGGGGTTACAATCTGGACTAGGGGAATATTTTACTCATTACAAATCGTCGTCATACGCTTCAAGCCGTGCGATGGGCACGGCAATGGTCTCTCCGGATGATTGCTGTATTCCCCAAGCCATCACGCCTTCCAGTGCGGTGACGGTCAGGCGGTCATACACTTCAGCGAGGCGATACGTGCGTCCAACTTCAATTTTTGCGTCAGGGAGCATTTCATAGCTTTTGGCAAGGTACCATTTCGTCATGTGCACCTCGTATTCACTCCAATTTTCTTCATCAAAAGCGCGCTGTCCTTTTTGCTGTAATTCCTTCATCTCTTTTTGCAGTTGTTCTTTTGACATATCACTATAAAGCACAAGCCACGACTCCGTCCTGTAAATATAGTCGATACCTTTGCGTGCGCCATCTGCCAGGCAACTTCATGTGTCCAAGCGTCCGCGGACACGCAAGTGCAACTCGTCGTGAGTCATTATAACAAGTGTGACCGTGACTCGAAACTTTTGTTTCCCCACGTGGACCAATTGGCCATCCAAGATATTGGCGGGCAAATCCGGGTGATTGACCAGCACGTCTTGCGGTTTGCCGAGAAAAAAGGACAAGCGTTTGATCACCTTCTGTTTGATGACGGCTTCTATGGACGGATCATCGGGCGTGGTGATACATTCCACCTGAATGTTTTTGAGCGGTTGTTTGATGTCTGGCTGTTGTGACTGCGCCGTCAAAAATGCATTTTCTGTCGAAAGCTCCTCATTCGTCTGTTCCAACGTTTTCACTTGGTCGTGAAGTTTGTCCAAATCCCGCGTCGCATAAAGCGTTACCGCCACAGCGCCGGCCATGACGCCAAGCAAAAAAATGGCAATCAGTCTTTTCATAGATGGCCGTCGCTTCCGTGAACGATCCACTCAATGATCAGATAGCCGGCTTGGCATCCAAGGAACGCCGCGACAAGAAAGATCAATTGACGGGCCATCGGGAGAATATTTAAGCCAAACACCCCTCTATCAATCACGCGCAACGTGTCCATCGTACCGCCAAGCGCTGCAACCAACGCCCAAATTTTCAGTTCGTCGGCCAGGTTGAGCATCGTTGAACCCGGATTGTTGTGCGTGATCAACGCGGCGCAGCCACCTAAGAGAGAACCGCCGACCACAAGCCCCATCGCCACGCAGAAATCGAGCAAACAGGTCGCGATTGTTCCGGTAAACATGGGCATCCTCTTTTCATCTGCAATCACATCTATACTCCAAACATACGGGACAAGGTCTATGCGTATGCGTGCGCACGCATTAAATGATTCGCATATCGTCCGTCGTCTCCGAAAAGACTAAGTGAACTGTGGCAAAGGAGGTGGTCATGTTGACAGACCCACGACAATCCAAATCGAAGATGCAGCTGGCAAATGAACTGGGGCAGGCAGTGGCCAAGGAAAAATCACCTGATGATATTTGTGATGAGGGCGGGCGCTGTGAAGCGACGCTTGGCGATGCGCGGACACTCGCTGCCAATGATAGCCCGGACGATCACGATGTTGAGCGTTAAGCGACTGCGAAATCGCACAGCGCCTTGATGGCGCTATTCACGATCCCTTGATGGACCGGTATTTCTCTGCTGGTGTAGGACGTATCATGCATGGCAGTCTACTTGATCTTTATGTCTTTTTGCGCAGGACAGGCAGCACAACTAGCCTGTCCTTTTTTTGCTGAACGGGGTGACGCGCTTGTCTCTGGTTTTACGTCAAACTGTCACAAATGATAAGATGGAGGAACAGACTTTTTGAGCAATTGACCTTTTAGCAGGCGACCCTTCAGTAAAGCGGTGAGAGCATGGCTGACAACGATGGTAAAATGATGCTTGGTCTGCGCTGGGAGATGCGAGCGCAAATGAATGAACAGGATCAGGTCGTGTTCTCCTTTGGAGAAGCGGCGTCGGCAGTGCCGGATCACCCGCTTCGCCCTATTCTGCAAGCGCTGGTCGATGATGGCGTCATCGCGGCGGTGGATCTGTCAGCAGGCGAGGTGGCATTGACAGATGTCGGCCTTGTGCATCTGTTGTATGAACTTGCAAAGCTCGGCCTGGATGAAGCGGTTTTCCATACAGAAGCTGGTCAACAACTGCAACTGGCGCTCGACGCCTTTGCGCTGGCTCAGACGTTGGTGTGGCAACAGGATGTGATTGCTGCTGCGTTCGTAGGTTCGTTTTCACCATTTGAGTGTTTGCGCGTGCTGCGTGAAACAGCAGCCGCTACGGATGATATTATGCCAAGTTGGGGTTCCGGCAATGGAACGTTTGTCGGTGTTTGGGTACCTGCTTGGTCAACGGCGCGTTTGCGCAGTCAGCGTATGGGACTGTTTGGCAAGGTACGGCGTTTTGTCACTGCATGTCTAGGCAAAGCAGATGTGGACGAATATTTTGATTCGATGGATTGGCTGCTTTTGCTTTGCGTGGACGTACTTGTGCGCAAAACCATCGTCGGTGTGAACGATGCAACGGCGACCAACGGCGGATCGTACCGTGTGATGTATCGTGGCGAGGCGGATGTCATCTCGGCATGGCAGGAGGCCCTGCGCGGGGCGAAGCGGACCTTTACGGCAGATGGCTGGTTGGTCGCAAAAACGATGCGCCAGGCCTTGCAAAAATCAGGTTGGATGCCCGAACTGATTGATGATCAGTCGGGAGAAAGCTTTTACGAACTTTCCTTGTGTCTCATGCCGCCGACGGGGGATGGCACTTCTGCTGATTGGCAGCTGTATTATCAGGTTCGCCACCGCTACACGAACACAGCTGGTTGGCTGGATGACTGGTGGCGGCAAGTGGAACGCGTGTGGCCGCTCGGTGACGACATGCTTCTTGCGCCAGATACATGGATATTGCCAGCGCTCAAATCAGCGGGCGCCGTCTGTCCGCAAATTCGTCAATCATTGATGTTGCCTGCCCCAAATGGCTGCATCATTTCTGCCGATGATGTCTATGGTTTCTTGACCGAATCTGTCCCGCAGCTGCGTGCGCTTGGCGTGGTCGTGGAAGCGCCGAACGTCTTGCGCTCCGATGGCAGCCGCGTGCGTGTGCGCGTTCGAGTCAAACGCGCCAAAGCTGAAAAAAAGCGCCAGTCCGGCGCAGCCATGCAAGGGTTTGACGCAAATCGGCTGGTGGATTTCGACTGGTCGGTGGTCATTGATGATGAAGAGGTGTCAAGTCAGACGTTTGCGCAGCTCGTGGCGGCGCAAACGCCATTTATTCAGGTGAATGGGTCATGGCGTTTGGTGCCGGTGGACGAAATATTACGTCAGATCAATGAGCTGGGAGGCCTTCACACCGATGCTACGAGGTTGATGGATCTGTCGCGCGTCTTGTTGATGCCATCAGATGAAGAGGATATTCCCGTAGAGGTGGATTTTCAGGAAGAGGCGCAGCCTTTGGAACAGGTGCTTCATATGCTCAGTCAAGCTGCCGATCCGCCGCTTGTCGCGCAGCCGTCATCCTTTTTAGGAGAACTGCGCCATTACCAGCAAGTAGGCTATTCTTGGCTGTTGCACCTGCGCTCGATTGGCTGTGGAGCCTGCTTGGCAGATGATATGGGGCTTGGAAAAACGGTTCAAGTGTTGGCCTATCTCTTGCACTTACAAGCCGCGAACGCCGCGTCCGGCGTCCATCTGCTTGTTTGCCCAACTTCGCTCTTGCCAAACTGGAAGGCCGAACTGAAGCGGTTTGCCCCGAGTTTGCGCATGTATGTTCACCATGGCCAGCAACGCGATTTGACAGGACATGTCGGCCCGAACGCGGATGTGGATCTGGTGTTGACCACGTATGCCACGCTGGTGCGTGATCTGGATGGTCTGACGATGCATGATTTTGATACGATCATCGTTGATGAGGCGCAAAATATAAAGAATGCGGATACCAAGCAGGCGCAGGCGATACGAACGGTTGTGGGCGTGCATCGCATCGCCTTGACGGGTACGCCAATGGAGAACCGCTTGGAAGAACTCTGGGCGTTGATGGATTTTTTGAATCCTGGATACCTTGGCACGGTGACTTGGTTCCGCAAGATGTTTGTGGAAGCGATTCAACGCAACCCCAATGGCGAGACGGCTACGAAGTTACAGGTTTTGCTGCGGCCAGTTCTGTTGCGACGGCGCAAGTCAGATCCTGATATTCAGACGGAACTGCCGGAGAAATGGGAAGTGAACGAACACGCCTTGTTGACCAGTGAACAGGCGGCGGTGTATCAGGCTTTGGTCAACCAACTGTTCACCGATATTCAACCTCTGCAAGGTGGCGGCATGTCGCGCAGGGGACAGATTTTGGCGACGCTGGTGCGCTTGAAGCAGGTGTGTGACCATCCTTGTCTCATTTCGGGCGGCAACGCGACGGTGCGGCGCTCTGGCAAATTGCGTCAGTTGGTCGAGCTCTTAAGTACCGTTGTCGCTGAAGGTGAATGTGCGCTTGTCTTCACACAGTTTCGCGACATGGGAGAAATTATCTGTGATGCGCTGGCCGACGCGCTGGCTGTTCGTCCCAAATTTCTCCATGGGGGCTTAAACGCCGCGGCGCGCGGTGAGATGGTCGAGGCGTTTCAGAAGGGAACGGATCCCTCACCGGTTTTAGTGCTTTCGTTGCGCGCTGGCGGTGTGGGTCTCAATCTGACGCGGGCCAACCACGTCTTTCATTTTGACAGGTGGTGGAACCCTGCGGTTGAAGATCAAGCGACAGACAGGGCGTACCGCATCGGGCAGACAAAGGATGTGCAGGTTCACAAAATGGTTTGCGCAGGCACGTTGGAAGAGCGGATCGACAAGTTGATCACCATGAAACGAGAGTTGTCGCAGGCCATTGTCGGCGGTTCGAGCGAATGGGTGACGGAACTGGACGATGACGCATTGCGTGCGTTATTTGCACTGGATAAGCAAAGTGTCTGGGAGGAAGATGAAGCGTGAGTGCCAAGGCGCGTATTTCCGTTGTGGAGCAAGCGTGGAAGAACATTTTGCAACAAGCAGACAAATCGCGTGTGCGCAGAGGCAAACAAGACGCGCGTGCTGGCGTTGTGCACGATGTCCACATGCGTCAAGGCGTCATTGCCGCCACAGTG
The DNA here is from genome assembly GCF_042678105.1 of Alicyclobacillus fodiniaquatilis. Classification (NCBI taxonomy): domain Bacteria; kingdom Bacillati; phylum Bacillota; class Bacilli; order Caryophanales; family Alicyclobacillaceae; genus Alicyclobacillus; species Alicyclobacillus fodiniaquatilis. The sequence goes on from NZ_JBHUCX010000004.1 coordinate 220,402, forward strand.
AAGGCGACAGGGCCAGAGCGGGGGAACTTTCAAGTGGTTCTGCCGTGTTTGGCTGATTACACCGCATATGCAAACCAGGTTGCGAAATGGTTGGCGCATCGACCAGATTGGATTGCTGCGCACTTTTCAGGGGAGTGGGACATTGACCTGATTGATTTCGTCAACGAGAACGGATTGACTTTGTTTCCTGACGACTCATCGTGGAACAAGCTGCAAGATCAAACCAAGTGTACTTGCAGTGATTGGCAACCACTCTGTGTGCATGCATTCGCGTTGTTACATCATTTGTTAGCGGAGGCGCAACAGCATCCCTTGGCGATATTTCGCTTTGTCGGGCTGGAAGTCGATTGGTTGTTGGACCAAGCGCACCGAGAAAGTGAGCAGTGGCTGCGTCATGCGCACCCAGTCCGCGAAACGCTAGAACCCAGCGCCTTTGGCGCGGGAGGTCCGCAACGCACAATCGCTGTGCCCGATGACACCCCAATGGAGTCGAGCGGACGGCTCGTCCCACAATTTGACCAGCAGAAACGTCAAATGTGGACACATCCACATCACATGGCGTGAGGATGTTCAACTGGCTGTTCGGATTCAACGCTGACGGCTTGTGTCTGGCTTTCTTGAATTTCGATGGCGTGTTCAAGCGGATTGGCCTCTGAATCGGTTGGTTGTTGGTCGGCGGACAGTGCGTACTTCGCGAACAGACCAAGCATTGCGGACAGCAAGACAACGGTGAAAAGAAATCCGAGTCCCACGTTGATTCCCTCTTTCATCTTTTAATCTCTCACTAGATTAGACGGCGCACCTCCGCAAAATGTTTCACCTTTTCGCTTAAAATTTTCTTTTCACACAAATTCTTTTTGCCCGTTCGTTTTCGGCGCGTTGTGCATAATCTATGGAAAACTTAAGGAGATGGACGGGTGAGCGCGCGGAAACCGGAAATGGGCAAATATCTACTCTATCGTTTTTTCGCCAAGGATAAACATGTCCGAAGATACCTGCCAGAGACGACGCGGTACACACATGCGTCACTCAAACAATACATGCGGCGGTATGGCATGGTTTACGTAAAACCGTGCGCCGGGAGTCAAGGCAAGGGGATTTGCAAAGTATGGACGACCAAGCACGGTTATATGGTCAAGAAAAATGTCTACGCCCAGCGCGCATGTTCGTCGCTGGATGATGTGACACGCTATTTGGACGAAGTGCGAGATGGCAAAGCCTACATTGTTCAACAGGGAATTCATTTGGCGAAATACAAAGGAAAACCGTTTGATATTCGCGTGATGATGCAGCGTGATCGACCAGGCGGGAAATGGCAATTTTCTGGAATGGTGGCCAAAGTGGCTGGTGGGAACAGCATTGTCACCAATACGGCGCTGTCTCATGGAACGGTCATTGATGTGGATGTCGCGCTGGCCAATGCGCTTGGGTGGAAACAAGAGAAATGCAAAAAATGTATGCAGAAATTGGAACAGTTGGGTTTTCTGGCAGCCCGTCATTTTGACAACTATCAAAAATATCGAGAGCTGGGCTTCGATGCGGCGGTGGATGTGAAAGGAAAGGTGTGGCTCATCGAGCAGAATACTGCGCCGAGCCACAGATTGTTTGCGAGAAACAAACAAAGCCCTGGTCTATTCCGGCGGATAGAGTATCGTTGGGGCGCGTACCACCGCGCAAAGGCAAAACGGGCGTGACGGCCATTGCCATTTGTGATATACAGAAAAACGAGTTATTCTGGGCTTTCTTGTCGTGATATCGTGATGTTTGTTGTTGACATCCAGATAAGACGCGAGGAAGCCGACCATTTGTTCGCAACCAAATTTATCATTTTGGATAAATAAAGGATAGTAAAAAGGGCTTTTCTGCGTTCTGTGGAAACTGTATCAGCGACACTTGAGAGACGCTTTACGTGGTACCAGCACCCCCCGGTAGGCAGTTGAAAATGGTCAGTCCATTGCAGCATCGCGAATGCCGTGGCACCGGGAATGATATCCGATAGGCGCTTTGGAATTTATGAGGTGAGTTCATTCTAATGAAGCATACCAACTCTTTTCTTCGTCGACTTGCCACTGGTTTTCTTTGTCTGTTTGCTGTGGCTTTGGTTGGTTGTACCCCCAAAAATGGGGTTGTCATGGATACCACACAACGATTGCCGCAGCAGGTGACGACGAAAAGTGGAATCCGCTTTGTCTGGGGACCAGAGGTGAAGCAAGCGGCGTTGCAGTTGATTGCGCACAGCCACCACGAAGTTTACTTGGAGATGTACGAACTGTCAGATCCGGATATCATGTCTGCGTTGGCCGAAGCGCACAAACACAAGTTGGACGTTCGCGTGGTGCTGGATGCGACTGAATCCCATTCGACGGAAACCGGATTTCCCACCTTGCAGAAGGATGGCGTCAATGTGCGCCAACTTTCGATAAAAGAGGGAATAGACCACGTCAAAATGCTGGTCACGGATGATGGCGTTCTGATTGGCGGCATGAATTTTGGCGACCAAAGTTGGAAAAACAATGACGCTTCAGTTGTCATCATGCACCCAAACGCATCGTTTAAAACGATGTTTCTCTGGGATTTTGCGCGAGCTGGTGGACAAGCAGTTGAAGCCCCGACGCTGCAATTGCCGCTCGTGGATGACGCGCACATACAAACAGCGGTGCTACATGCGATTCAAACTGCACGGAAAACCATCGATATGGAGGCGTTTGTCCTCTCCGACAAGCAAGTGGTCTCTGCGCTAGAGGCTGCTGTCGGGCGCGGAGTGGCGTTGAATTTATTGGTGGACCCGACGGAGTATTACAATCGCGCATCTGTGGATGCCTTGCGCAACGCCGGGGCGATGGTTCGGTATTATCGGCCCTATGACGGCGAGTTGATGCACGCCAAAATCATCGACGTGGATGACGGTAAAACATTCATCATCGGCAGTGCGAATTTCAGCCATCAGGCTTATACATATAACCATGAAGCGGACGTTGTGCTTCAGAACGTCCCGCAATTGGATGCGTCGTTTCGAGATGATTTGAGCACGCAGATGGCTAGAGGAACCGATTATCCGATGAAAGAGAGCCAGCATGCATGGGGTTGATGGATTCGTTCTGGGCAATTTGTCTTCATGTGGACAACTGGGTGACAAGACAGATTGAACGGCTGTGGCCGAAATGGACTTTCGTCAATGTGGTGATGGTCGTTGTCGCGAAATATACACCCATTGCGATGCTGGGTCTCTTCGTGATTGCTGCAGCCGATGTCATCGGTGGTACCAGTGATGAACGAATGACTTTTTTTCGAGCAGGATCCGCCATTGTGGCCGCAGTTGTCATTCGTCTGATTCACGAGCCCATCAGTCGTTTGCTTGCGCGACCGCGACCATTTGATACTGAGCCGTTTCAGCCGTTGCTCGCGCATGATCCCGGTGATTCGTTTCCGAGCAATCACGCTGGCGGCGCTATGGCATTGGCATGCGGCGCAAGTGGATTGTCTGGGTACCACACCATTTTGCTGGTGATGGCCATTTGCTTGTGCATATCTCGTGTTTATTGCGGTCTTCACTACATGAGCGATGTGGTTGTCGGGGCGGCGGGCGGCATCTGTGTGGGACTGATTTGCGCGAATCTGGCAGCTTCACTCGCGTGGTGGTGACGCATGAGACGATGCAGGCAAAGCCATGCTAAGTATGTGTCCGCCCATGTCCCCTGGGACATGAAAAATTCCTCAACGATGAGATAGATGATTGAAGCGCGAGTGAGGTGAGTGCCTGTGCGTGTATTAACTTTGTGCGCAAGCGTATTGATTGGAAGTTTTGCACTGGCACCGTTCACTGTATCGGCTGCTACGGTACAGGTCGTTTTGCAGGATGGAAGCATCCAGCCTGCAAATATCCAGGCAGAATTCCGGCAGGAATTTCATGCCGTCGTTCAGAACAATGGCACACGTATACATAATTTTGTCGTTCCCGACTTTTATGTATTCACGCAAAATCTGCAACCTGGCCAAAAGGTCGATGTTCGATTTACGCCAGATAAGAAAGGTTCATTTCGCTATTATTCGGATAAGAACGGGGTGCCTGAGCCGGGAATGGAAGGCCATCTGCACATTAGATGAACATATGTTTGAAAAGTTCTGACGTGTGGAATGCGGTATACTATACTTGAGTATACCGCCATACGTGATGTCTCATCCGAGTGGCATGAACATACAAGGCGTCACGCAGGTGAACTACAAAAATACGAAAGTATTTTCAGAATGGGGGGCAGCGTGATTGGAAATGAAAGTAATTAGCAAATGGCTTGGTCAACGCCATTTTCAAGCGGACGGGCCATCTGGAAACACGATTTATATGGATGCCAAGCGCGAAGAGGGAGGGACTGGTCAAGGCAATCGTCCCATGGAGCTGTTGTTGATGGGCATTGTCGGTTGCACTGGAATTGATATCGCGATGATTTTGGAGCGAATGCGCTTGGACATGAAAGGGCTGGAAATTGAAGCGTCAGCAGTACGGCGAGACGAGCATCCTAAGGCGTTTACCGAAATTCACTTGACATATCATGTGGAAGGGGATGTCCCAGCCTCGAAGGCGTGGCGGGCCATTCACTTAAGTGAAGAAAAGTACTGTTCAGCCATTGGCTCCATACGGGCAAACGTGATCGCCCACTTAGTGCTCAATGGAACAGAGGTGCCACCGTTGGATGTGGTCACATCGGATGGCCCCGCGGATTAACCCGGAGGCCATGCCAATTGACGCCCACCTACCAGATGGTAATGCAGGTGTGCGACCGTTTGCTGTCCGTGCCAGCCGATGTTGGTCACGAGTCGATACCCTTGTTTGGCAACGCCCAGTTTCTCGGCCACTTCAGGGACAATGGCTTGCAAACGGCCAATCAACGGCGCATCCTCTGCCGTGACATCCTGTGCCGAGGCAATGTGCTTCTTTGGAATCAAAAGCACATGGACGGGCGCTTGCGGGCGAATATCGTGAAATGCCAATACTTCGTCGTTTTCAAACACCTTGTCAGCGGGCACTTCACCAGCGACAATTTTGCAGAAGAGACAATCGGTCACACGCATCAAAATCCTTTCCAAAAACATGATGATTTGTCTAAGCCCATGTGGATTAGCAACCGTTTTACGTTATTTGCTCATGCTGTTTGCAAACATCGATATGTAACCCACCATCATTATATCGGATCGCGCAAGTATTTTCTTGAAGTGATTTGAATCAGATAAGGCATCAGATCCGAATGGCCAAGGAGAATCGTATGTATCGGCTGGAGGGAAAGGATTATTTCAATAACGAACTGCTCTTTCATGCAGAATCTTATTACTTTCAGGACAGTGGCATCGAAGCGCATTGTCACGATTTCGTTGAACTTGTCTATGTTGTGAGCGGGCGTGGGGAGCATGTGTACAAAGGACATTCTTATACCATCACCGCAGGTGATGTGTTTGTCATTGAACCTGAAGTTGAGCATATGTACCGTGTTGATGGGGCAGGTTCCTTGACGGTGTACAATATCTTGTTTCAACCATCCGTGTTCAAAGAAGAACTAATCACCCTGTCCAAGGTGACATCATTCCTCGATTTTTTCTATGTAGAGCCTTTCCTGCGGGAGGTACTGAATTTTCAATCGCACCTGAAGTTGAACATAGAGGAACGAATGGAAATGAAATTGCTGTTGGATAAATTGCTAGAGGAGTATGAACGACAGCAATTAGGGTATCAAATTTTGATCAAAACGCGTCTGATTGAAGTGTTCATTTTTTTAAGCAGATGCTATCAGCACAAGCAAGAAGAGCCGACCATGGCCAGCATCACGGACGAGCAGGCCATGTTGAATCATGTCCGTGATTTTATCCAGGTTCACTATGCAAGCCCTTTGACATTAGAGCAGGTCAGCCATTTGTGCGGCTTGAGCCAGTCTGCTTTTACCGATAAATTTAAACGTCATGTCGGGAAGACGTTCATCCAGTTTCGCAATGATATTCGACTTTCATTTGCAAGGGAATTCATTGCGAAGACCGAAGAGCCGATTACGGAAATCGCGCTGCGTGTAGGGTTTGGGGATATCAGCTACTTCAACAAAACGTTTAAGCGCGCACTGGGGCTGACACCCAGTGAATATCGGCGCCAAGTGAATGTGAACGCATCAGATTGAGGATTTTGCCGCCCGCAGGCATGGACCTGCGGACGGCTTTTTGCGAATTGGATGAGGGCGCTTTTCAAGCGAGACGAGGAAAACGACCACCAGCAAAAGGTTGTCCGGGTGTCAAGGCGCAGTCATCTGTCACCACATGTCTCTGCCCGTTGTACACTGTTCCATCTGGCATGAAGATGATGGCAAACGCCCGACGCGGATTGGCCGTGTTGTTGGCGTGCGCGTAGTGAAAAGTCAGACCGGAATGGAATGTGCAGCTTCCGGCCTTCATCCGGACGATGACTGGACGTTGTTCCTCTACGAAAGTCCCTTTTGTAAATTGAAAAATGTCTTGCGGATTGACGAGATCGATGCCCTTTAATTTGCCGACCGTTTGCGATTTGGGGACAAACATCATACAGCCGTTATTTTCGTCCACGTCGTCAAGCGCAATCCAGATGGACAACGCTTTGTCTTGATCCATTGGCCAATACGGCAAATCTTGATGCCAAGGCGTCGGTTTCGAGTCTCCGGGCATCTTCCACAAAGCGTGATCGTGAAAAAAGCGAATGCCATCCGCGCCTGTGAGTTGGCGGGCCATCTGTGCGAAGCGTGGGTGGAACGCGTACCTCGCCATTCCTCCGTGATCGCGCCATGTATTCACTTTTTGATTGAGCACACGATAGTAGCTGCCGTTTTGAGCGTTGTTTTTGATGGCGTTCTGGTTTTCTTCCTGCATGGCTTCCTCGATGTATTGCCGAAACTCTTGCAATTCATCTGCAGAAAGCACGTCATCCACTTGCACGAATCCGTTTTCTTGGTAAAAATCGATTTGTTCTTTGGACAGTCGGTTAGTCATTGGCTTATCCTCCTTAGCTTCCTTTAATACCTTTATAATGGAGGAGCCAGTCGCCTTGCCTGGGTAATTTCCCAAAGTAGGTTGGCGAATCTGCCAATCTCGCGCTTTGAACCTCATTGCAGTTGACCGGCTGTCTGTTTTGACATTATGTATGGGCTGGCAAGACAATGCGGACGGTCGTCCCTTTGCCGACTTCACTGGCAACTTGGATATCGCCGCCATGCGCTTCGATGATCTTGCGGCTGATCATGAACCCCAACCCCGTTCCCTTTGACTTGGTTGAAAAAAACGGCTTCCCCAACTGATTGAGTCGATCCGCCGGAATCCCTTGTCCATTGTCGATGCACGCGAGATGCACGTTTCCTTCATCTGCCGTCAGTTTGAGGACCATGTCTCCACCATGGGGCATGGCTTCAATGGCGTTTTGCATCACGTTGATCAGCACTTGTTTGAGTTGATTGGCGTCACATGCCACCAGTGGAATCTTATTGCCAATTTCTGTTTTCATCACGACATTGTTCAAAGCAGCTTGGGCGTAGAGCAGGGTTGTCACTTCCTCAAGAATGTATTTCATATTCGTGGGTTGAATATTTATCACATGTGGTTTGGCGAGCAACAATAGTTCGTTCAGAATCATTTCAATGCGATCCAGCTCGCCGCGCATGATGTCACAATATCGTCGTTGGTCACCCATCGCCGTCGCGTGCAATATCTGTGTAAACCCTTTGAGCGCGGTCAGCGGGTTGCGCACTTCATGTGCAATGCCGGCGGCGAGTTGGCCGACGGCAGATAATTTTTCAATTTTCATCATCGCTTCATCGGTCGTATTTTCGGTGATGAATTTGTGACTGGACTGGATATCCTCTAGTTTCTGTTCGGCTTCTTTTTGCGCGCTGATGTCTTGGACAATGCCTGCAATCACGCGCGATGCGGGTGTAGGTGCAGCTGTGGCCTGTGCGTGCAAAAACCGTATGGAGCCATCATCGCGTTTCATTCGATATTTGACGTCAATGCGTTCTGCGCGCGCTTTGGCGATAGCTGAACGCACAACAGTCGCATCTTCCGGCAAAATCATCTGTAAGATGGCATGCAGCGGGATCGGCTCATGGCTGGGCTTGAGCCCGAAAATGTGATAAGTTTCCTCGCTCCAGACCGATACATGTGTATCCAAATCCAGTTCCCACAGACCAACACCAGCGAATTGCAGTGCGCGCCGCAGTTTTGAACATTCTTTTTCGGCAAGTTTGAGACTTTGATCCTTCAAACAATACACACTCCTTTTGTCAAACGGCGCGCAGACACATAAAAAGCCGAACGAGACACGTTGTGTCTCATTCGGCTCATGTCTAGCTCGCGTCTAGCTCATACCCGCCAAATTGATGATGGTCACTCGTTCAAAACAAATGCGATGACACTTTTATCGCGAACGAAATCCCAGTCCAAAAAGATGTCAATGACTTTTTTATTCAAACTCGACTCAAAGTGATTGCTGTTATGAAGGTATCGTTTTTCTAAGTTTCCCTTCGCGTACTTCAGCGCAATTTCATACCCTAGCCGAATCAATTCCTTCTCAATGGCAACCAATATGCCGTTGCGGATGACGATAAGCGTTCTGCGATTCAATTCACATGAATACGTTTCATCAGGCACCTTTTGCGCCTGTTGACTGATATCATCCACTTCGCGGTGAACTTGCGCTTTTCCGACGTACGTTTCATTTACTGGTGGCGCAGCAAAAGGCTCGACAGAAATGCCAATCATCATGCCTGACCGGTTGTGCAATCCCCAGTCGTAATAGAGTTCTTGCAACTCGATGCCTGTGATAAAAAGAATGCCTGTTTTGATTTCAGGGATCAGTTTTTCCATCAGGGTTGCCCGCGTGGAGACGACCATCGCTTCCTGGCGTTGTTCCATCAGGATTTGTTCAGTGGGGGACATAAAATTCCGCAGATACACGGTGACAAAATGTCCGCCAATGGAAACAAAAGTACCCTCGGGCCCTTTGCCAAAACTATCCCGCAATAATCTGCCGATGTATGCCCCAAGTTCCTTTTGCTGAGAATTATCCAAATTGGTCATTCCTTCATCAGGCACAGGCGCTATGTCCTCTGCCCCAGATTTATCATAATTTGATTTGACAGTATTTTCAACCCGATTGTTTACGGCTATGCGGAGACAGGTGGTTTGAGAATGGATTTTCACATGTCCCCAAGCCCTGTTGTGATATGATGACTGTAACTTTTGACAAAGTGAGGGGGTTGCGTATGGCTGTGATAGGCTATTACAACGGCCGTTTTGTCGATCCCGCCGAAGGCGTCGTACCCATTGAAGAGCGTGGTCATGAGTTTGGCGACGGCGTCTATGAGGTGATCCGGGTCTACGCTGGGCGGCCGTTTCTACTTGAATGGCATATTGAGCGATTGCTGAACAGCCTCTCGGCGGTGCGGATCGCATCACCGCATGATGCGTTGGGCTATAAGGAACTGATTCAAACCGCCATCGCGAAAAGCGGTGAGCGCGAGGCGTCGGTTTATCTGCAGGTGACACGCGGCGCGGCGCTGCGGAACCACTTGTTCCCAGAAGGGGAGATTGCGCCAGCTGTCAGTCTGGTGGTTCGCCCCGTAACCACTCATCCTTCTGCCTGCGTTGGGACATTGCTGGCTCAAGCTGATGAGCGCTGGGCAAACGTCTATATCAAAACCATCAATTTACTGCCGAATATTCTCGCCAAGCAAACGGCGCATGACGCGGGGGCAGATGAGGCGCTGCTTGTTCGTGACGGCTACATGCTGGAGGCCGCTAGTTCAAATTTGTGGTTCGTTCGCGATGGCGCGCTCATCACAGCGCCGACGGACAGGTACATACTGCCTGGCATCACTCGGCGGTTTGTGCTCGACTTGGCCGCAGATTTACAGATTCCCGTCTATGAGCAAAAATTGCCTTATACACAGTTGGCGCGTGTTGAGGGGATGTTTCTCACGGGGACGACGACAGAAATTTTTCCAATCGGTGAAGTGATTACACATCCTCATTGTCCAATCGAAGCGACATTGCCTAGTGTCGCACCACATCCGTTGGCGGTGGAGCCAGAAGGATGTACGAGGATATGGCAGGCTGCGAATTTGGAACTTGTTCACCAATTGCGTTCTGCGTTTGACGCGCGAATTCAACAATTCAGAAATGCAAATGCGGCATCGACCACTTGAGTTGAACATGGGCAGGCTTTGAGCCTGTCCATTTTCGCTGCGTTATTTGAATTGAACTGACATCTTGGCGCGCGCATATACGATAAATCGCTTGACTGACATTTTCATGTGTTTGCTGATATAAGATACACCGAGACGGGCGTTCTATACAGCGATTTAGGGTTTTTGCTAACATGGAGTGAAATGATCTACCGACCGGTCGGTCAAAGGGAGGTAGACGAAGGAGGATTGTCATCGTGACCCTCAATATCCGCAAAGCAGCAGTTTTGGGTGCGGGCGTCATGGGCGCGCAAATTGCCGCCCATTTGGCAAACGTGGGCATTTCCGTGCTGTTGCTTGATATCGTACCGGATGCGTTGACACCTGAGGAAGCGGCAAAGGGATTGACTTTATCTTCACAAGCGGTGCGCAATCGCTTTGCTGCGCGTGGGGTGGCGGCTGCAAAAAAAGCCAAGCCAAACGCTTTTTATGATGAAACGGCTGCAGAATTGATTTCAATTGGCAACATGACAGACCATTTGGCGCGGCTGAGCGATTGTGACTGGGTGATTGAAGCGGTCGTAGAGCGGTTGGAGATCAAACGGGATGTTTGGCAAAAGCTTTCTTCCGTGGTTGCACCGAAAGCCATCCTCTCGACGAACACATCAGGCATCTCGTTGGCAGACATGGTTGAAGGCCTGCCTATATCTTTGCGAAAACGGTTTCTGGGCACGCATTTCTTCAACCCTCCGCGCTATATGAAATTGCTTGAGTTGATTCCCGGGTCGGACACGGATGCAGACGTGATCGAAGCCATGCGTGAATTTGCCGAACGCCGTTTGGGGAAAGGCGTGGTTTTCGCCAAAGATACGCCAAATTTTATTGCCAATCGCATTGGGACATACGGTCTGGTCGCCACACTGGACGCTATGGGGCAATATGGACTCGGTGTCGATGAAGTCGATGCGCTCACGGGAACGGTCATTGGCAGGCCGAAAAGCGCCACATTCCGCACGTTGGATCTCGTTGGTCTCGACACGTTTGCAGATGTTGCGGCGAATGTGCGCCGATCAGTCAGTGACGCTGCCGAACAAAAAGCGTTTCAATTGCCGCGCTATATTGAACACATGCTGGAGCAGCGTTGGTTGGGCGAGAAGACACAGCAGGGGTTCTATAAGCGGAAGCGCACTGAGAGTGGGAATGAAATCCTGGCATTAGATTTGGAGAACTTCAGCTACCGCCCACGCAAGAAAGTCGTTTCTCCTACTTTTGAGGCGGCGCGTGTCTCGAAATCGTTGCCGGAAAAATTGCGCGCCATGGCTTACGGCAAAGATGCGGCTGCACAGTTTGTCTGGAACGTTTTGAAGCGCACCTTGCTCTATACTGCACAGCATCAAACTGAAATTGCCGATGACATCATTGCGGTTGATCAAGCGATGAAATGGGGTTTTCATTGGGAACTTGGCCCATACGAGATCTGGGATGTGTTGGGTGTTGAACAATCGGTTGCCCGCATGCGTGAAGAGAGGGAACAAATTCCGGAATTTGTGGAGATGCTCCTTGCAAGTGGCAAGCGCACATTCTATGCGTCTGCAGAATCCGGTCAATGCCTGTTCTATGTCGGTAAGGAGCACTTTAAAGCGGCGGAGAAACCTGTCGAAAAGCTGACGCTTGCCGATTTTAAGGCAAGAAATGGCGTGATCCACAAAAACAGCGGCGCCAGTCTCATCGATATTGGCGATGGTATTGCGGCGCTGGAAATGCATTCGCTAAAACAGGCGATTGGCAGTGATGTCGTGGCAATGATGCAATATGCGGCCAAAGAAGTAGAGGCCAATTGGGACGGACTTGTCATTTATAACGAGGCAAAAAATTTTTGCGTTGGCGCCAACTTGATGTTGATGCTGATGGAGGCTCAGGATGAAAACTGGGATGAGATAGAGCTGATTGTTCGCCAGTTTCAGCAGGTGGGCATGCGGCTGAAGTATCTGTCCAAACCGGTGGTTTCCGCCCCGCACAACATGGTGCTCGGCGGCGGCGTTGAACTGTGTTTTCCCGCAACGCGCGTGCAAGCATCCGCAGAGATCTACATGGGACTTGTTGAAACGGGGGTGGGGCTCATCCCGGGCGGCGGCGGGAGCAAAGAGATGACCCTGCGTGCGACAGAAAACTTGCCGGAGACGACGGAGATGCGATTTGACGGCTATATTCGTCAACAGTTTGAGACGGTTGCCATGGCCAAAGTTTCAACCAGCGCCCGTGATGCCAAACGGTTAGGTTATCTGCGAGCGACGGACGGCATCAGTGTCAATCGCGACTACCAACTCTATGACGCGAAGCAAGTTGCCAGGATACTGGCAAACAGTGGTTATCATCCAGAGCAACCAAAGAAAATCAAAGTGATTGGGCGGGATGGAGCGGCCATGCTCAAAACGGGCGTGAACAGTATGCGCCAAGGCGGGTTTATATCGCAGCACGATGCGAAAATCGCCACCCATTTGCTCAATATTTTCACCGGCGGCAATGTGCCGCGTGGCACAGAAGTGACTGAAGATTATCTATTGAGTTTAGAGCGTGAAGCGTTTTTAAGTTTGATTGGCGAACCCAAAACGCAAGCGCGCATGCAGTACATGCTGACCAAGGGCAAGCCGCTGCGCAATTGATGTCAAGCGTCATACTCGGGGACTTGTGAAAAAATCTTCAGTCATTCAAACTGATGGATTTTCACATGTCCCCTGGGCAATCAGAGGAGGGAGTTCTGTGAAAGAAGCCGTGATTGTGGCTGCCGCTCGTACGCCAATCGGCAAAGCGGCACGGGGCAGTTTGCGACATTCGCGCCCAGATGATTTGGGCGCCATCGTCATTCAGGAACTGCTCAAACGGGTGACTGGCGTAGACAAAACGGCGATTGAAGATGTCGTCGTGGGCTGCGCGATGCCAGAGGCAGAGCAAGGGATGAATGTAGGCCGCATCATCGCCCTGCGCGCAGGCTTGCCGACAAGTGTGGCGGGAATGACCATCAACCGATTTTGCAGTTCTGGCCTGCAGTCCATTGCCATCGCGGCGCAACAAATCATGACGGGAATGGCAGATGTCATTGTCGCTGGCGGCGTGGAAAGCATGAGTATGGTGCCTATGACAGGATATCATTTCGCGCCGAATCCAACGCTTGTAGATCAGTTGCCGGAAACCTATATGAGTATGGGCCACACGGCCGAGCGTGTGGCAAAGCGATTTGGCATCACGCGGGAGGAACAGGACAGGTTCGCTTTGCGGAGTCACCAGTTGGCGGCGGCGGCGATTGACGCGGGGAAGTTTCAAGCCGAAATTGTGCCAGTGCCAGTGCGCGATGTCACCGTCTCTGATGATGGGCGTGTCGTCGAGCAGACCAGCATATTTGACAAAGATGAGGGCTTTCGCCGGGATACGTCTCTGGAGCGGCTTGCACAACTGCGGCCAGCTTTTCAATTGGGGGGAACGGTGACCGCCGGCAATTCGTCCCAAACGAGCGATGGCGCTGCGTTTGTGCTCATGATGTCGGCTGAACGGGCGCAGGCGTACGGCTTGACGCCGCTTGCGGCATTTCGGAGCTTTGCAGTGGCTGGTGTGGATCCGGACATCATGGGCGTGGGCCCTGTGGCCGCGGTGCCGAAGGCGCTCCAGATTGCGGGTTTGTCGCTTGCGGACATTGGGCGGATCGAGCTGAATGAAGCGTTTGCCGCACAGGCCATCCAGGTCATTCGTGGACTGGAGATGGAAGAGGCCAAGGTCAATGTCAACGGCGGCGCCATCGCGCTTGGTCATCCACTTGGTTGTACAGGGGCGCGCTTGACGGTGAGTCTTCTTCATGAGCAGAAGCGCACCCGTTCGCGTTTTGGGCTTGTCACCATGTGTATTGGTGGAGGTATGGGGGCTGCGGGCGTGTTCGAGTGCTTTGTCTAATCGGCCACGCATTGCAATTTACCTTGGATTTGAGGGGGCGCAAAACAAATGAGCGCAGAACTATCGCGAAAACCTGCTCGTGGCGCATTCTACTTGATTGAAGATATTGAAGCACAGCAGATATTCACACCTGAAGATTTTACGTCTGAACACCAAATGATCGCTGACACAACCAGAGCGTTTGTCACCAACGAAATCAGACCGAACCAAGAACAACTCGAACACCAAGACTGGGATTTGACGGTGAAATTGCTCCGCAAGGCCGGGGAACTTGGGCTTTTGGCTGTGGATGTACCGGAGTTGTACGATGGTCTTGGGGCAGACAAAGCATCGAGTGCACTGATATCGGAAAATCTGAGTCGCGCAGGCTCGTTCGCGTTGACACACGGCGCGCATGTCGGGATTGGCACGCTGCCCATCGTCTTCTTTGGCAATGAGGAACAAAAGCAAACGTATTTACCCAAATTGGCGAGTGGTGAATGGATCGCGGCATATGCGCTGACCGAGCCAGGCTCTGGTTCGGATGCACTGAGTGCAAAAACGACTGCCAAGTTGTCCGCAGATAAACAGTACTTTCTTTTGAATGGCACGAAGCAATACATTACAAATTCGGCATTTGCCGACCTTTTCATCGTTTATGCAAAAATTGATGGCGAGCACTTTTCCGCCTTTATTGTCGAAAGAAATTATGAGGGTGTCTCCACTGGGGTGGAAGAAAAGAAAATGGGCATCAAAGCGTCATCTACACGCCAGCTCATTCTCGAAGACGCGAAGGTGCCAGTGAAAAATTTGCTGGGTGAGCCTGGGCGAGGTCACGTGATCGCGTTTAATATTCTAAACATCGGCCGCTACAAACTGGCAGTCGGCAGTGTTGGCGCCATGAAAGAAGCGTTAGAACAATCCGTGTCCTATGGGAACGCGCGCAAACAATTTGGCACACCGATCACCAGCTTCCCGCTCATTCAGCAAAAAATTGCCCGTATGAATACTTTGACCTATGTGACCGAGAGCATGACCTATCGTGCGACTGGGGATATCGACGCGCAACTTTCCTCGGTCGACACAACGGATGGCGCCGCAGTTGCCAAGGCCATTGCCGAGTACGCGCTCGAATGTTCTGTATTAAAGGTCTTTGGTTCTGAAGCGCTGGACACAGTCGTCGATGAAGGTTTGCAAATTCACGGCGGCGCAGGTTTTATTCAGGATTATCCAATTGAACGCATGTATCGCGATTCGCGCATCAATCGCATTTTTGAAGGAACCAATGAAATCAACCGCATGCTCATTCCCAATACGCTTTTGCGCAAAGCGATGAAAGGCGAACTGCCACTGCTGCAAAAAGCGCAATCCCTGCAGGAAGAATTGTTGATGCTCATGCCGCCGTCTGGTGAATGGGACACGCTGGAACGCGAGACACACATGTTGGCCATGATGAAAAAGACCTTCTTGTTTGTCGGTGGGTTAGCAGTAGAGAAATATCAACTGCAACTTAAAGACGAACAAGAAGTACTCGCCGGCTTAGCGGACCTGGCCATCTTGGTGTATGCGCTGGAAAGCGCGTTGCTGCGCGCCAAAAAAGTGCTTGCTTCAGGAAAAGACGCTGCAAATCTGGTAGATATGACGGCTGTGTTTGCCGAACACGCGTTCACCGTGACAGAGCAAACGGCGAAAACGCTGCTGGCGCACATCGCAGATGGCGATATGTTGCGTACCCAATTGGCCATTCTCAAAAAACTGACTCGCAATTTTCCCATCAACGCCATTGCCATCAATCGTCGCATTGCACAGCGGGTGATTGCTGCGGGGAGATATCAGGTCTAGTTACGTGTGATATTGTAAATAAGTGATTTTTAGCCTTTTCGAAGTGTTCGATGTTCACTTTGAGGAGGCATTTTTGTGTGCAAAAATGGATGTTTGTTAGGGAATATTAATCCTATCAATCAAATTATATATTTTTATGTAATTATTCGTGTATTTGATGAAGCATAGGGAGTTATTAAAATATTTTTTTGTTGACAAACAGAAAAATCAGAATTATTATCTCGTTAATTAAGTAATGAATCATATGTTTGGATATGAACTTTAGGTTTTGTAGGGGGATGAACGTTCTTTTGTGCAAGTTTATTTTGCGGAGGTGATTTATAGAAAATTTAATAATGTAAGGGCATTCAATTGCGGACCACATCATACGTGATGTTTCTGCATGCTAGGAGCGTGTCCGAGTATTTCAGCTTAGAATTTCTGTAATTGAGTCCTAATTCCAAAATTCTCATTAATGGTCAATGACATTCCGCACTGGTGTTGTTCT